>JBEBWI010000076.1:0-12575 GCA_040392345.1 Leucobacter soli | reverse complement strand
GCGGTCTCTGCGACCTCCGCCGTTTCGACGAGGTGGATCACCTCGCGAAGACCGAGACCGAGAGCCGCGGCTTCCGCGAGCAGCGGGTGCACGAAGTCGTGCGTGAAACGCTCGGTGCGCTCGCCGGCGATACGGGCGCGGGCCCCGGTTTCGACGAACATGCCGATGCCGCGGCGCTTCACGAGGATGCGGCGATCCACTAGCAGATTCAACGCCTTGCCGGCGGTCGCGGGATTGATGCGGAAGTACGCGGCGAGCTCGTTGGTCGACGGGGCCTGCTCGCCCTCGCTGTAGGCGCCCCGCAGAATGTCGTCGGCGATGCGCTCGGCGAGTTGGAGGAAGATCGGTTTGGTGTCGTCGAACACCGGCCACCTCGCCTTCCTGGGTCGCGTGCATTTCACGAGTGGATCGGATCTGGAATGAAGTTCCTTGGTTAGTTACTTCACTAATGAACCTACGCACCTGCACGGGCGATGTCAACCCCGGCTTCGCTCGCGCTCGGCCCTTTCCCCTGCCTTGCCTCCACCTTCCACGCACCCTTGCGTCACGGCACCCACGGACTCCGATGCACCCGCGTCGAGTGAACGCAAATGCACGAGAAAGCCGGGCGCGGTTGTGCTTCTGCGTTCACTCGGCGAGGTAGGCGCTCGCCCGTCGAGGTCGAGCTGGGCCAGCGGGCACCGCGACTACGGGCGCTGGGCCGAGGGCATGCAGGCGCGCACCTCGATAGTGGATCCGGTCGCCTCTGCGAGCTCGCCCGCAATCGCGCGCGCTCGTGCCTCATCGACGACGCGTACGACCCAGATTCGCGCGACCGGGAGGCCCTCCGCGTTCGCCCACCCCTCGCGCACCTCGCCGCCCGGCTCGACCGTCTCGGCGTTCACCTCGGAGCCGAGCACCTCGGTCCAGTCCAACTCGGAGCGCTGCAGGAGCGCATCCTCGTAGGTTGCGAGAAAGCTCGCCACCCGCTCGACCCGCTCGGGCGCGGTCGCGTGAACGTCTTCCTCCCGACCGTGCAGTAGAAGCATGTACCGCATGTCGACTCCGATCCCGCGAGCCACGACCCGTGCGCTCACGGAGAGCGCCCGCGTGCTCTCATGCTGACACGGGCGGGAGGCATTGTCGAGGGCTCCGGGCCGGCCCAGTAGATTGGGGGCATGGCGCTTCTGATTCCCTTCAACGGCATTCATCCGCAGATCGACCCCACCGCATGGATCGCCCCGAACGCGACGCTCATCGGCGATGTGCGCGTCGGGCCCGGGGCGAGCGTCTGGTTCGGCGTCGTGATGCGCGCCGACATGGACTACATCGAGCTCGGCGCGGGCAGCAACCTGCAAGACAACGTGGTCGTGCACACCGACCCGGGGGCGCCGACCGTCGTCGGCGAGAACGTCGGGGTCGGGCACCTCGCCCTGCTGCACGGCACACGGGTGGGCGACGGCAGTCTCATCGGCATGGGCTCGAAGCTGCTGAGCCACTCCGTGGTGGGCACCGGCGCCTTCGTCGCCGCCGGCGCACTCGTGCTCGAGCGCCAGCGGGTCGAAGCCGGGCACCTCGTCGCCGGCGTACCCGCGAAGGATCGCGGGCCGATGAACGAGGAGATGACCGAGCGCGTACGCCGCAACGCCTTCGGCTACCAGGAGCTCTCCGAGAAGTACCGCGCCGAGGGTGTCTGAGCGCGTGAGCACCAGCGATTCCAAGACCCTGCCCAGCAGCGACCTCGCCGCGCATCCCCGTGGTTTCGCCTCCGACAACTACTCAGGAGCGCACCCCGAGGTGCTTGAGGCACTCGCCGCCGCCAACGTCGGGCACGCACCTGCCTACGGCGCCGACCCGTGGACCGCGCGGCTCGACGAACTCGCCCGCGAGCTGTTCGGCCCGATGGCGCAGATCTTCCCGGTGTTCAACGGCACCGGCGCGAATGTGCTCTCCCTGCAGGGGTCGTTGCCGCGCTGGGGCGCAGTGATCTGCGCCGACACCGCGCACATCAACGTCGACGAGGGCGGCGCACCCGAAAAGGTCGGCGGCATCAAGCTGCTCACCGTCGACACCCCCGACGGCAAGCTCACCCCCGAGCTGGTGCAGCGCGAGGCCTGGGGCTGGGGCGACGTGCACCGTGCGCAGCCGCTTGCGATCTCGATCGCCCAGACCACCGAGCTCGGCACCTGCTACACGGTCGATGAGATTCGAGCGCTCGCCGACCTCGCCCACGCGCACAGCATGGAGCTGCACATGGACGGCTCCCGCCTCGGCAACGCGGCCGCGCACCTGGACGCGACGCTCGCCGAGATCACCACGGAGGCCGGGGTCGACGTGCTGAGCCTCGGGGGCACCAAGAACGGGCTGCTCGGTGCCGAGGCCGTCGTGGTGATCCATCCGGAACGCGCGCTCGGGCTGCGCTATCTGCGCAAGACCAATATGCAGCTCGGCTCGAAGATGCGTTTCCTCTCCGCGCAGCTGCTCGCACTGTACGGCGGCGACCTCTGGCTGCGCTCGGCCACGCACGCGAACGCGATGGCGACGCGACTGCGAGACGGCATCGAGCGGATCACCGGCACGGGCAAGGCGGCCGGGGTCGCGTTGGCGCAGGCCACCGAATCGAACGCGGTCTTCGCGACACTGCCGCCCGAGGTGCAGGCGCACGCCCGGAAGCGGTTCCACTTCTACAGCTGGCCGGGCAACCCCGAGCTCGTGCGGCTGATGTGCTCGTTCGATACGACGCCCGAAGACGTCGATGCGCTCGTGGACGCGATCGCCGAGGCGACGCTCGGCAGCGCGTAGCGTCGGCTACGCTGCGCCCCGCGCCCTGCCCCACTCGCGCCAGCGCCCGGCCACGCCCGCACGAGCTCACCCGCTCGGCACCGGACCGGCGATCGCTACACTCCGCCGAACACCAGGCGTGCAGCGATCGCGACCATCACGGCGGCGACGCACCAGTCGAGCACCTGCCACGAGCGGGGCGACGCGAAGAATCGGGTGAGCGCCCGCGCCCCGTAGCCGATCAGCGCGAACCAGCCGACGCTCGCGAGCGCCCCGCCCAGCGCGAACCACCAGCGCCCGGGGTCGCCCTGCGCGTTGCCGACCGAGCCCATGAGCACCATCGTGTCGAGGTAGACGTGCGGGTTCAGGTAGGTGATCGCGAGGCACGCGAGCACGGTCTGCTTGAGCGTCGCTTGAGAGCCCTCGGCGGCGACCAGGCCGATGGGCCGCAGTGCCCGCCGCACCGCGCCCCACGCGTACCAGAGCAGGAAGACGACCCCGCCCCAGCGAAAGATCTCGATGACCACGGGCGCCCGTTCGACGACGAAGCCGATGCCCGCGACGCCGGCGAACTCGAGCAGTGCGTCGGTGAGGCCGCAGATGAGCACCACCGCAAGCACGTGCTGGCGCCGTATGCCCTGCTGCAGCACGAACGCGTTCTGCGCGCCGATCGCCGCGATGAGCGAGAGGCCGGTGCCGAATCCGACGAGCATGGGAGTGATCATTCCTGTGACGCTAGCCGCCCTCGGGTGGCGAACTCCAGTTCAGGAGGGCTCAACTTTCTGATGGAACATTAGTGTTACTTAAGATAGGGGGATGGATCTGCCCGTCGAGCACCTCGCGACCTTCGCCGTCATCGTGGACGAGGGCAGCTTCGAGGGCGCAGCACGGCGCCTGCACATCACCCCCTCGGCCATCAGCCAGCGCGTGAAGGCGATGGAGCAGCGCGTCGGCTCGGTGCTGCTGCAGCGCACCAGGCCCATCGCCCTCACCCAGGCGGGCACGACGGTGCTTCGGGCGGCGCGCCAGCTCGACCGCATCCTCGACGACGCGCGGCGCGACCTCGGCGCGGGCCCCGCCGGTGGCACGGTGCTTCCGATCGTCGTCAACGCCGACTCGCTCGCCACCTGGTTCGTACCGGCGCTCGCCCGCGCCGCACGCGAGACCGGCGCGTACTTCGAGGTGCTGCGGGCCGACGAGACCGTCTCGACCGAGCACCTGCGAAAGGGCGAGGCGATGGCCGCGCTCACCGCCTCTCGGGAGACGGTGCCCGGGTGCACTTCCACACGCATCGGCTCCGATCGCTACCTCGCCGTCGCGACTCCCGAGTTCGTGCGCCGGTATTTCCCCCAGGACGTCGACGCCGAGGCGCTGCGCGCAGCCCCCGTGATCGAGTTCGACCGGCAAGACGCGTTTCAGCAGCGCTTCATCAGGCGCATCACCCGCACGCGGGTGGATCCACCTCGCCACTTCATCCCGTCGTCTGCCGAGTTCCTCAGCGCCATCGAGCTGGGCATGGGCTGGGGCATGCTGCCGTCGCTGCAGTGCGCCGCGGCACTGGCCGATGGGCGTCTCGTCGAGCTCGGCCCGCGATCCACCATCGACCTGCCGCTCTACTGGCAGCGCTGGAATCTGCGGTCCCCCGTGCTCGACCGGCTCACCGAAGTGATCGTCGAGGAGGCGGCCCTGGCGCTCGGCGCCGCAGACCGGAAGCCGCGAGCGCGCTCCGGCGGCGCGGCTGCCCGGTAGCGCGCCGGTCGCGAAGCCCGACAGGGTAAGACCGAGCAACGGCGCCGCCCGTGCATTCGCGCGGCACTAGGCTCGATGGGGTGGAGGAGGCGCGCGCATGATGGGGGTGGCACAGGGGTTCGCCCTGATTCTCGGCATCATCGGCGCCGGCTATCTCGCATCCCGATTCGGCGTCGTCAAGGGCGAGCAGCGGCTGGTGCTGAATCGCGTCGCGTTCTACGTGGCGACCCCGGCTCTGCTGTTCGACGTGCTGCAGCGCAGCGACCCGAGCGTGATCGTCTCCCCGGTGATCCTCATCACCGCACTCGCCGCGGTGCTCGTGGCCGGTCTCTACATCGTGCTCTCGCGCCTCTGGTTTCCGCGCGATCTCGCGAGCACCACGCTCGGCGCGACGAGTTCGGGCTATGTGAACTCGAACAACCTCGGCCTGCCGGTCGCGATCTACATTCTGGGCGATGCCGCATATGTCGCTCCGCTCCTCCTGGTGCAGGTGGTCGTGTTCGCGCCCATGATCCTGACGCTGCTGGAATCAACGCGCGGCAATCAGCGCGGGGCGACGGTCGCGCTCGCCCGGGCCGCACGCAACCCCATCATCATCGCCTCCGTACTCGGACTGGTGGTGGCGCTCTTCGGGTGGCAGGTGCCCGAGCTGGTGCTCGGCCCGGTCTCGATGATCGGCGACGCCGCGATTCCGATGGTGCTGCTGAGCTTCGGCGTATCGTTGCACGGCCAGCGCGCGCTGCAGCCGGGCTCGGGCCGCGCGGCCGCGCTCGTCGCGACCGGAATCAAGGTGCTCGTGATGCCGCTGCTGACCTGGGCGCTCTGCCTCGCCTTCCAGCTGAACCCGCACGAGACGTTCGTGGCGACCACCATCGCGGCGCTGCCGACCGCGCAGAACGTCTACAACTACGCCGCGACGTATCGCCGAGCCGAGATCCAGGTGCGCGACACCGTCTTCCTGACCACCTTCGCCTCGCTCCCGGTCATCGCGCTGGTCGCGCTGCTGCTCGCGGCGTGATCCGCACCCCGGCCCCGGCACTGTTTCGCCCGGTTACCCCGGTGGATCACGGTCATTGGAATACTTGGGCGAAGGTCGCCGTTGCATCTCTCGGCACCGCGCCGACCCACCGTCGACGCACTCGAACGCCGCAGTTGCACAACCGAAGGACACACATGACTCCCCGCACCGCCCAGACCAGCGCACCGGTTCTCGACCCGATCGCAAGCCGTTGGAGCCCCCGCTCGTTCGACGGCGACCATTCACTCCCCGAGGGGGCGCTGCGCGCGGTGTTCGAGGCGGCGCGATGGGCGCCGAGCGCCAGCAACACTCAGCCCTGGCGATTCATCATCGCGCGCCGCGGCAGCGCATCGTTCGCCAAGATCGAGAGTGCGCTCATGGGCTTCAACCAGCAGTGGGCCGGCCGCGCGGCGGCGCTGGTCGTGAACATCGCCGAGATCGCGGATGCCGACGGAAAGCCGCTGCCCTGGGCCGAGTACGATCTCGGGCAGGCGGTCGCGACGTACTCGCTGCAGGCGCGCGCCGAGGGCCTGTACGCGCATCAGATGGGCGGCTTCGGCGCTGACGCGATTCGTGCCGGATTCGGCCTCGCCGACACGCTGAAGCCGGTGTCGATCACCGCGATCGGCGAGCTCGGCGAGCCCGATCAGCTGCCCGACACGCTGCGCGAGCGCGAGGTCGCTCCCCGCAGCCGCAAGGACCTGGACGACCTCATCATCCTCAACGACTGAAGGTCGTGTCCGGCCGCCGGGGTTCGCACTCGACATCCCGGCCGGCTCGAGTCTGCGGCTCGATGGTCAGGCGACCGTGCTGAACACGGCCTCCTCGCCGTCGAGCCGCAGCGCTCTGATCAGATCCGCCGCGTGCGTGGTCGACAGCACGACGCGGGAGAACGGGTCGAACTCCGCGACCCAGCCGTGATCCTCCGCTGCCCCCTCGGGCACGTCGAGGTCGATGACGATGGCCGATCGTCCGCTCCGCACGAGCGCGAAATCGCGACCGGCGAAGCTGCGCCAGGTGCCGAAGGCGAGCTTGCCGGGAATATGGGTGCCCGGCGCGCGCACGCCGCGCAGCCACACCCAGGGGTCGTTGGTGATGAGCGCCGAGGTGATGGCCTCGGGATCGATGACGATGTCGCGCCGGTGCATGGCGAGCGCCTTCTCCGTCGTGGTGAGCTTGATCACCACACGATCGGGGTACACCTCAACTCGCGCCATGGCTTCTAGTCTGCCCGCACCCGCAAACTTCTGGGGCATTTATCGCGCGACGGCGCTGAATCGTTACCCGCGGGCGCCGACTCGGCCTCGCGAACGCGTCAGTCGAGCATGTCGCTCTGATCGATCGCCGACTCGACGGTATCGATCAGAGCCCGTTTCACGGGTGAGTTCTTGTGATCGGGGTTGTGCGCAAGACCCGCTGCCTCGGCTTCGTCGTGGGTGCGCGGACCCACGCAGGCGACGATCGTGTCGGCGGGGAGCTTCGGAAACTGGGTCGCCACCTCGCGAGCGATCTTCGCGGACGCGACCAGCAACGCGTTGATCCGCCCCGACTCGACATCTTCGCGGATGTGGGCCGAGACCGGCACGCCGATGGTCTGGAACGCGACGACCTGGGTCACGTCGTGCCCGCGGTTCAGCAGACCCTCCGTCAGCACCGGCTTCGCGACGTCCGAGCGCAGCGTGAGCACCCGCAGCACCCCCCCGGCGTCGATCTCGGGCCACACCTCGAGCAGACCCGCGGTGGAGTTGTTCTCCTCGCTGGGCGTGCGGCTCACCTGGTACCCGGCGTTCGTGAACGCGACCTCTGTGGCTTCACCGACGACTGCGACGCGCGTCGACGGAGGGATCACGGCCTGATGGTGCGCGAGCACGTCGACGACGGTCGCACTCGTCGCGGTGATCCAGTCGTAGTAGCCGGCCTCCAGACGGCGCAA
Source organism: Leucobacter soli (assembly GCA_040392345.1). Lineage (GTDB taxonomy): Bacteria > Actinomycetota > Actinomycetes > Actinomycetales > Microbacteriaceae > Leucobacter > Leucobacter soli_B. Next base: position 5,115 of record JBEBWI010000076.1, on the reverse strand, counting down.
CGCTTCGACCAGCCGCTCCTCCTCGCTGGTGTGCGCGAAGTCGACGAGGGGAGCGATAACGGTGCTGGCCCCTTGCTCCCGCAAAGCCTGCGCGACCAGGTCTCCCCAAGTGCCGCCACGTGGAACGAGCACGCGCAGACCGCTGAGCGGTTTCGCCTCAGCCGTCATGGACCCCACTCACTTAGTTCGGACACGCCAAAAACCAGGCCGCGAACACGTCTGCCGTTGACGCGGTTCTGGTTTCCAAAAGAAAAGTCTCTTCCAACGTCCCTATTCTGACCCTGCAATGGCAAAGACGCAAAACACGGCCGATCCGAGCGCGAAACGCAACCGAAACGTGACACTCTCCCCATTGCTTTCCCGAGCCGCTTTTCGTTCTGCCGCCCCGAACCCGCATGCGGACAGGGTGCAGTCGACAGAGGTGCCGATGCTACTCGAAGGCGCGCAGCACCTTTCGTGCGACGCCCCACACCGCAAGGCCCGCGACCGCGGCGACCCCGGCCACACCGGCGAAGAATACGGCCGGATTCTCGCGCTGCACCTCGGCGATGCGGCGCTTCCCCCGCTCGGCGGCGTCGTCGATGCGCTGGGCGTAGTCGAGCCGATCGCGCAGCTGGCCGAGGGTGTCGTAGAGATCCGCGCGTGCGCGCTGAGCCGCCTCCACGCCGGGCTCCGGTCGTACTTCGCTCATCGCCAGTTCCCCTTCTCGCCGGGCTGCGGCATGTGGGTGGAGCTGTTGAAGCGCACCTCGGCCATCGCCTCGAAATCGCCCTCGACCCGGTCGATCGTTTCCTCCGGCACCGGAATGCCCCGCTTGATGAGCGCGATACCGGCGAAGATCGCCGCGGCGGCGAGCAGGATGAGCGCGAACGCCACCACCAGCGCCGACAGCCATACCGGCCAGACCACCGCGATACCGGCGATCGCCGCAGTGACGAGCGCTGCGATCGCGAAGAACAGGAAGAACAGCGCGATGACGATCGCGAGCAGCCCGATTCCGCCCCGCTTCGCCTTCGCCGTGATCTCTCGCTTCGCGTTCTCGTACTCGGCCTTCGCGAGTGCGAGCAACTGCTGCGGAAGGCGGGCGAGAAGTTCGAAGGTGCCGGCCTGATCGTCGCGGCGGCTCATGATTCTGCCCCGCCGCTTTCGGCGTCAGCGCTGCCGCCCTTGGCGGCGTCCTCGGTCTTCTCGGCCTTCGCGGCCGGAGCCTTCCGGGCCTTCCCGGCCGCCTGCGACTTTGTGGTCTTCGAACCGGCGCTTCTCGCGCCGGTCGTCTTCGGACTCGTCGGCGCCGCAGCCTCGTCTGCGGAACCAGAGTCGGCGGAGCTCCGCTTCGTCGACGTGGCCGAGCCGCCCCCGGCCGCCTGCCGCGCCACACTGCTGACGACATCTGCGCCGACGCGCTTCGCGAAATCCTTCAGTTCATCGACCCGTTCGTCGACGGCGTCGCGCACGAGGTGCACGCCGCGCTGCACGGGTTCCGCGTTCCAGAGCGACTGGGCGCCGCTCTTGATCTGCTCGTAGCGTTCGCGGCCCGCGCGCGTGCCGAGCACGTATCCCACGGCCACTCCAAGAACGAATGCGATCTTGCCCTTCATGGCTCCTCCGTCTGCCCCGCGACGATCGTCACCGCCGCATCGTCCACACTACCGCCGAATCGCACTGAGAGATATTCCAGAATCGAGATATACAGGGCGCATCCAGCGGAGAGCTCAGTCCGCGATGCCCGAGATACGGCGGCGGAGCGCGACCGCTCCGAGGTGCGCCGAGGTCAGCGCCGCCGCGAGATCGTCGCCGTGCAGCGCGCGTCCCACGACCAGCAAGGCCTGGTCGCGCTCGCTCGCGTCTGCGATCGCGGCCTCGGCGGTCTGGCGCTCGGCGACCGTCGCGAACGCCGCTGCCGCGAACCCGTGCTGCGCCTCGGAATCGGGGGCGGGCGTCAGCCCGCTTGCGCTGAGCACGGCTTCCAGTGGCGCCGCGCCGAGCTCGCCGGCTTCAGCCCACGGCACCGCGGGGCTCGCGAGCAGCGCCCGCGTGGGCGCACCGGCGATCGCCTCGATCCGCACCGTCCAGTCCCCGTGGCGGCGAATTCCGACATCGTTCACCGGCAGCCACTCGGGCGGCTCGACATCTATCGCGGAGTACGTGCGCACGCGCGCGGGCGCGATGGCGGGGGCGATCGTCGCGAAGAGAGCCGGCTGCTCTGCGCTGCGGCCGTAATCGAGCACGAGGGAGCGCGCCTCGAAGACCTGCCCGTCGGGCACGGCCGCGATCCACCCCTCTGCGCGCCTCTCCACCGATGCGAGCGGAGATTCGATGAGCTGCGCATCGTACAACCGCAACCGAGCCAGCAGCGCGCGCTTGAGCGCCGGGCCGCCGCCGCGCGGCATCAAGCGGGTTTCACGTGCAACATTCCGATCCGCGTATGCGAGCGACGCGGCCGTGAGGGAGCCTGCGCGGGACATGGCCTCGTTCAGCCCCGGCGCGGCGATCGAGGCGTCGACTTCAGATGCGCCGACACCGAAGCGATCGCGCACCTGGGGCTCCACCAGCAGGTCGAGAGCCGCGCCGCCGAGCCGCTTCCGCACCAGCGCGCCGAACTCGCGGGTCTTGCCCACGGTCAGCAATGGGGTGATGCGGTCGAGGTACGCGCGCGTGGCCCCGGGCCCGCCGAGCAGTCGCAGCGTCTCAGCGGCGAGCGGCACCGCGGGGATGCCGAGCACCGCGGGCTCGGCCTGCGGCGCCCACCCGCCGTCGTGCCCGACGAGCCAGACCCGCCCGGGCGGCACCGCGACGCCGCGCACGTCCGACTCAGGGGTGGGGTGCGTCCCCGGTATCGGGGTCGAGACACGGCTCAGGAAGCCATCGACCACCCCGTCAGGGTCATGCACCGGAGCCCAGGGCGGCTCCCCCGGGTTCTCGGCCACCGCGACGCCGACCTTCAATCCGATCTCGAGCAGGTCGAGAGCGGCCAGCAGCGCCGGGATGCTCCGCCCCGTGACGAGCGCGTCCATCATCGCAACGCCTCGGCGCTCGGCGAGTGACCGCGTGCTGAGCGCGGCCGCACCAGGTCGATCCGGGTGCGAATCCCGCCGGTTCGGGCGAAGACGCGCTCGATCCACCACACGTAGAGCACGAGGCCGGCGACCTGGCCGATCAGCGAGCCGAGGCCTGCGCCGCTTTCCGTCTGCCCGGTCTCACCGCCGAACGCGAAGAGCATGAAGCCGAACGCGATCCAGTTGTTGATGACGTGAATCGAGATCGCTGCCTCGAGACCACCGGTTCGCCACGTGACCCAGCCCGCGGTGATCGCGAGCGCGACGACCGCCAGCCACCCCCAGACATCGTAGATATGCGCGAATCCGAATATGATGCTCGGCACCGCGATCGGAATCCACGGGCCGCGGAGGAATCGGCCGATGACCGTAACGGCTGCGCGCGTGTAGCACCAACCGCCCAGCACCTGCATGAACAGGCCGCGGAAGACGAGTTCCTCGGCCGTCGCCTGAATCGGCACGAGCAGCAGGATGATGAGCGCCGACCACAGCGCGAGGGTCGGGTCGATGGCGACCGCCGGCAGATCCGCCTCACCGCCTTCGGAGGCGAACAGTGAGAATGCGAGTTCGAGCGCGATGCCGAGCACGTTCATCACGAGAATCGTCACGAATGCGGGCACCAGTGTGCGAGCGAGCAACCGCCAGCGAATCCGCAGTGCGACCGACCAACCGCGGCCCACCGGGGTGAGCCCCGTGCTCCAGAGCGCGAACCACACGGCCGGGATCATGAGGGCGACGGAGCCGAGCGACACGACGAGTGAGATCGGCTGCTGCGTGTCCGGCAGGGCCAGCGCGAACAGCGCCTCCTCCGTGAGCTCGGCGCCGGTGATCAGGAAGTACGGCACGAGCACCACGAAGGTGTACACGACCGAGAGGGTCAGATAGTAGATTCCCGCGAGTACGAGCGCGAGCAGCGGCTTCCACCACCGGTACTTCGGCACACCGCGCAGCAGCTGGTGGTACTCGAGCGGCTCGGTCTCGACCCACTCGGGCGGTGCGGCATAGGCCGGGGACACCCCTTGCGCGGGCGGCTGCGCGACTGACGCGGCTTCACCGGGCTGCACGGGCAGCTGGTCGGGCTGCCCCGTCGGCGCCGAGGCGGCGGGAACCAGCGGTCCGGAACCCCCGGGCGCCGCCCCCCTGGGGTCGCCTCCGCTTCCCTCAGGCGCTGGTGGTGTTCCCTGGGGCGGGTGCTCCGAGTTCATCGCGGTACCTTACGCTCCGCGCAGATGACGGGCGAGGTAGGCGTGCAGTTCGGCGCGCGGTACGCGCTCCTGCTGCATCGTGTCGCGTTCGCGCACGGTCACCGCGTCGTCCTCGAGCGAATCGAAATCGACGGTCACGCAGAAGGGCGTGCCGATCTCGTCCTGGCGTCGGTAGCGGCGACCGATGGCCCCCGAATCGTCGAAGTCGACGTTCCAGTCGTCGCGCAGATCCGCCGCGATCTCGCGAGCGAGCGGCGAGAGCGCCTCGTTGCGGCTGAGCGGCAGCACGGCCGCCTTCACCGGCGCGAGTCTCGGGTCGAGCGCGAGCAGCGTGCGGGTGTCGGTACCGCCCTTCGCGTTCGGCACCTCCTCCTCGCGGTACGCGTCGACCAGGAACGCCATGAGCGAGCGGGTGAGACCAGCAGCCGGCTCGATCACGTACGGCACCCAGCGCTCGTTCTTCGTCTGGTCGAAGTACGACAGGTCTTTGCCCGAGTGCTCGGAGTGGGTGGTGAGATCGAAGTTCGTGCGGTTCGCGATGCCCTCGAGCTCGCCCCACTCGCCACCGGTGAAGCCGAACCGGTACTCGATGTCGGCGGTGCGCTTCGAGTAGTGCGAAAGCTTCTCCTTCGGGTGCTCGAAGAAGCGGAGGTTGCCCGGGTCGATGCCGAGACCGATGTACCACGACATCCGCTCGTTCATCCAGTACTCCTGCCACTCCTCGTCCGTGCCCGGCTCGACGAAGAACTCCATCTCCATCTGCTCGAACTCGCGGGTGCGGAAGATGAAGTTGCCGGGGGTGATCTCGTTGCGGAAGCTCTTGCCGATCTGGCCGATGCCGAACGGGGGCTTCA
>JBEBWI010000075.1:0-12660 GCA_040392345.1 Leucobacter soli | reverse complement strand
TCGATTTCTGGGGCGACTACTGCCAATTTGCGAAGGGATAAGGGAAAGAAGAAGGCGGAGAGGAGAGGGAAGCGAAGGCGGAGAGAGGAGAGGAGGGAGGGGTGCAACGACTGCGACGCTGAGAGCCGCTCCTAGGCTTCGAACACTACCCGCCCCGCCACCACGGTCACAGCCGTCGCGACGCCGATCAGCGCCTCGCTCGGCACCTCGAAGGGGTCGAGCGTCGAGACCGCCAGATCCGCGCGCGCTCCGACGCGCAGTCGGCCGGGGTCGCCGAGCACCAGCTCGGCGGATCCGCTGGTGTATGCCGCGAACGCCTCAGCGAGCGTGAGCGCCTGCCCGGCGTCGAGCACGTCAACCGCGTCAGCGCTGGCAGCCCCAACGAGGCCGGCCTGGTCGGCACCAGCGTCGGCATCGACATCGACATCGACATCGGCCGACTCGAGACCACCGGCCGACTCGACACCACCGGCCGACTCGACACCACCAGCCAATTCACCAACACCAGCCGACTCACCAGCGCCAGCGGCAGCTTCAGCACCAGCGCCAGCCGACTCACCAGCGCCAGCTTCAGCACCAGCACCAGCACCAACACCACTAGCCGGCGCAGCATCGGGCGGCGCGGGCAGCGAGCGATTCACCGCGACGTGGATCGCGAGCCACGGGTCGGCGGGCGACACCGGCCAGTCCGAGCCCATCGCGAGTTCGGCGCCGCTGTCGGCGATCGCCCGGAACGGGTAGCCGGCACGCATGCGCTCCTCGCCGATCATCGGCACCACGTGCGGGTCAGGCGACGCCCACAGCGCCTGCATGTTGGCGGTGATGCCGAGCGGGCCGAAGCGCCGCGCGTCATCGGGGTGGATCATCGACAGGTGGGCGATGTGGTGTCTCGGGCCGGGGCCGTTCGTCACGCGCGCCGCCTCGATCGCGTCGAGCGCGACGCGGATGCCGCGATCGCCCATGACGTGCAGGTGCATCTGGAAGCCGAGCGCATCGAGTCGCAGCATCAGTTCGGCCAGCGCTCCCGCATCGTGGTGCAGTTCGCCGAGGCCGGCCGCAGCGCCGGGCCCGTGCGCGCAGTACGGCTCGAGCAGCGCGGCGGTCGCCCCGTGGGGCACGCCGTCGACCATCACCTTGACGGTGCTCGTGTCGAAGCCGGCCGCCGCATTCGCCGCACGCGCACGCACGAACCCCTCGACGAGACCCGTCACCTGCTCGGGCTGCGTGCCCGGTGGCACCCACAGCGCGCCCGAGGTGCGGCTCGCGAGTTCGCCCGAAGCGATGCCGCGCAGGTACGCCGCCGTGCAGTCGGCCTTGCCGTTGTACTCGCCGAGGATGGGCTCGTGCCACCCGGTCACGCCGATGGACCAGAGGTGCTGCTGCGCATTGAGCAGCCCCGCGTAGATCGTGTCATCGTCGGCAGCAGGAATGTGCAGGCCGACGAGTTCTGCTGCGGTCTCGTTCAGGTAACCGGTGGGCTCGCCATGCTCGTCGCGGTAGATGTCGCCGTTCGGCGGCTCGGGGGTGTCGCGGTCGACGCCCGCGATCTGCAACGCGCGCGAATTCACCCACAGCGTGTGGTGGCCGGCGTCGCTGAGCGCGATGGGATGCTCGGTCGAGATGGCGTCGAGCTGCTGCCTGGTCGGGTGCCCGAGAAGCCCGTGGTCCCAGCCCCCGCCGGTGACCCACTCCCCCGGCGCCGTCTCGGCGACCGCCGCACGGATCAGCTCGAAGGTCTCTTCGACCGAGCCCGCCGGGGTGAGGTCGCAGCTGAGCCGCTCGACGCCCGCGAACGCCGCGTGAGCGTGAGCGTCGACGAAGCCGGGGTGGATCGCCCCGCCCCGCGCGTCGATGACGCGCGTCTCGGGGCCGCGGAGTGCGAGCACGTGGGCATCGTCGCCGATGCGCACGATGCGATCGCCGCGCACGGCGATCGCAGTGTCGCGCAGCCGGGTACGGCCGTCGAAGACGCGGCCGGCGACGACGCAGAGGTCTGCGGTGGGGTGAACGGGTGTGGCGGTCATGAGCGGCCCCCTGGGTCGTTGGTCGGATCTGATGGTGTCGTGCGCGCGGCGGGCGTCGACTCGGCGACGACCGAGACCGCCGAGGTCACGCTGCCGAGCACGGTCGGAATGGGGGTGGTGCGCGCCGGCCTTCGACGGCGCGGCCTCCAGCCCTCGCGCGGAATCGAATCGAGCAGCAGTCTGGTGTACTCGGCCTGCGGGTCGTCGAGGATCGCCGTGGCCGTTCCGCGCTCCTCGATGCGGCCGGCGCGCATCACGACGACCTCGTCGCACAGCCGGCGGATCACGGTGAGGTCGTGCGTGATCATGAGCAGCGCGACACCGGTCTCGCGGCGAATCGTGTCGAGCAGGGTGAGTATCTCGACCTGCGTGGTCACGTCGAGCGCAGAGACCGCTTCGTCGAGTACGAGCACGCGCGGGTCTGCGGCGAGCGCGCGGGCGATCGCGACGCGCTGGCGCTGCCCGCCCGAGAGCGCACGGGGCCGCGAGTCGAGCAGTCGCTCTTCGAGGCGCACGGCCGCCATGAGTTCGCGGATGCGCGCGTCGATCGCCTCGCGCGAGTCGCGCTTTCGGTGCACGCGGATCGCCTCCGCCAGGCACTGCCGCACCGTCTGGCGGCGGTCGAGCGACTGGTAGGGGTCTTGGAACACCATCTGCACGGTCTTCGCGCGCTCTCGGCGTTCACGCCCGCCCCTCGCTGGCCGGCTCCAATCCTCGCCGGCGACCGTCACCGCCCCGGAGTCGGCGCGTTCGAGGCCGCAGATGATGCGGGCGGTGGTCGACTTGCCCGAACCCGATTCGCCTACGATGCCGAGGGAGCCGCCCGCGTCGAGCTCGAAGCCCACGTCGTCGACGGCCACGAGGTCTTCCCGACCGCGGCCGCCGGCGCTGCGCACCCGGTAGGTCTTGCGCAGATCATCGACGACGAGCAGCGGCGGCCGTTCGACGTTCGCGGCGGGTGCGCCGCCCGCCGGGGCAGCGGCGTCGAGGGTCGCAGAGCCCACCAACGGGTCCGTGCTCAGCGCGGCCGACATGAGCACCCTCGTGTACTCCTCGCGGGCATCCAGCCGCATCGTGGCGGCGTTCAGCGTTTCGAGAATGCGCCCGCCCTGCATCACGTTCACCCGATCGCAGACGGCCCCCGCGAGCGCGAGGTCGTGGGTGATGAAGAGCAACGAGAGCTCGCGGTGGGCGCGCAGTTCCGCGATCACCGCCATCACCTCCTCCTGCGTGGTGACGTCGAGCGCGGTGGTGATCTCGTCGGCCAGCAGAATCTGCGGATCCATCGCGAGCGTCGCCGCGATCATCACCCGTTGCAGCAGCCCGCCCGACAGCTCGGCGGGGTACTGCCGCAGTCGCCTGCCGGGGTCGGCGATGCCGACCTCGTCGAGCAGGTCGAGGGATCGTCGTTCCGCGGCCTCGCGGCGTTCGCTCGCAACTGTGACGAGCGCCTCGGTCATGAAATCGCCGATGGTGCGCAACGGGTTGAGGTGGGCGCGCGGAGTCTGGAAGATCATGCCCATGCGCCGGGCACGGAGATCGCGCAGCTCGCGCGGCGAGAGCTCGGCGAAATCCCGACCGTCGACGCGAATCGTGCCGGTCGTGGTGAAGCCGTCGGGCAGCAGACCCGCGATGGCCCGCACCGTGAGCGTCTTCCCCGACCCCGACTCGCCGACGAGACCCACCGACTCCCCCGTGGCGACCGTGAGCGAGCTCTCGGTCACGAGCGGCCGGGGGCCGTCGTGCCCGGGTGCGAAGATGCTCAGCCGTTCGAGCTGCAGAATGGGTGCGCTCATCGTTCCTTCTCCTCTGCCCAGACGGTGACTCTCGCGCCGATGATGCCGACTGCGAGCACGGTGACGACGACGAGGATCGCAGGGAACAGCGACTGCTCGGGAGCGCCCGCGAGGATGGCGGACTGCCCGCTCGCGATCATCGAGCCCCAGTCGGCGGCGGGGGCCTGCTGCCCGAGCCCCAGGAAGGAGATCGCGGCGAGGTCGAGCATCGCGTAGCCGAAGCCGACGGCCATCTGGGCCGCGACCACCGGCACGAGGGCGGGCACGAGGTGCCGGAAGCAGACGGCGAAGCTCGACACGCCCTGCACGCGGAGCGCCGCGATGTAGGGCTTGCCGAGCTCTCGGGAGGCAGCCGTCTGCGTGAGCCTGGCGACGACCGGGATGTAGGCGATGGAGAGCGCGATGACGGGGGCGACCAGCCCCTTGCCGAACATCGCGACCGCGAGTACCGCGAGCACGAGACCCGGGATCGCGAAGATCACGTCGACCACGCGGGCGATCGCACCGCGCAGCACCCCGCCGTACCAGGCGGCGAGCACCGCGAGCAGCGCGCCGGCCAGGGTCGAGAGCACGACGATCGCGATGGGTGCGAAGACGCTCGCCCCCGCGCCGACGAGCACTCGGGAGAGGATGTCGCGGCCGACGTCGTCGGTGCCGAACGGATGGGCGAGACTGACGACGCCGTTGACCGGCCCGACGTAGAGTTCGTTGGGGTCGTAGGGGGCGATCCACGGCCCGATGAGGGACGCGGCCACGATGATGCCGAATGCGACGACGGATGCAGTGAAGACGGCATCGCGCCTCGCGGCGCGCTTGGCCGCGTGCGGCACGCTGCCCTGGGCGAGTTGTGCGACGCTCATGCTTGCCTCCCGCTGGCCACGCTGTCGGGGTCGATGAGTGCGCTGACGAGGTCGGCGACCGCGTTGAGCACGACGAAGATGGCGACCAGCAGCAACGAGACCAGCTGCACCACCGGTAGATCCTTCCGCGCCGCGGCCTCGGTGAGCAGCGAGCCGAGGCCGCCCAGACCGAATGCCTGTTCCGCGATCGCCGACGCGGCGAAGAGGCCCGCGATGGTGGTGCCCGCGATCGCGAGAATCTGCGGTGAGGCGTTGCGGAACACGTGCACTCGGAAGATGCGCGCGCGCGGAATGCCGCGCACCCGTGCCGTATCGACGTGCTCGGAGTGCAGTTGCGCCACGAGCGCGCTGCGTGTGACCCGGCTGATGTAGGCGTTGAACATCACCGCGAGCGAGACCGCCGGCAGCACCAGGTGCCAGAGGCGATCCCGCCCGGGCGCGCCCTCCCCGAACACGGGGAACCAGCCGAGGCTCTTCGCGAAGACCCAGATGAGCAGGATCGCCACGACGAACGTGGGAAGCGCCATGCCGAGCGAGGTCGCGATCGACACCGCGCGATCCACTTTCGCGCCTCGGGTCGCGGCGAGCACGCCCGAGCCGACCCCGAAGATCAGGATGATGACGACCGTGAGCAGCACCAGCTGGAAGGTGACGCCGAAGCGAGGCGCGATGAGGTTCAGCACGTCGGTCTTGTAGACGAAGGAGCGCCCGAAATCGCCCGTGAAGACGCCGCTCAGCCACTGCCAGTAGCGCATCCAGACCGGGTCGTCGAGGTGGTACTCGGCGCGAATCTGCGCGATCAGCTCGGGCGTCGGCTTGGCACCGCCCGCGATCGTCGAGACCGGGTCACCGGGGGTGACGAGCAGCGCGGAGTAGATGACGACGCTCGCGAGGAAGAGCGTCAGCAGCAACCCGCCGAGCCTTCCCAACAGCGTTCGCAACAGACTGTTCACGGTGTCATCTCCTTCCGCGGCTGCTCGTCGCCCGTCACTTGCCGCCGAGGTGCAGCGCCCAGGGGCTGCTGTATGCGGCGATCGACGTCACCGCGCCGGTGAGGTCGCTGTTCAGGTACGTCAGATGGTACGCACCCGCCAGGGAGACCTGCAGCTGATCGGGGCCGAAGATCGCCTGCGCGGCGACGAACTCGGTCGCAGCCGTCTCGGCGTCGGTCGCGGTGCGCGCGGCCTGCATGTGCGCAGTCACCTCAGGGTTCGAGTAGTTCGACCAGTTGAACACGCCGCCGAGATCAGCCGGCAGGATGAAGAGCGACGGGTAGCCGACGACACCGGGCACCTCGAGGTAGCCCTGGGTCGAGACGAAGTCGATGCCGTCGCGGCCCGCGGGGTCGTAGAACAGCGCACCGAAGTCGGAGGGCTGCATCTCGTTGATCTCGATGTCGATGCCGATCTGCTTCGCCGCGCTCTGAATGATCGTGGCGGTCTGCTGGAATTCCTTGGCGCCCGCGGGCACGGCGAGCACGAGCGGGCGGCTCAGATCTTCGCCGCTCTCCTCCACCAGCTGCTTCGCACGCTCGATGTCGAGCACCGGCTCCTCGAGCGCGTCGTAGCCGGCCTGGTAGATGTCGACGGCCTCCATCGACTGGAAGGAGAACTCCGGCACCATGGTGCGCTGCACCTCGCCGAGACCGTTCAGCACCGTATCGATGTACTGCTCGCGATCGAGCGCGAGGCTCAGCGCCTGACGGATGAGCGGGTTCGCTGCAGGGCCCTCGCCCGTGGTGGGCCCGAAGGAGTACGACGCGGTCGAGCGACCGATGACGAGTTCGCCGGCGCCGTCGCCCTCGAGAGCGCTGCGCGTGGTGGGCGACACGTTGATCGCACCGTCGATCTCACCCTGGGTGAGCGCGGTCGCGAGGGTGGTGCTGTCGGTCACGAAGACGTAGGTGAGCGTCTCGACCAGCGGTGCACCGGCCCAGTAGCCGTCGTTCGCGGTGGTCACGATCTGGCTGCCCGGGGTCCAGCCGCCCTCCGCGAGCTGGTAGGGCCCGGTGCACATGAGGCCGCCCTCGGAGGTGCCGAGCGCCGCACCGGCCTGCTCGCCGTACGCCTTGCTCATCACGGCGCCGCCCTGGCCCGAGATCGCGTCGCGGAACGTCGAATCCGGTGCGTTGAAGTGCACGGTGACCTCGAGGTCGCCGGTCTTCTCGATGCCCGCGATCAGCACGAACGCGCCGTACCACTGGGAGGCGGGGTTCATGTTGCGCTCGAGGCTGTAGACCACGTCGTCGGCCGTCAGCGGGCTGCCGTCCCAGAAGGTGACGTCGTCGCGCAGCGTGATCACGAAGGTGACCGGATCGACCCACTCGGCGCTCGTCGCGACGCCCGGCTCGATCGAGAAGTCTGGCTGCAGCGAGAGCAGGTTGTCGCAGAGGTTCGGAATGATGAGGTTCGCCGAGTTCACCGGGTCGAGGGTCGCCGGCTCGCCCTCGACGATCGACCAGGTCACCTCGTCGACCGCGGCGGCGGCGGCCGGCAACGAGTTCACCAGGGTGATCTCGCCCCCGCCGCCGCCGCTGGTCGTGCCGCCATCGCGAGGGGCGCAAGCGGTCAGCGCGAGCATGGCGACGCCCGCGAGTGCGAGCCCCGCCTTCAGGCCGGTGGTTCGTTTCATGGTCGTGTTCCTTTCGGTTTCGTCGAGACGCGGGGTGGATCATCGGCGATCCGGTTTCCGGTCATCTCGACAGTGGTGCTGGGGATGGGTGGTGCTGGGTGGGGGTGGTGTCGGACACGTGCGGGTGCTGGGGGTCACGCAGCGCTGCGCGCTGATCCGTCTCGGGTGCGATTCAGTCGAGGGCCCCCTTCAGAATCGGCAGCTCGATGCGGAAGCCGTCGGCGCCGCCGACCACGAGCGATTGGGTGTTCGTCTCGGTCGTCTCGCCCTCGGTCCAGGGGTCGCCGCCGGTGCCGGGCTGCGGCAGGTATTCGGGATAGTCGCTGCTCGACACGTGCGCCCGCAGCCGGTGGCCTGCGCGCAGCAGGTAGCCGACCTGGCCGAGGTCGATCTCGAACGGCTCCGATGCGTCGTCGCCCCTGGCGCCCCGCAGCTGCGCCTGCCCGCGAGCGATGCGCAGGGCGGTGCCGTCGGGCGCCACGTCGAGCAGCCTCACGAAGCAGTCCATCACCGGCCCGGTGGATCGCACCCGCACCGTCGCTGAGACCGGGCCCGCCAGCTCGACGTCTGCGAGCGCGGCGGCCGAAGTGAAGGCGAGCACGTCGCCGCGCTCACCGATCTGCGCCTCGTCGGGCAGGTAGAGCAGAAAGGAGAACGCGTCGGGCACGCTCGACGGCACGAGGTCGAGCGGGTCGTGGATCCACGTGAGTTCCGTCGCCGGTTCGGCCGCGGCTGCCGGGGCGGCTGCCGTGTCGCCTGCGCTGCCGCTCGCACCAGCGGCGGCGTCACTCGCGCCGGCGTCGACGGCGTCTGCTTCGTAGCGGTCCGTCTCGAGCCCGCCTTCCGCGGTCGCCCGCAGCCGCACCGTGCGGGCAGCGGCCGGCGGCCACGCCTCCTCCTGCCGCCACTCGTCGGTGCCGGCGAGGTTCCAGGCGACCCGCGGCACATCGCCGGGCCGACCGTTGCCCCGCACGAACACCTCGAAGAAGTCGAGGGCGGGGTCGAGGGTGCGCGGCAGCAACGCGCGGATCTGCGCCTCGCTGCGTTCGGCGACGCGATCCGCTGTCGATTCGAGCAGCTGGTAGCTCTCATGATCGATCGGCTCGATGCGCAGGTAGTGGTGCGCGTTCCAGTTCGGGCGCTGCGCGATCTCGGCGACGTCGGCCCACGACAGCGGCGCGCAGTTGTCCCACCAGCCGATCGTGTGCAGCGCCGGCACCGAGCGGCCCGCGAATGCGCTGCCGTGGGGGAACCGGGGCAGCACCACCGGGTGGGGCACCCACTGGTCGTAGGAGATCGAGCGGCCCGCCTCGGCCATGAACGCCTCCGCCTGCGCGGCGAAGTCGCGGCGCGACCAGTCGGGCTCCCAGAGATAGGTGTCGTTGCCGTGGAAGTGGGTGAGCGGGTACATGTTCGTGATGGCCCACTCGACGGGGCGCACGCGATCTTCGGGGTCGCGGCGCACGGGCTGGCCGAGGCCGGTGCCGGTGAGCCTGGGCGCGATCGCCTTGAGCGCCCGGTGCCCGCTGGCCGCGGCCGCCCACTGGGTGTAGCCGTAGTAGCTGTCTCCCCACATCGCGACCCGGCCGTTCGACCAGGGCTGCCGCTCGATCCAGTCGAGCGTGTCTTCGCCGTCGGCGACCTCGTTCACGAAGAGCAGCGCCTCGCCCTCGGAGCGGAACTTGCCGCGCACGTCCTGCGTCACCACACGGTAGCCACGAGCCATGAAGTACTCCGCGATGAGCGGGATGAACGTGTACTCGCCGTTCTTGTCGTAGGGCAGGCGAATCAGGATCGTGTCGCCGGGCGCGCGGTCGCCGCCCGGCAGGTACACCTCGGTGGCGAGGTGGATCCCGTCGCGCATGCGCACGCGCACGGCCTCGGCGAGCGGGCTCTCGGGCGCCGCGCCCAAGCGCTGGTATTCGGTCATTTCACTCCCTCGTGACGTGGGATCGGCGGCGCTGCTCACTGCGGCTTCCGGCGATGTGGAATTCACGTTAGGTCACCGAGTTCAAATTAGTCAAGTCGGACTAGACAATTTTACAAAGGCGTAATCTTGCGGCTATTCTGCGAGAGTAGTGATCGCGGTCGTGCGACCCGGCGAGTGGCCGCAACGACGCGAGCAGCGCGGATCCACCCCAGCAGCGCTTCGAGAGAGGAACCCCGATGGCCCGGCCCTCGGTCGCCGACGAACGGCGCGAGCAGATCATCGCAGCGACCTTCCGCACGATCGCCGAATACGGCGTGAGCGCCACGACGCTCGACCGCATCGCGACCACCGCGGGCATGTCGCGCGGCCACGTGCGCCACTTCGTCGGCAACCGCGACGCACTGCTCATCGATGCGGCCCGAGCCTTCTACACGGAGGGCGGGCAGACCTCAGCGATCCTCCCCGAGTCGATCACCGAGCTTCCCGACGCGCTCGACTACCTCTTCGGCGAGGAGTTCATCGCTTCGACCTCTGAGAACGCGATCGTGCTGGGGTTCGTCGAGCTCTCGCGCTCGACTCCCGAGATCGCCGAGGTGCTCACCGAGGCGTACCTCGACACCCAAACCCGCATCGACGCCATGCTCGCGGCCGCCCACCCCGATGCGCGCCCCGACGCCCGCGCCGACGCCGCGGTCACCGTGCTGAGCACGGCGCTCGGCAACGTGTTCCTCGAGGAATTCAGCCACGACCCCGATCGCCCGGCGCGCTCGCGCCGCATGATCGAGGCGCTGCTGGGCACGCTCTGACGCCGCGGCGACGGTGTCAGGTCCCGCCACTTGTCCTGCGGATCATGTCACTTGACTTTCCCTGGTATCTGCGAAAGCCTTGTGACATGGATCAGAAGATCGCGGACTACGCACTCAGCGAGGGCATCTCGGTCCAACGCGCTCGCGAGCTGGCCCGAAAGGGAAAGATCAACGCGAAACGAGTCGGGCGGTCATGGGTGGTTATGGAAGGCTCCCGGCGCCATGTGGCCGGGAGCCGAGCTCTGTCTGAGCAATCTCAAGCAGATTTGATCGAGTACCTCAACACTCGCTCGTTCAGGCATGTCAGCGGGCATCGAAAGGCTCGCCTCGCTGGTCGGGTACGAGGGCTCCTCGTATCGCCTAATCCCGCGGGAATGCTGCGCGATTTCTTCTCTGACCAGGGCACAATCTCAGGGCTTGGTGGCGCGTCCATCGTGCGCGCTTCCTTGGCCGGGCACGACGATTTCGTGCGTGACCTATTCACGAACATGGAGTTCCGCGAGAACCTACCCTCACCCGATGCGGTCGCCCGCAAGCTTCATGACGCACGGGTATTGCGGGGCTTCTCGGTTGAGCAGGCCGCCCATCAGTCCGGAATGCCGCTGAAAGAGTACCGAAGGCTCGAGTCGAAGGGTGAAGCCCGGTTGGGTAATATCACTGCCGTCGCCGCATTCAGGGCTCTCGGAGCACCTCTTCCGGCAGTGATCAAGGCGAAACGATTCGAGGACTCACTATGAGTGCACGTGATGTCCTGCACGCATGGGTGTGCGGCGAGTATGTTGGACGATTCGAGCGTGACACTGACGTGGAGAATCCGCGATTTGTCAGTGAACTCAATGCCAGTGCCGTCCTGTCGCAGTCGCTCCGATCAGATAGGGCAGTTGATCGCCTGGCGCCGAAGAACTTCCTTGACGCACTGATCCCCGAACGCGCCTCCGCGCGGGAGAGTATTCAGAGAACGGCTCGCGCGAAGTCCACATCCACCTGGGACTTGTTGGAGGCCATTGGTGGCGACCTTCCAGGGGGTGTGGTGCTGAATGCCGACGAGAATGGTCCTCATCGCGAATTCCCATTCTCGCGAATTGCCTCTGAAGCGGTGATCTCCGCGCGAATTTCAGACATCAAAGCAGGCGGCTCAGGGTTTGAAGAGGATTACGGTTCCGCGCCTCGCTTCTCCCTCGCCGGCGCCCAGGGCAAGTTCGCTGTAGCCCAAATCGGGGAACAGCTCTTCTGGTCGGATTCAGCCTCACCATCGACTCACATCATTAAACCGGAATCGAAGGAGCACGACGGCCTCGAACTGATTGAAGATGCGACCCTGAAGCTGGCACAGCGAACTGGTGTTGGAGCGCCAGACACCGAGCAACGTGCCTTCGCTGGGGAGTCCGCCTTCCAGATCGTCCGCTTCGACCGGCTCATCGACGAAGACGGCATCCCGCATCGCATTCACGCAGAAGATATGACGCAGGCCTTGGGCCGCAGCCTGGGAGACAAGTACCAGGTGCACACCGATGAAATCGCCGCCGTACTTCGGGAAGCGACCGGTGATGACGAGCTCGGCTACGAATTCTACCGACAGTACGCATTCAACGCGATCATCGGCAATGCCGATGCGCACGGCAAGAACTACTCGATTCTTTACACTGCGAACGGCATCAGACTCTCGCCGCTCTACGACGCGATCCCCATCGGAATGTTCCCGGACTACAGGCAGACACTCGCGATGCCTGTCGGCTACATGGATCATTTCCTCACGGTCGGGCCAGATGATTGGGCAGAGTCCGCAGAAGATGCCGGCCTCGATCCCGAGCGCGTTCAAGCGATCGTCTTCGAAGTGTCAGAAGGGATCCAAGAGCATCTCGATGACACCCTCGGCCGCGTTGATCACCCTCGAGTCACCATGCACGCTCTCGACGAGATTCGACTTGCAGCCGGCCGTCAGAGCGGGCGGATCCCGCTACCTGGCGCTGGAAGCACAACCATAGATTTCGGCTGATTGCCAAAACTCTGCACTTCGAACGTTTCACTACAGGACGTTGTCTGATCCCGGTGCTCCGTGAGAACCCCGAACCATCCCGGTAGCGAGACCAGATCACCGACTACCAGCGCGGAGATACCGAGTGCTGCGAAAAAGTCATCATGTCGGGCGATGAGCCCGCTGGCAAGGGGAATGACCGCGTTACGGGTGGCACCTCTGCTGCGCAGCACCGGAAGAGGCAGCACGTAGTCGAGGCCACGGATGGCAGGCGGGGCGGTCGCGTCAACAGAACGCATCATCCAGTCCTCGCGAGTTCCACCGCGGGCCTGCTGCTGCCACGACAGCGACTCAACGCCCTGGGGCGGCCAGGATGAAGCTCGATCGTCGCTCGCAGATGCGAGATTACCCGCCGTAATTCCCACCTAGACGAGATAAGTGAGAATTAGAACAATCAAATTCCCGGGCGGGGAACTCAACCGCACAGGTGTTTCGCAACAATTTGCGAAAGTCAAGTGCTCACAAGGCACTCGACGCCTCCCCTCCCCCGAACCCCTCAGCGAACACTGTCTGGTGAATCTAACGCTGGAACACATTCTCCGAGATCTGCGTCGTCTCATCCGTAGCAGGTTGCCCGT
>JBEBWI010000074.1:0-12702 GCA_040392345.1 Leucobacter soli | reverse complement strand
ACTCGCGACCCTCACCTTGGCAAGGTGATGCGCTACCAACTGCGCTACATCCGCTTGGCACGTTTCCGTGCACCTGAATGACTATAGGGGAACTTCCTGAGGGTCCGCAAATCGGGTTCGGTATTCGGCGTGGCGCGTCCGTGAATTCGTTGTGAAACCTGGGAACCACGGCGAGGCCCGAGTGGCGGGCGGGGTTCTGTACGGATACTGGTTGACATGGCTGTGAGTGGGGGGCGCATCGTCGCACGCATCGTGGCGAGCATGGTGCTGCTCGTGGTCGTGATCGGCGCGGTGCTCGCCTACCAGCACCGCCAGGAGATCTCGGATCATTTCGCGGCGCAGGGATTCACGGCGAGCGCGGAGATCTCCGATCTGGCATCGAGCCTGCTGCTGACCGACGCCGGCACGCGCATCTTCTTCGCGTCGAGCCCCACTCTGGATGCGAGTCAGCAGTTCAACGAGCAGTGCTCGCAGGTGGATCACTCCGAAGAGGGCCATGTGCTCGGGTGCTTCACCTCCGGCGAGATCCACCTCTTCAAGGTGACCGATGAGCGTCTCAACGGAATCGTCGAGGTGACCGCGGCTCACGAACTGCTGCACGCGACGTTCTCACGTCTGGGCTCGGAGGAACGGGACGAACTCTCCGAGAAGCTCCTCTCGACCTTCGAAGAGCTCTCTGCCGCGGACGCGACGCTGGCGCGGCGCATGGACGTCTACAGCGGCCTCACCGGCACGGCATTCGCGAACGAGCTGCACTCGGTGCTCGGCACCGAGGTTCGTGAGCTGCCGGAGTGGCTCGAGGCCCACTATGCGCAGTGGTTCCGGGACCGTTCCGTGATCGTGGATTTCTTCGATTCGTACCACCACGTGTTCACCGAGTTGCGGGAACGTGCGGATCATCTGCAGGCGCAGCTCGAGACGATGCGAGCCGATATCGAGGCGCGCAGCGCCGCCTACGATTCCGCGGTAGCCGCGTTCAACTCCGAGTGGGCGGTGTTCCTCGAGCGGAACGAGGCCTTCGAATTCTCCGACAACCCGGCCGAGTTCTACGCGATCAGAGATGCGTTCGACGCGCGCCGCATGGAGCTCAACGCCCAGCTCGCAAGCTTGAACGCCGACATCGCGAGCTACGAGGAGTTGCGCGTCGAGTTGCAGCAGCTGGGGGAGCTCAACACCGAACTGCAGGCGAACCTGAACAGCGAACTCGCGCCGCCGGCGACCGCGCCCACGGGGTGACGAGCGCATTCGAGGTCGGAACACGGGTCGAAGTCCGCGATCCACCCGGCGTGTGGTCACGAGCACCCTCGAACACGTGTATTATCGTTCAGGTTGGCACGGCGGCAGAGCCGAAGTGCGAGCGGGCGATTGGCGCAGTTGGTAGCGCGCTTCCTTCACACGGAAGAGGTCATCAGTTCGAGTCTGGTATCGCCCACCACACACACACTCGAGGCGGCGCGCGAGGCGCATCCCAACCGGTAGGCTTAACGGGTTATTTCGTTGAAGGAGTACCCCGCCGTGGCAGATGGTTTCAGCCTGTTCACCGACCGATCCGTTGTCGCTATGCGCGTCAACGGCGAGTTGCGCGATCTTGCGACCGAGGTGACGGGCGCCGACACGGTCGAGCCGATTCACATCGGCTCGGAGGATGGCCTGTCGATCCTGCGGCATTCCGCCGCGCACGTGCTCGCGCAGGCGGTGCAGCGCATCAACCCCGAGACCACGCTCGGCATCGGGCCACCGATCACCGACGGCTTCTACTACGACTTCGACCCGGCGACGCCGTTCACTCCCGAAGATCTGAAGGCGATCTCGTCCGAGATGCAGAAGATCGTGAAGCAGGGGCAGCGCTTCGTGCGCCGCGTGGTGACCGAGGACGAGGCACGCGCGGAACTCGCGAACGAACCGTACAAGCTCGAGTTGATCGGTCTCAAGGGCGGCTCTGCGGGCGACGACAACGCGAGTGTCGAGGTCGGCGGTGCCGAACTCACGATCTACGACAACGTCGATCCGAAGACGGGCGAGCTCTGCTGGAAGGACCTGTGCCGCGGCCCGCACCTGCCCAGCACCCGGATGATCGGCAATGGCTGGGCGCTCATGCGCAGCGCCGGCGCCTACTGGCGCGGCAGCGAGGCCAATCCGATGCTGCAGCGCATCTACGGCACCGCGTGGCCCACGAAGGAGGAACTGCGCGAGTACCAGACCCGTCTCGAGGAGGCAGCGAAGCGCGACCACCGCAAACTGGGCGTCGAGCTCGACCTGTTCAGCTTCCCCGACGAGATCGGTTCGGGACTCGCCGTGTTCCACCCCAAGGGCGGCATCATCAGGCACGAGATCGAATCCTTCATGCGCGAGGAGCTGCTGAAGAACGGCTACGAGGTCGTCAACAGCCCGCACATCACGAAGGGCACCCTGTTCGAGACCAGCCAGCACCTCAACTGGTACAAGGACGGCATGTTCCCGGCGATGCACCTCGATGAGGTGACGGACGCCGATGGGCACGTGGTGAAGCAGGGCCAGGATTACTACCTGAAGCCGATGAACTGCCCGTTCCACAACCTCATCTTCCGAGCGCGGGCGCGCAGCTATCGCGAGCTTCCGCTGCGCCTCGCCGAGTTCGGCACGGTGTACCGCTATGAGAAGAGCGGCACCCTCTCCGGTCTCACCAGGGTGCGCGGTCTGACGCAGGACGACGCGCACATCTACGTCACGGACGAGCAGGTGAAGGACGAGATCAAGCGGCAGCTCGACTTCGTCTTCGCGACGCTGCGCGCATACGGCCTCAACGATTTCTACCTCGAGCTCTCGACCAGGGATCCCGAGAAGTCCGTGGGCACCGAGGAGCAGTGGGCGGTCGCCGAGCAGACGCTGCGCGAGGTCGGCGAGGAGTCGGGCCTCGAACTCGTCGCCGACCCGGGCGGCGCCGCCTTCTACGGTCCGAAGATCTCGGTGCAGGCGCGCGATGCGATCGGCCGCACCTGGCAGCTCTCGACCGTGCAGCTCGATTTCAACCAGCCCGAGCTCTTCGAACTCGAGTACGCGGCGGCCGACGGCACCCGGAAGCGGCCCGTGATGATCCACCGCGCCCTGCTCGGGTCGGTCGAGCGCTTCTTCGCCATTCTGCTCGAGCACTACGCGGGCGCCTTCCCGGTGTGGCTCTCACCGGTGCAGGTCGTCGGCATTCCCGTCGCCGACCAGTACGGCGAATACCTCGACGGCATCATCTCCCAGTTGCGCGGACGCGGGGTGCGTGCAGAGGTGGATCACAGCGACGACCGCATGCCGAAGAAGATTCGCAACCATACCAAGGCCAAAGTGCCGTTCCAGTTGATCGCCGGCGAAGAGGATCGTGCCGCGGGAGCGGTGAGCTTCCGCTTCCGCGACGGAACCCAGCTCAACGGGGTGCCGGTGGCCGAGGCGATCGATCGGATCGTCGCCGCGATCGCCTCGCACGAGCAGGTGTCGACGGCGTGGGCCGAGTAGACGGCGCCGCCGAAATGGGAAACGAGTTCGAGTCGGAATCCGTCGCCCGGAGCGGGCTCGTCGGCGACCCCGATGACATGCAACGGCTGTGGACGCCGCACCGCATGGTCTACATCGCCGACGGACACCAGCCCGATGAGACGGACTGCCCGTTCTGCGCGGCCCCCGGCATGGAGGATGAGCGTGCGCTGATCGTGGCGCGCGGGCAGCACGCGTACGTGCTGCTCAACCTCTACCCCTACAACAACGGGCATCTGCTCGTGTGCCCCTACCGGCACTTCGCGACCTACGACGAGGCGACCCCGGAAGAGGTGGCCGAGATCGGCGCACTGACGCAGACCGCCATGCGCGTGCTGAAGGAGGTCATGAACTGCCACGGCTTCAACCTCGGCATGAACCAGGGGGAGATCGCCGGGGCCGGCATTGCGGCGCACCTGCACCAGCACGTCGTGCCGCGGTGGAAGGCCGACGCGAACTTCTTCCCGATCATCGCGAAGACGAAATCGCTGCCCCAGCTGCTGGGCGACGTGCGGGAGAAGGTCGCCCTCGCCTGGCCCGAGCCGTAGGTGCGTCGGCGGCGGGCCTCTGCCCGTGCGCCGCACGACCCCACTACTCTGGAAAGCGAACGACGACAAGCGTAAGGAACAACCGTGTCCGGACACTCCAAATGGGCGACGACCAAGCATAAGAAGGCCGTCATCGATGCGAAGCGCGCGAAGGCCTTCGCCAAGTACATCAAGAACATCGAGGTCGCGGCTCGCATCGGCGGGGCCGACCTGTCGGGCAACCCGACGCTCGCCGATGCCGTGCACAAGGCGAAGAAGAACTCGGTGCCCGGCGACAACATCGACCGGGCGATCAAGCGCGGTGCCGGCCTCGACGGCGATGCGGTCGAGTACATGACGATCATGTACGAGGGCTACGGCCCGAACGGCGTCGCCCTCATGATCGAGTGCCTCACCGACAACAAGAACCGGGCGGCCGCCGAGGTGCGCACCGCGCTGAGCCGCAACGGCGGCGCACTCGCCGACCCGGGCAGCGTCGCATACAACTTCGAACGGAAGGGCGTGATCGTGGTCGCGGCCGAGGGCACCACGGAGGACGACGTGCTCATGGCCGTGCTCGATGCCGGCGCCGAGGAGGTCACCCCGACCCCGAACGGCGAGGCGTTCGAGGTGATCACCGAGGCCAGCGGGCTCGTTGCCGCGCGCACGGCGCTCGTCGAGGCCGGCATCGACTACGAGTCGGCCGATGCCGAGTTCGTGCCGAATCTGAAGGTCGAGATCGACGCCGACACCGCGCGCAAGATCTTCCGCCTCATCGACGCGCTCGAAGACAGCGATGACGTGCAGAACGTCTTCTCGAACTTCGATCTCAGCGCCGAGGTGCAGGCCGATCTCGAGAACGACGAGTAGTAGCCGACCCCTCAGGGATCGCTTCAACGTACGGTGACCCCGGGAGGCCATCGATGAGGATCATCGGAATCGACCCCGGGCTCACCAGGTGCGGCATCGGGATCGTCACGGCCGGCGCCGGGCGAAGCGTGACATTCGAACACGTCGAGGTGCTGCGCAGCCCGGCAGAGGCGAGCCTGCCCGAGCGGCTGCTGCAGCTCGGCAGCAGCATCGAGCGGCTGCTCGACGGTGCGGGGATCGGTGCAATCGCGCTCGAACGCGTGTTCGCCCAGCAGAACCTGCCCAGCGTAATGGGGGTGGCGCAGATCAGCGGCGTCGTGATGTTCCTCGCTGCGCAGCGGGGCATTCCCGTCGAGCTCTACACCCCGAACGAGGTGAAGTCGCGTGTGACCGGCTATGGCGCCGCCGACAAGGCGCAGGTGGGCCAGATGGTGGCGCGCCTGCTGCGACTCGACGCCCCGCCGAAGCCCGCCGACGCCTCCGACGCGCTCGCGCTCGCGGTGACGCACGCGTGGAGCCTGGGCCGCGGCACTGCGAGTTCGGCGGTCGAACCCACCGGCGACACGCCCGCGCAGCGAGCCTGGAGAGAGGCGGAGGCGCGCTCGGGGCGACGACGCGGCCCCCGGTGATCCACTCGCGTGGAATGCGGGATGCGCTCGGGCGCAGTTTGCTGCAGGGCGCGCACCTCCGCAGACCGCGTTCGGACTGGGATACTTGAATCGTGCCCCTGTACCGTGAAGAAGGGGTCGTGCTGCGCACCCAGAAGCTGGGCGAGGCCGACCGCATCGTTACCCTGCTGACCCACGGTCGCGGCCTGCTGCGCGCCGTGGCGAAGGGCGTTCGCCGCACGTCATCGAAGTTCGGCGCGCGACTCGAGCCCTTCATGGTCGCCGACATGCAGCTCTACGAAGGGCGCACCCTCGACACGATCACCCAGGCCGAGACGCTCGGCGCGTACGGCCCGAGGATCAGCGCCGACTACGACCGATACCGGGCGGCGAACGTGATGGTGGAGACCGCTGAGCGCCTGAGCGAGGGCGGGCCGGCGCCCGAGCAGTACCGCTTGCTCGTGGGGGCACTGCGCACACTCGCCGCGGGAAGCGTCGAAACGGGGCTGGCCCGCGACGGCTACCTGCTGCGCGCGATCGCGGCAGCCGGTTGGGCGCCGGGCTTCGACGAGTGCGTGATCTGCGGCGCCCCGGGCCCCCACACCCATGTTCAGGTGCAGGCGGGCGGCGTGGTCTGCGACGCGTGCCGAACACCCGGCACACCGCGCGTGAACGAGGGCACGGTGGTGCTGCTCGGCGCGTTGCTCTCGGGCGACTGGGAGGTGGCGCGAGGCGCGGGCGACACCGAGCGGGGCCAGGCCGCCGGAGTCACCGCCGCCTACACGCAGTGGCATCTCGAACGCGGGCTGCGGTCGTTCCGGGCCTGAGGCCCGCCGCGCGTCGAGCGCACGCCTCGCGACGCCCACCGGTTGTAGGCTGATCGTTCCGACACTATCCGAGACGAGGAAGCATGCGCCGAGCCCCGAGCGAACTGGTGCCGGTCGACTGGACCGGCGAGGTGCCGCCCCGCTTCCGGAGCGCGGTGCCGAAGCACATCGCGATCGTGATGGACGGCAACGGTCGCTGGGCGAACCGGCGGGGCCTGCCTCGGGTCGAGGGCCACCGAATGGGGGAGCAGGCGCTCCTCGACGTCGTCGCGGGCGCCATTCAAGCCGGGGTCACGCACCTGAGCGTCTACGCGTTCTCCACGGAGAACTGGCGTCGTTCCCCCGACGAGGTTCGCTTCCTCATGGGGTTCAATCGCGACGTGCTGCGCAGACGCCGGCAGCAGCTCGATCATTGGAACGTGCGGATGCGCTGGGCGGGTCGCCGGCCCCGGCTCTGGGGCTCGGTGCTCTCCGAGCTGAAGGCTTCCGAGCGAGCAACCGCCTCGAACACGGGGCTCACCCTCACCATGTGCGTCAACTACGGCGGTCGCAACGAGCTGACCGACGCGGTGCGGGCGATCGCCGAGGAGGTCGCCGCGGGCAGACTCTCTCCGCACGGGATCACCGAGCGTACCATCCAGCGTCACCTGTATGTTCCCGAGTTGCCGGAGGTGGATCTGTTCCTGCGCAGCTCGGGCGAGCAGCGCACGAGCAACTTCCTCCTCTGGCAGTCCGCCTACGCGGAGATGGTGTTCCTCGATACTCTCTGGCCCGATTTCGATCGCACCGAGCTGTGGCGGGCCATCCAGATCTATCAGGATCGCGATCGGCGGTTCGGCGGTGCGGTCGACGCACCCGGTTCGAACTAGTACCGCGCGAGGGAAGTCCGACTGCGCCCCGACCCCTGAGGCAGCGTCGCATGGCAGCGTCTCCGCGAACGACTCCCGACACGCGCCACCGGAGATCTGAGACAATGGTGCCGTTATGACTACTGCCGCCCTCACCGATAGCCGCCTGCGCATCGGCTCGCTCGCGCTCGACGTTCCCGTGGTACTCGCACCGATGGCGGGCATCACCAACACCGCCTTTCGCCGACTCTGTCGCGAGTACGGTGCGGGTCTGTACGTGAGCGAGATGATCACGAGTCGTGCACTCGTCGAGCGCACCCCCGAATCGCTGCGTCTGATCAAGCATCACGAGAGCGAGACGCCCCGCTCGATCCAGTTGTACGGGGTCGACCCGAAGACGATCGCAGAGGCCGTGCGCTTCCTCGTCGACGAGGATCGCGCAGATCACATCGACCTGAATTTCGGCTGCCCGGTTCCCAAGGTCACGAGGAAGGGCGGCGGATCCGCGCTGCCCTGGAAGCTCGACCTGTTTCGAGCGATCGTCGAGCATGCGGTGCGGGCCGCGGGCTCCCTGCCGCTGACAGTGAAGATGCGCACGGGCATCGATCGCGACCACCTGACCTACCTCGAGGCGGCGAAGGCCGCGGAGGGCGCGGGCGTCGCCGCAATCGCGCTGCACGGCCGCACCGCGAGCGAGTTCTACTCGGGCACCGCCGATTGGGGGGCCATCGCGACGCTGAAGGAGACGATCACGAGCGTTCCGATTCTCGGGAACGGCGACATCTGGTCGGCCGAGGATGCGATTCGCATGGTCAGGGAGACCGGCTGCGACGGCGTCGTCGTGGGCCGTGGATGTCTGGGACGCCCTTGGCTGTTCGGAGATCTGGCAGCCGCGTTCAAGGCCGAGGCGGGGGAGATGAGCCGCGACGAGGCCGTGGCCCTCACCGCGAAGCCGCCGCTCGGCTCGGTGATGAGTGCGATGCGTCGGCACACCGAGCTCCTCGTCGATTTCTTCGACGAGGAGAATCGCGCCTGCCGCGATATCAGGAAGCACGTGGCCTGGTACTTCAAGGGCTACGGTGTGGGCGGTGACACGCGGCGCGCCCTCGCGATGGTCGAATCTCTGGAGCAGATGGACGAGATCTTCGCCACGATGGACGCCAGCATGCCCTACCCGGGTGAGGGCGCAGAGGGGCCCCGCGGGCGCGCGGGCACTCCGAAACGGCCCGTGCTGCCCGAGCGGTGGCTCGAGAGCCGCACGAGCGAGCACATCGACTACGGCGAGCTGGCCGAGGCAGAACGCGACGATTCCGGTGGTTGACGGCTACTCGGCGCACGACGAGGCGCGGTTCGTACCGGAGCAGCACAGCGGACACCGCACCGATTTCGCACGGGATCGCGCGCGGGTGCTGCACTCGAGCGGGTGGCGACGCCTCGCCGCGAAGACGCAGGTGCTCAGCCCGACCGCGGGAGTCGATTTCGCGCGCAACAGGCTGACCCACTCGCTCGAAGTGGCGCAGATCGGCCGTGAACTCGCGGTCTCGCTGGGGCTCGCCCAAGACGTCGTCGATACCGCGTGCCTCGCGCACGATCTCGGTCATCCGCCGTTCGGGCACAACGGCGAGCGCGCGCTCGACCACTGGATGGCCGGCTTCGGCGGTTTCGAGGGCAACGCGCAGACCCTGCGCATCCTCACTCGCCTCGAGCCGAAGCGCTTCGATGCGGCAGGCCGCAGCGTCGGGATGAATCTGACGCGGGCCACGCTGGATGCGAGCTGCAAGTACCCGTGGTCGCTCGAGGAGGCCGCACCGGACAGCAGCAAGTTCGGCTACTTCTCCGACGATGCCGACATCTTCCGCTGGCTGCGCGATGGTGCGCCTCCGCGTGTGAAGTGCGCCGAAGCCCAGGTGATGGATCTCTCGGATGACATCGCCTACTCGGTGCACGACTTCGAGGATGCGGTCGTGGGGGAGTTCATCGACCCCGAGATACTGACCGCGAAGTCGGGCCACAGCAGCCTGATCCGGGCCGTCTCGGAGTGGGCCCACGGCGCCTACCAAGAGGACGAGCTCGGTGCCGCATTCGATCGGATCGCGGGTGCCGAGACCTGGCTGACCCGGTGGGATGGCAGCCGCCGCGACCAGGCCAGGCTCAAGAACTTCACGAGCGAGATGATCGGTCGTTTCGCGGGCACCGCGATCCGCGACACCCTCGCCGCTGCCGGGAGCACCCGTCTCGCACGGTACGGAGCGAGCATCGTGGTACCGCGGGAGATCAGGGCCGAGATCGCAGTGCTCAAGGGCATCGTCGCCGCATTCGTCATGGAGAGCGGGCGCCGTCAGCCCACTTATCGGAGGCAACGCGAGCTGCTGATCGAGCTGACACAGACGCTGTGGGAATCCGAGGGCACCGAGCTTGAGCCCGCCTTCGCCGCGGATTTCCGCGCGGCCGGCGATGAAGCGACTGCAAGACGGGCGATCGTGGATCAGGTCGCCTCGCTCACCGATCAGTCGGCGATCACCTGGTACCGCCGGCTCTGCGACGTGCCGTTGGTGTAACCGCCCCGGCCCACCCACTACACTCGGTGCTCATGGCAGGTCGGATCAAAGCGAGCGACATCGAAGAGGTGAAGCGCCGCACGAACATCGCCGATCTGGTGGGCGACTACGTGACGCTGAAGAACGGCGGCATCGACTCGATGAAGGGCCTGTGCCCGTTCCACGACGAGCGCAGCCCCAGCTTCCACGTGCGCCCGACCCTCGGCTACTACCACTGCTTCGGCTGCGGTGAATCCGGCGACGCGATCAGCTTCCTCCAGAACATCGACCATCTCACCTTCGCCGAGGCGGTCGAGCGGCTCGCCGCTCGGATCCACTATGTGCTGAGCTACGAGGAGGGCGGCGAACGCCGTGACGACGGGCCGAACCGCGCCCGCCTGCTCGCCGCGAACCAGGCGGCTGCGGAGTACTTCACGGCACAGTTGGACGGCCAGGAGGCCGGCACCGCACGCGAGTTCCTCGCCGCACGCGGCTTCGACGAGCCCGCCTGCGATCGATTCGGCGTGGGCTATGCCCCGAGAGGATGGGACGGGCTGACCTCGGCGCTCGGGGCGAAGGGTTTCACCCGACAGGAGCTGACCCAGGCGGGCCTCGTCTCGGAGGGCCAACGGGGCGTCTACGACCGCTTCCGCGGCCGCATCGTCTGGCCGATACGCGACACGAGCGGGCAGACCGTCGGCTTCGGAGCGCGGAAGCTCTACGAGGACGACAACGGACCGAAGTATCTGAACACGCCGGAGACGCCCGTCTACCACAAGTCGCGGGTGCTCTACGGTCTCGATCTCGCGAAGCGGGCGGTGGCGCGCGGCAAGCGCGTCGTCGTGGTCGAGGGCTACACCGATGTGATGGCCTGCCACCTCGCCGGCGAAGAGGCGGCGGTCGCGACCTGCGGCACCGCGTTCGGCAAGGAGCACATCTCGGTGCTGCGCCGCGTCATGGGCGACGACGCTGCGGCCGAAGTGATCTTCACCTTCGACCCCGACGAGGCCGGCCAGAAGGCCGCTCTGCGAGCGTTCAGCGACGAGAAGCTCTTCAGCGCGCAGACCTATGTCGCCGTCGCGCCCGGCGGGCTCGACCCCGCAGACCTCCGCCTGCACCGCGGTGACGAGGCCGTGCGCGAACTCTTCACCCGCAAGGTGCCGCTCTTCGCCTTCGCCCTGAAGCAGGCGATCTCCCGCTTCGACCTGAACTCGGTCGAGGGCCGCGTGTCCGCCCTGCGCGCGGCGGCCCCCATCATCGCCGAGATCAAGGATCCCGCGCTGCGCCCGGGATACACACGGGAACTCGCAGGAATGCTGGGCACCGAACTCGGAGAGGTGCAGCGTGCTGTGCGGGCGCGCACCGATGCGGCACGAAGCGCTCAGCAGGGTGCCACTCGTCGCGGTCGCGGCGCGCAGGAACCGGCGCAGCAGGAGCCGCCGAGCGACTTCTACGCCCCGCACGAGCCCCCCCGTGACGAAGAGCCGGCGACGCCTCGGCCCCGGATCACGCTGGCCGGCCTCCCTCAGAACCCGGCCACGCGGCTCGAACGCGATGCCCTCATGGCGATGCTGCAGCAGGCCCCCGCGGTCGGCGCCGAACTGATGGTGCAGGCGGTCACCGCCGAGGTGACGACCCCTGCGCTCCGCTCGGTACGCGACGCCGTCGCGGCATCGATCGACTCGATCGGTCAAGAGGGCTGGTTCGAGCGTGTGCTCGAAAACGCGCCCGACACGCATCGCGATCTGATCCGCGAGCTCGCGCTCGCTCCCATCCCGCACCGGAATCCGGCGCAGCTCGGCGCCTATGCGCGCGATGTCGTCGTCTCGCTGCTCGACCGCGATCTGCTCTCGCTCAAGGGCGAGCTGGTCGCCCGAATGCAGCGCATCGGCGATACCTCCGATCCGGGGTCCCGTCGCATCCAGGAGCAGCTCACCGCGTTGGAGGCCGCGCGGCGAGGCCTCCGCGGCGAATAGCAGCGCATAGGATCGAGGGCATGGTGGAACCGGATCGTCATGCAGACCCCGCCGTATCCGTCTCGGATCTCTCGCTCGGGTACCCGGCGCACGGCGGCGCGCGGGCGTTCAATGCGGTCGAGGGCGTCACGTTCGAGCTTCGCCGGGGCGGGGTGCTCGCGATTCTCGGCGAGAGCGGATCGGGGAAGACCACCCTCGCGCGTTTCCTCGCCGGCCGTGGGGAGGATGCCTCCGAGAAGGGTTCGCGAATCCGTGTCAACGGCGGCGAGGCCCGCGTACTCGGAGTGCCGATGCGCCGGCTATCCGGTCGCACCACGACCCGCCTCACCGCGCATGTAGGCCACCTCGCGCAGGACGCCGGCGCGACGCTTCCGGCCGACCTGAACGTCGGAGACATCCTCATTCAGCCCATCGCGGAACGGTCGAGGCGCTTCGATCGTGAAGCGCTCGGCCGGCAGATCGCCGAGATGATGGACATCGTAGGCCTCCCGTTCGGCAAACTCCAGGAGTATCCGCACGAGCTCTCGAAGGGGCAGCGGCAGCGCATCGCCGTGATCCGCTCGCTCATGCTTGGGCCGGCGGTCTGCTTCGCCGACGAGCCGACCCTGGGCGTCGACGCGAACAATCGGCCGAAGATCGTCGATCTGTTGAGCTGGTACCGGGAACGCAGCGGTGCGAGCATGGTGCTCGTGACGCACGACATCGGTGTGCTCGAAGCGCTCGCGCAGGACGTGCTCGTCATGCAGCAGGGCCGACTCGTCGGTTCGGGCGACATCAACGAGATCTTCCGACACGCGGATCACGACTACGTGCGCCAGCTGGCCCAGGCGCTGCGGGCCACCGCGTACGACGAGGTTTCGCAGGAGTAGTGCGCAGGCGGGCGCGAACCGCCGACGCGATCCGCTCGATTTGCGGGCGTATTCCGCAGTTTGATAGACTTGTCGCTGTTGCCAAGAGGCAATGATCCCCTGTAGCTCAGTTGGCAGAGCGCTTGACTGTTAATCAGGATGT
>JBEBWI010000073.1:0-12793 GCA_040392345.1 Leucobacter soli | reverse complement strand
CGCCGTGACAGGGCGGCGCGCTAACCAACTGCGCCACAGGGCCATGTTCTATTCAGTTGTCGTAGTGACCCCAACGGGATTCGAACCCGTGCTGCCGCCGTGAAAGGGCGGTGTCCTAGGCCGCTAAACGATGGGGCCGAAGATGTTTTCACATCGTTGGCTACCGAGAAGTAAGCTTACGATGAAAAGTGAACCTCACGCAAATCGGGGCCGAATTCCGGCGCGTCTCCGCGTGTTCCCAACGATCTGCGCCGGTTCACGAAGGCGAAAGAGATCGCCGAAGAATCAGCCGCCGATCGCCCGCTGCAACCGCTTGAACGAGAGGTTCTCGTGCACGAGCACCCCCTGATCGGTGCGCTGCTCGAGCGTGAAGCCGAGTCGATCCTGCCGCAGGATGCCGATGAGGTAGGGTTCGAGCGGGTTCCACAGCATCCAGGTCGGCTGACCGGCACTGTTGTTCCCCAGGAACGTCGTCTCGATATCCCGATTACCGAACCGCTGAACAGAGGGAACCAGTGTGCGCGTCGAGAGTGTGACTGTCCCCTGGTTCGACCCTTGCAACTCGCTCATAGCTAGATCCTAACGAAACCTGTGTGTTCAAGCACCAGAGTAGAAGCGCGCCGCAACACGGGCGAGCCCGTGCAGGTCGTCGACGTGCGCGAGTTCACGCGCCGAGTGCATCGACAACAGCGGCACCCCGACGTCGACGGTGCGAATACCGAGTCGGGTCGCCGTGATCGGGCCGATGGTGGACCCGCACGGCACGTCGTTGTGCGAGACGAACTCCTGAGTCGGCACCCCGGCCGCAGCGCAGCACCGCCGCCAGAGTGCCTCGCCGTGCGCATCGCTCGCGTAGCGCTGGTTCGCGTTGACCTTCAGCATTGGCCCGCCGCCGGGTCTGGGCCGCACGCGCGGGTCATGCTTCTCGGGGTAGTTCGGGTGCACTGCGTGCCCGGCGTCGGCAGAGATGCACCACGACGAGGCGAACGCCCGCGCACGATCCTCGTGCCCCGCGCCGAGCCCCGCCATGAGTCGGGACAGCATATCGGCCAGGAACGGCCCCGCGGCACCCGAGCGCGTGTTCGAGCCCAGCTCTTCATGGTCGAAGGCGGCGAGCACCGCGATGGTGCCGGGTGCGGGCTGCGCCTCCACCAGCGCCGCGAGGCTTGCGAACACCGAGCTCAGATTGTCGAGTCGCGGCGACGCGAGCAGTTCGCCCTCGGCTCCGATGCGCTCGGGTGCCTGCGCGTCGGCGAGCCGCACATCGACCCCGGCGATCTCCGCCTCTGCGACGCCTGCCGACTCCGCGAGCAGACCGAGCACCGACACCTCACCGACGCCGAGTATCGGTTGCGTGTGCCACTGCCGGTCGAGGGTGAGGCCCGCGTTCGCTTCGCGGTCGAGGTGGATCGCAAGCTGCGGTATTCGGGCCAGCGCCCGGGTGCCCACGAGGTGCTCCGTCCCGCTCGCAGTCACGATACGCCCCGCGAGCGCGAGGTCGCGGTCGAGCCACGAGTTGAGCAGCGGGCCGCCGTAGATCTCGACGCCCGCCTGCGCCCACCCCTCCGCGCTGAACGAGGGCTGGGGCTTGAGCGTGAAACCTGGCGAGTCGGTGTGAGTGCCGACGATGCGCACCGGGCTGCTCGCGTCGACCCCCGCCCCCGCGCGCCAGGCGATGAGCGCTCCGTCTCGCCGCACGTAGCCGCACGGGTTCTCGTTCAGCGCCGCCCAGGCCGCCGTTTCGTCGTGCGCGGCGAAACCCGCCGCCTCGAGGGCGTCGACGAGCGCGCTCGAGGCGTGAAACGAACTGGGCGATGAGGTGACGAATTCTACGAACGCCTCGATGTAGGCGTCCCGATCGGCGACAAGTTGGGACATGCCCCTATCAAATCACGCGGATCGGCGGCCTCTCTGCAAGCGGTGCGCGTGGTGCCCGAAGGCACGGCTTGAACGAGGTGAATATCGTCTCCCCAGGTCCGCCGACGTGTCATTCGGTGCCGATCACGACGCCGGTGCGAAGTTCTGCGAGGCGCGCGAGCAGTACCGCGACCGTCTCGGGGTCGGGCACCCGGTACTCGGCGACCGACTCCCCGTCGCCGACCTTCACACCCATATCCCCGGGTTGCAGGGCGCGGAGCGCGTCCTCGTCGGTCACGTCGTCTCCGACGAACAGCACTGCCGCTCCGGGCAGCTCCCGGCGAATCCGCTGCAGTACCTCACCTTTGTCGGCCTCGCGTACGGCAAACTCCAGCACCCGTTTGCCGCCGCGCACATGCAGGGGCGTGGGCCCCTCGCGCAGGTCGGAGGTCGCCGTGAGCAGATCGTCCAGCAGCTGCTGGCCTGCTACCTCGTCGGCGACCTGCCGCACATGGGCGGCGAACCCCAGCGGCTTCTCCTCGAGCCAGGCACCCGGCACCGACGCCACGAGTGGATCGAGCACGGCCCGCAGGCCCGTCAATCGCTGCATTTCTTCAGCGTCGGGCCCCGCGATCTCCAGCTGCACACCCGGCTTGCCGTCACTCTCGAGCAGGCCGCTCAGCTCGGCCCCGTGCGAGCCCGCCACCAGCCTGCCGTCGAGCCGCACACCCGTCGCGCCGAGGCTCTCGAGCGAGCGACCCGAAAGGAGGGCGACCCGCACACCCTGCGCTTCCTGCAGCACCGCGAGCGCTTGCTCGGCGCGGGGCAGGATGCGCGCGAGCTCGGGGCGCGACACGATCGGAGCGAGCGTGCCGTCGAAATCGCAGGCGATCAGCAGGTTCGACTCGGCGGCGAGTCGGCGCAGCGCCGGGTCGATGTTCGACGGCAGGAAGATGCGGGTGCTGGCCCCGTAGTCGTCGTTCACCGCCGATCCGCTCGCGTGACGGCCTTCGGCCTGCCCCTCGACCGCTCGCAGGAAGGTCTCCGACCACCGGGTCACATCGTTGCGGAAGACGACACGACGCAGCGCCCGCATACGCTGCCGCTGTTCGGTTACGGGCATGCGCAGCGCCCGCATGAACGCCGCCTTGATGCCGTTGATGTCGTGCGGGTTCACCATCACCGCGCGACCGAGCTCGTCGGCCGCGCCGGCGAACTCGCTCAGCACGAGCACCCCGCGCTCGTCGGTGCGGCAGGCCGCGTACTCCTTCGCGACGAGGTTCATGCCGTCGCGCAGCGCGGTCACGGCGAGCACATCGGCGGCGAGGTAGAGCGCCGCCATCTCCTCGCGTGGAAACCCCTGGTGCAGGTACACGACGGGGGTGTGCCCGATCGTGCCGTAGTCGCCGTTGATGCGCCCGACCGTGACTTCGATCTCGTCGCGCAGCAGACGGTATGCCTCGACTCGTTCGCGGCTCGGGCTGGCGACCTGCACGAGGGTCACCTCGCGGGGCCCGATCTCGCCGTCGCGCAGCAGCTCGGCGAACGCCTTCAGCCGATGGCCGATTCCCTTGGTGTAGTCGAGGCGATCCACACCCAGGATGATGCGTTTCGGATTGCCGAGTTCGGACCGGATCTCGCGTGCACGCCGCTGCACCGACTCGCTCGCGGCGAGCTCGGCGAAGGCACGGGCATCGACGGAGATCGGGAACTCCTGTGCCAGCACCTGCCGAGCAGCGATCTGCTCTCGTGCCGCCCCCGGTACGCCCTCGGCTTCAGAACCTGCCAGCGCGATCATGTTGCCGCTCGAAGGCGCCCCCACGAATCGGCGCACCGCCGCACGGAAGTTCGCGGCATCTGTGACTCGTTGAAAGCCGATCACGTCGGCGCCCAGCAGCCCCTCGAGCACCTGCCGCCGCCACGGCAACTGGCTGAACAGGCCGAATGCGGGGAACGGGATGTGCAGGAAGAAGCCGATGACCAGGTCGGGCCGCAGCTCGCGCAGAATCGCCGGCACGAGCTGCAAATGGTAGTCGTGCACCCACACCGTCGCCCCCGGAGCCGCGGCCTCGGCCGCCGCCTCGGCGAAGCGCCGATTCACCGCGACGTACCGGTCCCACCACTCGCGGTGGTACGCGGGAGGCGCGATCACGTCGTGGTAGAGCGGCCAGATCGTCGCGTTCGAGAACCCCTCGTAGTACTCGGCGAACTCGCCCGCGTCGAGCGATACGGGCCGCAATTCCATCTCATCGATGCTGAACGGCTCGAGATCCTCCGCCACGCTGCCCGGCCAGCCGACCCAGATGCAGCGCAGGTCGCTGACCACGGACTCCATCGCGGTGACGAGCCCGCCTGGCGAGGTGCGCCACCGCTCCGCGCCATCCGCGTCGACCACCCGGTCGACCGGGAGGCGGTTCGAGACCACCACGAATGAGCGGTCCGACTCCGATGCGTCCGGAGCCCGCCCCGGCCTCGCGGCCGACCGCTGGTGCTTGTGCTGCTTCGACTTCATCACGCCTCTTCCGTCTCGCGCCGAATCGGGTCGTTCATCTTCACCCTATCCAGATCGTCTGACATCCGCGCGTGCGGCCCGGCGTCGACTACTCCGCGTCCCCCGCTGCCGCCACCGGCGGTTCGAACGCGGTCGCGAACTCGGCGAGCAGCCGCGCACCGAAACCGGTCGAACCGGTGGATCGCCACAGATCGTCGCGTTCCGACATCATGGTTCCAGCGATGTCGAGATGCCCCCACGGCAGGCCGTCGACGAACTCGTTCAGGAACAGGGCGGCGAGGATCACTCCGGCATACTGGCCGCCGATGTTCGACAGGTCTGCCACATCGCTCTTCAACTGATCGCGGTACCGGTGGTCGAGGGGGAATCGCCAGATGTTCTCATCGGTCACGTCGGCGGCCGCTTCGAGCTGCTCCGCCACCGCGTCGTTGTTCGCGAGCATGGCCGCGGTGCGCGTGCCGAGCGCCGCCATCGCCGCGCCCGTGAGCGTGGCGATGTCGACGATCGCGTCCGGGCGACGCTCCTCCTCGGTTGCGAGCACGAGCGCGTCGGCCATCACCAGCCGCCCTTCGGCGTCGGTGTTCTTCACCTCGACGGTGGTGCCTCCGCGAATGCTGAGCACATCGCCGAGCTTCGTCGCGCTGCCCGAGGGCATGTTGTCGGTGCACATGAGCCAACCGCTGACAACCGTCTCGGCGCCGAGTTCTCGCAGCGAGGTCATAGCGGCGAAGACGCCGGCCGCGCCCATCATGTCGAGCTTCATCGCGGCGTGCATCGCGTTCGACGGCTTCAGGCTGATGCCGCCCGAGTCGTACATGATGCCCTTGCCGACCAGCGCGAGATGCGGGCTCTCGTCCGTCGCGCCCGCGGGACGGTAGCGCAGCTTGATCATGCGCGGTTCCTCGGTACTGCCCGCGTTCACCCCGAGCAGACCGCCGCAGCCGAGCTCGATCAACTGCTGC
Source organism: Leucobacter soli (assembly GCA_040392345.1). Classification (GTDB taxonomy): domain Bacteria; phylum Actinomycetota; class Actinomycetes; order Actinomycetales; family Microbacteriaceae; genus Leucobacter; species Leucobacter soli_B. Next base: position 7,462 of record JBEBWI010000073.1, on the reverse strand, counting down.
CGGTCGAACACCTCCACCTCGAGCCCGAACTCCGGGCCGAGCCGCTCGGCGATCTCGGCGAACTTCGCGGCGCTCAGGTGGCGCGGCGGCGTGTTCGCCAGGTCTCGAGCGAGGCTCGCGGTGCGCGCGAGGATCAGGCCGCGCTCGATGCCGCGCTCGACCTGCTCAGCTTCTGCAGCACCCGCACCCGCACCCGAGACAAGGGTCAGCCGCTCGAGCTGCACCGTCTTCGCATCGTGCTTCAGCTCGTCGAACCGGTACCGCGCCAGAATGGCGCCCTCGGTGGCGGCCTGCGCCGCGAGCGCGGCGTCGACCGCGCCCGGCTCGAGGGCTGCACCGAGATCGACCGCGATCCACTGCGACTCGTGCGCCGCGCGCGTGAACGACGCGACCGCGTCGCGCAGCTTCGCCACCGTGTCGATGCCGCCGTTCACCCCGACCAGCACCCGCAGCGGTGAGCCCGGCAGCGCCAGCGTCTGCCCGCTCTTCCCCGTGAACCCGGCTGCGGCGAGCGCGTCGCGGTCGACCCCCTCGGGCAGGCCCGACGGCAGCTCGCCCTCTGCGGGCACGAAGACCGCGACGGCCTGCGCCTCGGAGGCGTCGGCCGCAACGGAAACGGTGATTCGGCGTGCCAGCGACGGCACCGGGTCAAAAGCGGGATCGATCACGACTGTCATGCCACCACACTAGAGCAGGGCACCGACACGCGTCGGAGTGCCGCTACCGCCAGCCGAGCCCCGGCGCGACATGCGTCAGGATCGATTCGAGCACGTGCGCGTTGTAATCGACGCCCAGCTGGTTCGGCACCGTCAGAAGCAGCGTGTCGGCCGCGGCGATCGCCTCGTCGCCGCGCAGCTGCTCGATGAGCGCGTCGGGCTCGTCGGCGTAGGAACGCCCGAACACGGCCCGCCCATCGCCGATGCTGCCGAACTGGTCGTCCCGGTCGCCGCCGCCGAGGAAGTACCTGCGGTCGAGATCGTTCGTGATCGCGAAGATCGATCTCGATACCGAGACCCGCGGCTCGAAGCCGTGGTCGTGCTGCGCCCACTCCTCGCGGAACGCCTCGATCTGCTTGCGCTGCTGCACGTGGAACGGCTCGCCCGACTCGTCGTACTTGAGCGTCGAAGACATCAGGTGCATGCCCTGCTGCGCCGCCCATCGCGCGGTCGTGTCTGAGCCGGCGCCCCACCAGATGCGCTCGCGCAGGCCTTCGGAGTAGGGCTCGATGCGCAGCGGGCCGGGCGGGTTCGGGAACATGGGCCGCGGGTTCGGCTCGGCGAACCGCAGCCCCTCGATCACCTGCAGCGCCACCTCGGTGTGCCTGCGCGCCATGTCTGCATCGGTCTCCCCCTCGGCCGGCGCGAAGCCGAAGTACTTCCAGCCATCGATCACCTGCTCGGGCGACCCGCGCGAGATGCCGAGCTGCAGCCTGCCGCCGGCGATGAGGTCGGCGGCTCCCGCATCCTCCGCGAACGCCAGGGGGTTCGCGTACCGCATGTCGATCACACCGGTGCCGATCTCGATGCGGCTGGTCTTCGCCCCGACCGCCGCGAGCAGCGGGAACGGCGCGCCGAGCTGCCGTGCGAAGTGGTGCACGCGGAAGTACGCGCCGTCGGCTCCCAGCTCTTCCGCGGCGACCGCCAGGTCGATACTCTGCAGCAGCACGTCCGAGGCGGTGCGCGCGCCCGAGTCCGGGTGATCCGTCCAGTGGCCGAACGACAGGAATCCGATGCTCTTAGTCACACCGGGTGCAACAGCAGGGTGCCGCAGCCTATTCCGCCTCCGCCGTTCCGCTGTTCCGCGCGGGGCGGGCAGCGCCTCTGCCCCTCCGCCGCATTTCGAGTGTGGATCCCGCCCGCTGCCGCGTGCGGTCAGATCGAGTAGCCCTCGGTGGGGTGCACGCCGAAGCGCTCAAGCTCTTGCAGCAGCTGCACCTCGCTCGGCGACTGCACGGGCAGGAACGAGGCCTCGCGCAGCCGGCGGTTGGTCGCCGTCGTCGTGACGTAACCGCGACCGCCGATGAGGGTCGACTCATGCCGGGCGGCCGCCCCTGCCAGTCGCGCGATCTGGTAGCGCAGCATCGTGACGTCGCGCGGTTGCGCCGCGTCGATGTCGTCGACGTACGCGTGCAGCGTACCCCCGAGGTCGTCGAGCTGCGCCACGAGCCGGGCGTGGTGCGCGGCCAGCACGCCGCCCGGGCCGTCGAGCTGCGCCGACGCCTCGGAGAGCGAACGCCGCGCGAGCCCCGCGCAGAACGCCGACTGCAGCAGCAGGTGCGCGCTGCGGCGAGCGCGGCAGGCGTCGAAGGATTCGGCCACGACACCCTCGGGGCCGACATGGACGCCGTCGAACTGCAGCATGGCCGAGCGCGTGGCGCCGAGCGCCAGGAGATCCTGGGCCTCGCGGGTCTCGAGCCTCTCGGTGCCGACCGTGGTGGTGAGGATAACGCGCTCGGCGAGGCCGCGTGATCCACCATCTGCACCGGAGCCCGTGTCGCCCGCCGAGGCCACCCGTGCCGGGAACACGACGACGGTGCCGGGGGCGATATTCGACGCCCAGGCGATGCGACCCGTGACCCGGTAGCCCTCGCCATCGCGCACGGCCACCGTCGGCACCTCACCGACCCCCGAAAGCTCTTGCATGGCGGTGGCCATCGCGATCGAGCCGGCACGGGTGCCCGCGAGCAGCTGCTCGAGCAGTTCGTCGAAGCCGCCCGAGGCGCGCAGGTACTCGACCACCATGCGATGCGCCCACAGGGAGAAGGCGGAGCTCATGCACTCGCCGGCGACCGCCTCGAGCAGCCGCGCGTAGCCGCCGAGATCCGACCCCGGGGTGCCGTCTGTCGCAGCCGCGCCGTTCTCGCTCGGGCCGTGCGCGGTCGGTCCACCCCCGTCGATACCCAGCCTGAGCGCGCCCAGCGCGCCGAACCGCTCGAGCGAGGTCTCGGCATGCGTGCCGTCCCGGTCGGTCTCTGCCGCGGCCCGAGCCGCGAGCGCGGCGGCGGCGCGGATCAGCTCGTCGAGTTCGGCGGAACCCGGGGTTGCGGTGCTCACGTGCCCTGCCTTCCGGTGCGGGAGAGTACGAGACGGTGGATGCCGCGGAAGATGCGGTCGAGGAGGAAGCCGAGCAGGCCGATCGCGAGCATGGTCGCGGCGAGCGCCGCGTAGTCGACGTTGTCGCGGGCGTTCAGCACAGCGTACCCGAGCCCGTTCGTGACGCCGAGCATCTCGGCGGGCACGAGCACCACCCAGGAGATGCCGAGCGCGACGCGCACCGCACCGGTCACGGGTGCCGCGAGCGCGGGGATGGTGGTGGACCGCACCGTCTCCCACCGGGTCGCCCCGAGAGAGCGGGCGACCGCCGCGAATCCGGGGTCGAGCGCGCGCACGCCGGCCGAGACGCCGAGCACGATCGGCCACACCGCCGCGAGGGCGATGAGCGCGATCACGGCGCCCGAGCCGGTGCCGAGCAGCACGAGCGCGAGCGGCGCCCACGCGAGCGGCGAGGTCATGCGCAGCAGCTGCACGAGCGGGTCGGTCGCCTGCTCGACGAGGCCGCGCGACCCGAAGAGCGCGCCGAGCGGAATGCCGATGAGCACACCGATGCCGAGGCCCGCGAGCAGGCGGTACAGGGAGACTGCGATGGCGTCGAGGAACGACGGTTCGCCGAGGAGGCGCGCGAGCCCGGCGACCGTGCTGCCCGGCCCCATCTTCGAGACGACCGGGTTGGCGGCGAGGAGCACATCGGCGAGGAGCCACCAGAGGAGGACGGCGGCGAGGATGACGGCGGCGCGCGTGGCGATTCGGGTGATCACGGCTGCACCAGCTCCCTTCGCGAGGCCGTGGCTCCGAAGGCGGCGAGACCGCCCGCGGATTCGATGGCGCGCAGGTTGATCTGCGCGCTCACGAGGTCGTCGTGCACGGCGGCGGCATCGACGCGGTCGAGCCAGTCGGTGCTCGCATCGACCGTCGTGAGGCGCAGCTCCTCGACGAGGCGCTCGGTGTAGCTCGGGTAGGCGTAGGGCTGGAAACCAATGCGCGGCTGCTCCCACTCGGGGTGCACGATCGCTCCCGACTCGGCGTATACTTCGTGGTCTCCCTCGTGCTCGACCAGCACCCGCGCGATCACCGGTGCCGGCTGCGGCAGGTAGCCTCCCTCGCTGAGCCGTGCGGCGGCTCCGGCGCGGTCGTCGAGAATGGTGCGCTGGGCGGCGACGATGGCGTCGGCAACGCGCTGGGCGAGTTCGGGCCGTTCGTCGATCAGGTCTTCGCGCACCACGGTCACGCAGCAGGCGTGCTCCCGCCACACGTCGCCCGTGAAGCGCAGAATCTTACCCACGTCCTGCGCCTCCGCGACGGCGCAGAAGGGCTCGGCGACGATGTAGCCTGCGATCGCGCCGTTGCCGAGCGCCGTGGGCATGTCGGCGGGGGCGAGCACGACGAGTTGCACGGTGCCCTCCTCGCGGCTCGGCGGCGTGTTGATCACCACGGTGAGCCCGGCTGCACGCAACTGCTGCTGCAGCACCACATTGTGGATCGAGTACCAACCCGGCACCGCAACCGTTGTTCCAGCGAGCGAGGCGATGTCGTCGTACTCGTGCCGCACCGCGAGCGCCGAGCCGTTGACGTGGTTCCACGCGAGCACCTTCACCGGCATGCCCGCCTCGTAGCGCAGCTGCATCGCGAGCGGCATGAGCAGATGGGCGACGTCGATGCTGCCGCCCTGCAGCGCTTCGACGAGCGAGGACCAACTGCGGAACAGCGTGGGCGTCGGGGTGTCGATGCCGCGCTCCGAGAAGGCACCCGAGTCGTGCGCGATGAGCAGCGGGGCGGCGTCGGTGATGGGGAGGTAGCCGAGCCGCAGCTCGGCGCGTTCGACGGGCTCGGTGCCGTCACCGGTGCGCGGGGTCGGCGCCGCAGTGGGTGCGGGGGTCGCCGCACCCGACGACGGCCGTGCGAACGCGCTCGCGATCACGGGCAGTGCGATGAGGGCGCCCGCACCCGCGACCGTCAGCAGCTCGCGTCGGCTGCGCTGCTGGGGCGTGCGGGTCGCGGTGCCCGCGGCACCCCCTGCCGAACCGCGATCGGCCGTAGTGCCGGAGTCGGGGTCGGCGCCCTCCGCGCCGACGAGGTCGGCGAAGCTGCGCAGCAGCTCCTCCTCGAGCGGCCCGTGGTCGTCGCCGCTCGCGTCGAACACTTCGGTGGCGCCGCCCGGCCTGAGCACGACGACGCGGTCGCCGAGACGAGCCGCCTCGGCGAGGTCGTGGGTGACGAGCACTGTGCTGAGGCCGAGCTTGCGATGCACCTCGCGCAGCCAGCGCTGGGTGTCGGCGCGGGTGAGGGGGTCGAGCGCGGAAAAGGGCTCGTCGAGCAGCAGCAGCGTGGGGTCGGCGGCGACGGCTCGCGCGATCGCGACACGCTGCGCCTGCCCGCCCGAGAGTTCATCGGGCATGCGGTCCGCGAGCTCTCCGATGCCGAGCTCTGCGAGCAGGGTCGAGACTCGTGCGTCGGCGTCGCGCGCGTGGCCGATGCCGTGCCCGCCGTTCGCCGTGAACTCGAGCCCGAGACGGATGTTCTCGGCTGCCGTGCGCCAGGGCAGCAGACGCGGCTGCTGGAAGACGAGTCGCGTGGATCCACCGTGGTCTTCGGGGCGGTCGATCTCACCCGAGCTGGGCTGCAGCAGCCCGGCGAGCAGGCTCAACAGCGTCGACTTGCCTGCGCCCGATGGGCCGACGACGGTGAGGAGTTCGCCGCGTCGCACGTCGAGCGAGAGATCCGCGAGGATCGTGCCGCTCCCCCGGTCGATGCCGACCGCGCGCAGTGCGGCGATCGGCGGGGCGTCTGGTTCCAGTTGCGTCACGCGATTCTCCATCGATACGGGCGGGGTGGATGACGTCGCCGAGCGTAGCAATCAACCAGACCGGTCTGTTCGGCCGAGTGAAACATTACGTTACATAATGCGTGGCAGTCAAGTTAGTTATGCGTTGACGAACGCCGCGGCGGGCGGGGCGACAACTGCCTCGACCTCCGACACCGGGCGCAGAATGGCGGACTCTACGAGCTCTCGCGCGCGCCGGATCGGGTGCGGCGACTGGGCGACCTTCGCACCGAGGAGTGCCCCGTCGTAGGCGATCTGAATCTCCTCGGCCAGCCTCTCCGCACCCTCGATCGAGCCGAGCGCCTCGACCCACTGCTCCCGCACCCAGTCGCGATGCCGGCGCACCGCAGCCGCAACCGGATGCGCGGGGTCGGGGAACTCGTTCAGCGCGTTCGCGTACACGCATCCCACATAATCCCCAGCTCCCGCAGCCTTTTCCGCGAGTTCGAACGGCGCGTAGACGCGGGCGATCCCCTCCGCCATCGCGGCCGCCTGAGCGCGGTAGGCGCGCCGGTCAGCGACGTCGCGCTGCTCGAGATAGGCGAGCACGAGCGCGTCCTTCGACCCGAATGCCTGGTACAGCGTGGCCTTGGCCACCGCGGCCTCGGCGAGAATGCGGTCGATGCCGACTGCACGAATGCCCTCCCGCGCGAACAGTTCGCTCGCGGTGCGGAGCAGGCGATCGGCGGCTGGGGTGGGTGAAGTCACTCCTCAATGGTACGACGCGAGACGAGCGGTGCGGGCGCCTGCCCGACGGTTGGCGTCGGGGCACCGTCGGATGCGCGGCTCTTGCGGCCCGGAACGGGTGCGCTCCGCAGCCGCATCGGTTATGCTCATCGCAAATGGACAGACAGATCTGTCTGCTCTTCCGGAGAGGATCCCCATGTCACTGTTTCTCGTCGAAGCCGAGCTGAACGCCACCGACCGCGCCGCGGCCACCGCTGCGATCGAAGCCATCGCCGCCGCGTACGCCTCCTCGGGTGGCAGCCTCGTCGAGGCCCAGGTGCCCGCATCGCACGCCCGTGCCTTCGTGATTCTCGAGGGCGATGCCTGCGCCGGCGTCGTGCTCGACGCGTCGGATCTGCCCGGGGTGACCGAGATCGGCGAAGCCGTGCCGGTGCGCATCGTCGGCGCCACCGTCGACGAGGTGCGGGCGCGCGGTGCCGCGGCCGGCTACCTCGTGGAGTGGGACATTCCCGAGGAGATCACGATGGAGCAGTACCTCGCCTCGAAGCAGAAGAAGTCGCCGCTCTACGAGACGCTCGACGACGTCGCCTTCCTCCGCACCTACGTGCGCGAGGATACGCAGAAGTGCCTGTGCTTCTACGACGCCGAGACTGAGGCCGCGGTGCGCAACGCCCGCGAGGTCGTGAGCACTCCGATCAGCCGCTTGCACGAGCTCGACGGCTCGGTGGTCGCCGCAGGCTAGGCTCTGCCCGGCCTTCCTTCCCCTTTCTCCTTCCACACACACCCACACATCTGTCGAGGCGGGGCCCAGTTAGGGGTTAGAAAAGGTGGAAGCCCCCAAAGTGGCCCCCCCCCCCGACCCCAGGCGGGGGGTGGCCACCGCCCCCCCCCAGGCCCC
>JBEBWI010000072.1:0-12890 GCA_040392345.1 Leucobacter soli | reverse complement strand
CGCCGTGTCGACCACGTTCGGCCCGGGCATCCCGCTCGACGTCAGCGCGATCTGAGTCTCGCGCTCTGAATACGAAACCCCCGGTCTCCGTGCCTCGCACGGGCCGGGGGTTTCGTCTTGCCCGGCCTCGCGCGTCGGCGGTTCGGCGGCCCCGGTAGTTGGGGGGGTGTGAGCGTGAGGTTCGAGGCCGGCAGTGCGGGCCACGCTCACCCCCGCGGTTCCGGTGCGCCCTCGAACGCACCGCCCTGCAGGAATACACCTGATCCCTGGGGATTGCGGTGCAATATTGCGGATCGGTGCGTTTGTGCAGGTGGTAGGGAAAGCAACGCGCGGGCCGACCGAGGCGATCCGGCCGGCTCCGAGCGGCTCAGCCCTCGGCGAGGGGCAGTTGCACGGTGAGCGGCCTCCCGTGCTCGACGAAGATGCCGCGTCCCTCGGGGAACTCGTGCCGCTGCACCTTGGGGAACGGGGTCTTGAAGAGGGTGTCGCCGTCGAAGGTCTCGGGCCGCAGCGCGATGCCGTGGCGGCTGGCCTTCAGCTCGCCGATCAGCCCGTAACCGCTGCCGAGCTGCGCGATGTCGCCGTCGGCGATGAGCAGCTGGTCGCTGCGGTTGACCGCTTGGAACAGCTCCTTCAGTGCGCGATCCGCGTCGGTATCCGAATACTCGATCAGATTCTCGAGCACGATCAGCACCCGTGTGGTCTCGCTCTCGTCGGAGACCAGCTCGGTCAGATCCTTCGCGAGCGCGCGCACGTCTTCGATGCGGCTCGCTCGCCGCTTCCACGGCCGATAGCCCGCGAGCGCCGCCCGGCGACCGCCGATGTGGTACATCTCGGTGCCGGAATCGAAGCGCTCCATTGCCCGCACGATGCCGCGCAGAGCGGTGCTCTTGCCGCTCTGCGGCGGGCCGGCGACGAGGAAGGTGCCGATGGGCTCGAAGGCGACGGGGCCGAGCGTGTGCTCGCCGATGCCGAGGGCGGGGGAGCCGCCGACGTGGTCGGGCAGATTCTGCTGCGGATACGAGACGGGCAGCGCGCCGATCGTCTCGGCCACGGCGACTCCGTGCCTGCTGAAGCGCTCGCCGAGCGCGATGGCGGCCGCGTTCTGCTCGGCGACGTTCGGAGTGCCGCCGATCACCGCGATCTGGGTCTCGAGGCCGTCGACGATGCCCCTGCCGGGTGCGCTGCGCTCGCTCAGCACGTCGCGCGGCACGCCGAGGATGCCGTACGAGTTCTCGTCGGAGAGCCGCAGGACCACCCGCTTGGTGATGTTCGCGCTCACTGCGGTGGGCACGGCGCCGTAGCGGTCGGCCGTTGCGACGATGTGGACGCCGAGGGGGCGGCCCTCGCCGAGCACGCGCATGAACGTCGCGTAGGTCTCCACCCGGTTCGCTCCGCTCTCCCACTCCTGGCGGAAGGTGCCGAAGCCGTCGAGCAGCAGCAGCACGCACGGCTCGTCGTGGTCGCCGGTGATCTCGCGGTACTCGCCGAGGGTCGAGGCGTTCACCTCGCTGAAGCGCTGCGCGCGCGAGTCGAGCGTGTCTCTGAGCGTGCGGAACAGCCGCTGAATGCGTTCGACATCGTCGCCGGTCACGATCGTGCCGACGTGGGGCAGCGCCTCGAGCGAGCGCAGCGCACCCGTGCCGAAGTCGATGCCGTAGACGGTCGTCGCGCCGAGGGTGCGCCCGGCACCGGCCGCGATGGCGAGGGTGCGCAGCGTCACCGTCTTGCCTGCGCCGCTCGTGCCGTAGACCAGCATGTGTCCCTCGCGGTCGGGTGCGAACGAGACGGTCTGCTGCAGCTGTTGCTCGGGCACGTCGGCGAGGCCGATCGGCAACTCGCCGGTGATGCTACCTGCGCTGCCCCCTGCGCTGCCCTCGGCGTCGGCACTGCTCTCGATCTGATCGAGTAGATCGAGTAGATCGAGTAGATCGAGCAGGTCGACGGCGGTCGGCAGCTCATCGAGCCAGGGGCGCCGCGGAACCGGAATGCCCGCCTCCTGCGCCGCCAGCACGAAGTTGCGCACGATGCGCTCCTGGTCGTTGGGGCCCGTCTCGCCGGTCTCGGGGCCGCCGGCCGCAGCACCCGCACCCGCCGCGCCACTAGCACCACCCCCAGCACCCGCACCCTCGGCGTCGACCTCCGACTCCCAGGTGACCACGGTGCCGAAGCGCAGCTCGGCCACCGACACCTGCGCCGCATCCGGCCTGTCGGTGGTCCAGCCCCCGGCATAACCCGATTGGAACGGCACGAGCCGCCCCGGCCCGGTCTTCGCGATGGCGCGGCCGGGCAGCGAAGGATCGAAGCTCGCCGCGATCGGGTCTCCCACCACATCGCTCGAATCGGATTCGTCTGCCATGCGCAGCGCCACGCGCAAGTTGGTATTGGCACGCAGATTGTCTTTGATCACGCCGGCCGGCCGCTGGGTCGCCATGATCAGGTGGATGCCGAGCGAGCGGCCGCGCTGGGCGATGTCGACCACGCCGTCCACGAACTCGGGCACCTCGGTGGCGAGCGCGGCGAACTCGTCGATCACGAGCACCAGGGTGGGAGGTGCATCGGGATCCTGCCGCTTCTCGAGCTCGATGATGTCTTTCGCGTTCTTTCGGTTGAAGAGGTGCTCGCGGTGGTGCAGTTCGGCGCGCAGGCTGGTGAGTGCGCGGCGCACGAGGTGCGGGCTGAGGTCGGTGACGAGACCGACGCAGTGCGGCAGCTTCACGCAGTCGGCGAAGGCGGAGCCGCCCTTGTAGTCGACGAAGAGGAAGGTCACACGATCGGGGCTGTACTCGGCCGCGAGACCCAGCACCCAGGCCTGCAAGAACTCGGACTTGCCCGAGCCGGTGGTGCCTCCGACGAGCGCATGCGGCCCCTGTGTGCGGAGGTCGAGCGACATCGCGTCGGGGGATCGCTGGCCGACGAAGGCTTTGAGCGTGCCGGCGCGCTTCAGCCGTTCGCGGTGCGGCGAGTGGCGGTCGATGATCGAGTTGTTCTGCTGCCAGCGCTCGACTACCGTGCCCGGCTCTTCGGCGAGGTCGGTGCCGACGACCCGCAGCAGCGATACCTGCCGGGGGAGGTCGGAGGAATCGGGTGCGACCGAGCTCGAATCGACCACCGGTGCCAGGCGCCTGGCGAAGTACTCGGCGTAGTCTCGCGAGACGCCTTCGACGGCCACCGGGCGGCTCTGCTCGCCGAGTCGCACCCAGCCGATGCTCGCCTGCTCGAGACCGGCTGAGACGTCGATGAAGGTACGGCAGGCCGCGGGCAGCGCCTCGACGCTGGGGGCGACGCATATCGTGTAGATGCCCACATCGGGGCCGCGTTCGATCAGCTGGGTCAGCCGCGCGCGGTCGACGGGCGCATTGCTGCTCACGAACAGCACGAGCGAGACGTCGCGCGCCGCCTTGTGCTTGCCGCCGCGGGCCTCGTCGATGTACTTGCCGAGCTGCATCGAGCTGTCCCTCTCGGGCAGCGGCCCCAGGTGGGTGGGGCTGCCCGAGAGCCGTTCGAGGATCGTCTCTTCGAGCGCGTTCAGCAGCACGGTGCCGGCGGCCTGGCTGTCGGCGAGCGCGATGTCGGCGAAGTCGGATTGCGGGCTGGTGACGTGGGGCAGCCACCGCAGCCACTCGAGTTCGGAGCTCCAGTCGGGGGCGAGGATCGCTGCGGTGACCACCTCGTTCGGCGCATGCAGGCCGAAGAGCTGCACCCCGAGCCCGCGCAGCGCGTCTGCCGCGAGCTCGGGGGGGCCAGCGATGCCGAGGGCGCCCGCGGCGGGCAGCAACTCGACCAGCGGCACGTCGTCGATGGTCTCGAAACGGTCGCGCAGCTCGTCGATCCGTTTCGCATATTTCACGATGCCGCGGCTCTCCTCGGAGCGTTGCAGGGTGTTGCGGCTCTTCGCGGTGCCCGATCCGAGGCGCAGCGAGAGGAAGTTCCAGTGCTCGGGCCTGCGCGTCCACAGCAGTGGCCCGAGCTTCACCGCCTGCTCGTAGATCTCGGCCGTCGGGGGCGCTTCGTGCCGTCGGCGCTCGCGTTCGAGCTCCTCCTCTTCGAGCAGCGTGTCCTCGAGTTCATTCATGCGCGATTCGAAGCTCTCGATCTCCTCGCGCAGCTTCTTGCCCTGCTGCGTGCGCTGGCCGATGAAGTTGCCGAGCATCATCAGCGGCGACATGACCACCATCAGCAGCGATGTGGCGCGGCCGGTAAGGGCGAAGAGCGAGAAGCCGAGGATGACGGGCGCCACGATCATCGGCCACGGGAACAGGCGCGGTTCGGTCTCGCTCGGGATCGCGGGGTGCTTGCGGTCCTCGCCCGTGTACCGCTGCTCGACCCGGGGCGAGCGATTGAACAGAAGCGAGCCGCCGCGCTCGAGCACTCGGTCCGCCGGTGTTTCGACGATGCCCTCGGCGAGGGGTGTGAACGAGAGATCGGTGCCGCCGATCGACACCACCTGCCCGGGGAGGATCTGCGCGCGCTGCACGTAGTCGCCGTCGATGACGATGCCGTTCGCCGAGTTGAGGTCGACGATCTCGATGTGCGCTCCGATCTCGAGGCGCGCGTGCCGGCGCGAGACGAGCGGATCGTCGAGCCGGAGTTCGGCGGGCTCGCTGCGGCCGATCACGGTCGTGCCGCGGTGCACCGGCACCTTGAGCCCCGCCTGCGGGCCGGTGTGGATGCGCATGATCGCCCCGACCGCGTCGTTGTGGCGGTAGGCCTCGGCCGTGGCGTTGACCGTGGCGGCGTCGAAGCCCGAGCCGAGCGGGGCCTCGCCGAGGGGGGCAGTGGGGTCGAGCTGGTAGGAGTCGCCGCCGGGAGGGCGCACTTCGAGCGTGGGGTTCGGCAGCCGTGCCGCGCCTTCGCCCGCCTGCAGCGCGCGGGCGACATCCTCCACCTTCGCCGTCGCATCGGCGGTGATCAGCACGTCGACGGGGGGCTGGGCCTGCCGGTGCAGGGCGAGCTTGATCCTCATGCGCGCTGATCCTCTCTCTCGCCGCTGAACGCTCTGCCGCCGATCACCGAGGCCGAGGATCGGCGGTTGTCGACTGCGAGCCGGGGCCCGACTCCGCTGCTCGACAGCACGGGGAGGCGCTCGGAGGTGTCGCGGAACTGCTCCGCGTAGTTCCGCCGCGCCTTGCGCAGTGCGTTCTCGTCGTTCGGGTCGAGGCCGCCGCGCACGTCGATCAGCCAGCAGCTCGCGGCGCGGTCGAGCACGCTGCGCCGCCGGCCGCTCACATCCCAGTAGCTCGAGGCGAACATCAGCACCGGGCCCGCCAACGGCACGATGTTGCTGAGCGAGAGCAGCAGCGCGCGCAGCACGATGCGCCAGAACCCCGGGGCTGCGAGGCCCGGCAGCGAGACGCTGCGCAGGCGCATCGCCGCCTTGCCGAGGGTCACCCCGCGTCGGCCGTGCAGGATCAGCTGCACCAGGCAGAACAGCGAACCCAGCACCTGCCCCGAGATGACGAGCACGAGCGGCCACAGCGTGAAGCCCGCGGTGAGGCCCAGCCAAGCGCCGACCGCGGCCGGGCTCACGAGGATCGCCCAGACGAGTGCGTCGATCATGAAGGCCGCGATGCGGGCACCTACCGGGGCGGCCTTGATGCCCAGCGCCTCGGCGATGATGTGGTCCGGAGCGCCCGGCTCGGTGGTCGGGACGGCGTCGATCAAGAGGGCTCCCAACGGGTGCGGCGGGTGGAGGAGTTCCGACTCTCCATTCTGCCCTGCCCGGGCGACCCTTGGCGCGCTTTCAGCCAGCTTGATAGATTGGGCGGCGGGGTCGGATGGCCCTGTCGCTGTCGATATCGGATCGTCAGGTCGTGAACCGGGAGGTTAGTGAGTCGTGAGTCGTATTCTTTCTACCGAGGATGCCAAGTCGGCGATTCGTCAGATCCAGTCGATCATCAACGGCGGGCTCACCGATCAGATCTCGGAGTTGGATTCGCAGGGTCGCATCCTCTCCGACCAGAACGTGTGGGACGGCCCGCTCGCCTCCACGTTCCGCAGCTCGACCTGGCCCGAGACGAAGGCCGCGCTCGACAAGGCGAAGACCGAGCTCGAAGAGCTGCGCGTGCAGCTCGACAAGATCGCCGAAGACATCTTCACCGCCGGCGGCGCCTGAACCGCACGGTCGCGAGGTTCGGCTGCCGCGTGATGCCGGTCGCCGAACCTGTTCGTTCGGCGTGCGCCGGGCGCGGTGAACGTTTCGGAAGAGTGGAGTGAGTGGGAGCATGGCCGACGTCTATGGAATGGCCGATGTCGATTTCGATTTCGGCGCTGCCGAGACCCTCGCCCAGGTGGCGAGCGACTCCGCGACGTCGGTCAGGGGCCTGGAGCGGGAGCGCGCGGCGCGTGCCGTGACGGCGCAGGCGGACTTCCGCGGCTACTTCGCTCTGCTCTTCGCCGACAACGTTGCGACCGGCTCCACCGACGCCGCGAATCTCGCCACCTGCCTCGACCGCATTGCGAGTTACACGCGGGAGCTCATCACCGCTGCCGAAGAGGAGAACGTTCGCAGGCAGCAGGCCCGCGAGTGGGCCGAGCGGCAACGGCAGCGCGAAGAGAACCTGCTCGTCGACATCTACTACAACCTCGCCTTCTGGGAGTCGAAGGATCCGCCGCCCACGACTCGCAGCGATCCTCCCAGCTATTCGGCCGGCGACGTCAACCTGGCGAGGCATGACCTGCCCGCTCGCGGCGGCGGCAGCGGCGGCGGGGTGTCCTCCGCGAACCCCTCGCACTTGCGCGCGTTCAGCCTGCCGCCGAGCTTCTACGGCAGTTTCGAGAGCGACGGCCCGGCGAGGCTGCGGCGGGCCTGGAACGACTTCGTCTCGGGGTGCAAGTGGGGCACGCTCGACGCGAGCGGCACTGTCGACGCCCTCGATCAGTGGGTCGAGGCGAACAAGGACGAGCGCAGCTGGGTGAACGCGGTCGCCGCGGCCTTCGAGGCCGCCGGCACTTCGGGCGGCACGGCGTCGCTCTCCGATGCATCGCTGCTCGAGGCGCTCGCGCAGGCCGGGCTCGACCCGGTGCGCGGCACGCTCGCGCTCGATCCGCCCGAGCTCTACGGCATCAACCCGACCACCGGCTACAGCAACGACCCGGTGAACACCGTGACGGGCAACTTCATTGAGCCCGAGACCGATCTCGGTTTCGGCGGGGCGGCCGCTGCGCTGAGCCTGACCCGCATGTACAACTCGCAGAGCACCGCGCGCGGCCTGTTCGGCCTGGGGTGGACGAGCTCGCTCGAGACGCGGCTGCGGCTCGACGGCGCTCCGTGCCTCGTGCTGCCCGACGGCCGTGAGGTGCGCTTCGCGCGGTTGCCCGGCGAGGAGGCGGCGGCCGAGCCGGTGCGGGCCGAATCGGAGAACTTCTGGCTTGCCCGGGCGCACGGCTCGGGGCCCTGGCTGCCGGCCGAGACCGAGCTGCTGGTGAGCGACAACCGGGGCACGCGCTGGGCCTTCACGGCCGCGGGCGTGTGGGTCGCCGTGAGCTCCGGCGCGGGCACCACGGTCACCGCTCGTCGCGATGCGGCGGGCCGTGTCGCGGAGCTGGTGCACGCGCGCGGCCGCAGCATCGAGATTCGCTACGACGGCGATCTGGTCGCGACGGCGCAGGGTTCGGACGGGCGCCGGGTCGACTACTCGTACGACGCCGGGGGGCGGCTCTGCGAGGCGCGCGACGCGGTCGGGGCGCGCGTGTACCGCTGGAACGACGACGATCTCATCGTCGCGGTGACCAGCGCGGCGGGTGTGGTCGAGGCCGAGAACGTCTATGACGCCGAGGGCCGCGTGGTGCGGCAGATCACCGAGTTCGGCCGCGAGGTGCGCTTTGCCTACCTGCCGGGTCGCGTGACCGCGGTCTCCGACCTCGACGGTACGAACAGCAACACCTGGATCGCGGATCGCCGTGGGCGCTTGATCGGCGTGATCGACGGCGACGACAACCGTGTGTCGATGGCCTACGACCGGTACGGCAACCGCACGAAGGTGGTGGATCGCGACGGCTCGGTGACCGAGCAGGTCTACGATGAGCGCGGTCGTCTGACGCAGACCAGGCTGCCGGACGGCGGCGAGGTCACCACGGCCTACGACGAGTTCGACCGCGTGGTGACGGTGGTCGCGAGCAGCGGCGGCGTGGTCGAGTACGGCTACGCGAGCGAAGAGGATCGCAATCCGTCGGTCATTCGGGACGCCGCGGGCGGCGAGACCGCGCTGACCTGGCGGAACGGCCTGTTGACCGAGGTGGTCGACCCGGTCGGGGTGCGTCTGCGGATGGCCTACGATGAGCACGGCGAGCTGGTCTCTACCACCAACGGCGCCGGCGATGTGGCGCGGCTGGAGCGCGACGGGATGGGCCGCGTATCGGTGGCGAGTTCGCCTTCGGGGCATCGCACCGAGTTCGGCTATGACGAGGCCACCGGGCTGCTCGCCGAGCGTGTCGATGCCGACGGCGCCCGGTGGCGTTTCGAGCACACGGCGGCGGGCAGACTCGCTGCGGTGACCGATCCTCTCGGCGGTCGCACCGTGCTCGAATACGGCCTGCACGGCGAGCTGGTGAAGACGGTGGACCCGCTGGGCCGGGAGGTGTCGCGCGAGTTCGACCTGATGGGCAATGTGTCGAAGCTGCATCTGCCCGATGGCGCGTCTTGGATCTACGAGCACGACGCGCTCTCCCGAGTGCGCGGCGTTACCGACCCCGGGGGCAGTCGCTGGTCTGCCGACTACGACGAGCTGGGCAGGCTCAGCGAGCGAGTCTCGCCCGCGGGCGTTGCCGAGTCGTTCGAGTATTCCCGGGCGAAGAACCGTGCCACCGCGGCCGTCGCCGGGAGCGAGTTCGGCCTGCAGCTCGATGAGTTCGGGCGTCCCCGTTCGTCGCAGTCCTTCGACGGCGGCGAGAGCGTGGTCAGCTATGACGCGGCGGGCAGAATCGTCGAGGTGGTCGACGCCGAGGGAGGCCTGACGACCATCGGCTATGACCTCGCGGGTCGCATCGTGCAGGTGCGCAGCGCAGCCGGGCGGGTGACGGGCTACGAGTACGACGCATGCGGCCGGCTCGCGCGCTCGATCGACCCGGCCGGCGCCGTGACGCAGTACGAGTACGACGCCGACTCGCTGGTCTCCGCGGTGGTATCGCCCTCCGGGGAGACGACTCGCTTCGCATACGATCCGATGGGCCGACTGGTGCGCCGCGAGGCTCCCGGTGAGGGTGTTGCGCGCATCTCCTACGATGCGCTGGGTCGCGTGGTCTTCAGCCAGGATGCCCGGTGGGGGCAGCGGCGCTTCGGTTACGATGCCGCCGGGCAGTTGACCAGCGCCACGAACGGCATGGGCGGGGTGACTCGCTTCGCATACGATCTGCGCGGCCGCCTGGTGAGCGTGACCGATCCGCTGGGCGGGGTGACGCGGCGCGAGTACGACGATCTCGATCGGGTGGTCTCGGTCACCGATCCTCTCGGCCGGGCGACGACGGCGAGCTACGATGCAGACGGCAGGCAGCTCACCCGGACCGACCCCGATGGACACGTCACCGAGTGGCGTTACGACGAGTACGGCCGGCATGCTGCCACCCTTCTGGACGGCGTCGAGGTCGCTGCGATCCACCGGGATCTTTCGCAGCGCGTGGTCACGGTGCGCGAGCCCGGGGGCGGTGCGCATACGCTGCGCTACGACGCCCTCGGCCGCCTCGTCGAACGCGTTCGCGGCGGGCAGGCGATGCGCTGGGAGTACGATGCCGACGGCGCGCGCAGCGCGATGGTGGGGCCGGACGGCGCGCGGATCGAGTACGAGCGCGATGCGGTGGGCCGCTTGCTAGCGGTGCGGCATCCGGTGCTGGGCGAGGCGCGATACGAGTACGATGCGTTCGGGCGTATGGTGCTGGCGCGCGCCGGTGACGGTGCGGAGTACGCCGAGCAGCGCTGGGAGTACGCGGACGGCGCGCCGGTGCGGCACACGCTGATCGACCCGAGTGGGGTCAGCGAGACGCGCATCTCGCGCGATGCCGACGGCCGGGTGCGCCGCATTGAAAGCGGCGATCGCTGGGTCGAGTACGCCTACGACGACGCCTGTCAGCTGGTGTCGGCGCGCGACGAGCGGGGCCGCGAGACGCGGTGGAGCTACGACGAGGCCGGTCGTCTCGTCGAGGAGCAGCAGGGGGACGAGGCCCGCGGCTTCAGCTACGATGCCGCGGGTCAGCTGCTCGCGGTGAACGCGACTGAAGGATCCGCTCGGTTCTCATATGACGGATGCGGCAGGCGTCTCGTCGAACGATACGAGGATCGTACGGTCGGCTATGCGTGGAGTCCGTCGGGCTGGCTGACATCGGTGGCGACCAGCACACCTGGGGGCGAGCAGGTGCTCGAGGTGCGTGTCGACGCGCTGGGCGAGCTCGCCGAGGTGGACGGCACGCAGCTCTGGTGGGACACGGCCTCGCCGGTTCCCGCGACCGTGGCGATCGGACCCTCGGCGACGCTTGCCGTTCCCGGGTTCACCGGGGTCGGCGGGGTCGGCTGGGCGGCTGCCGGATGGCGTGCTGCGCGCAGCACGAGCCCGACGGATCCGTGGTCTGCGAGCGCCGACGCAGTACAGGTGGTGGGTGCGGTGCAGGTGACCGCGTCGGGCGGTGTGGTGCTCGCCGGGCTCGAATGGCTCGACGCCCGCGTCTACGATCCTGCCGTGCGGGGCTTCCTGACGACCGACCCGTTGCCCGCGGTTGTCGGCGCCGGGTGGGCGGGCAACCCGTACTCGTATGCGGGCAACGATCCGCTGCACGCGGTCGATCCGTATGGCCTGCGGCCGATGACGGACGCGGAGTTGCATGCGTACGCTGATTCGCGTGTCGGCGCGTTTGCGCAGACGGGTGCGGCGATCGGGCACTGGTGGAGCGAGAACTGGGAGTATGTCGCCGCCGGGGCGATGATCGTCGCCGGTGTCGCGCTGATGTTCACGGGCGTCGGTGGGCCCGTGGGTATCGCGTTGATGGCAGGCAGCGGTGCGCTGCTCGCGGCCGGTGCATCGACGGCGGTGCAGAAGTTCCAGAAGGGCGAGGTCGACTGGGGTGAGGTAGGCGTGAACGCCCTCATCGGTGGCGCGACGGGCGCGGCGACCGCGGGGGCGACGGTGCTGCTCTCGAGCGCTACTGGTCCAGCGGCTACGCAGGCGATCAGCGCTGGTGCGAGCCGTGTGGGTTCTGCGGTGACGAGCGGAGTATCGCAGGTGTCTGCCGGCGCGGGGCAATTGCTCAGTGCGGCCGGTAGTAAAATCGCGACTGCGGCAGGAAGCCAGTTCGGGCGCACTGTGATCTCCAATGGTGTGGTCGGCGGATTCGGAAACGTAGGTTTCTATGCGGTGAATCCGAATACTGATTTCACGCTTCAAGGAGCAGCTTCTGCGTTCGGTGGCGGGTTCGTGTCTGGTGCGGCGGTGGGATCGGCCAGTTCGGCTACCCAGGGGATTTCTTCTGCGTGGCTTCGGGTTGGCTCTCAGCTCTCGATTGCTGGCGGTGGCAATGTGGCGGGTAGTGCATTGCAGACCTCGCTTCAGGGCGGAACCTATAATGTGGCGCAAGGATTCTGGGATTTCACGGTCGGAGCGGGGGCGTCGTATCTCCCGACGGCTGATCAGATCAGTGCCGGAAAACCGACCTCGGTAGATCACTGGGGTGTCGCGGGTGCTGGGCAGATGGTCGATTGGGGTGTGGGCGACAGCGGCACTTTGGTCATGCAGCACTTCGGGTTGGTCGAATGAGTGGCTCATCAGAAACCCCTGACGGCGGCGAGAACGCTCCTGAATCGGTATCGAAGTGGAAAGCGCTGATCGATGCCGATGATCCGAGATTGGCGCGTTTTCGCAAGTTGAGCCGTCGCCTGGCCATCATCGCTTTCTCGATCGTGATTCTGTTAGCGGTATGGGTATTCGTCTCGGTGCCGTGGGACACAACGATTGAATTTCGTGAAAGAAACTCAGGAGCTCCTTTCAGGGTTCCGACTGTCTTCATGCTCGCATTACCACTGGTGATGACGCCCATGATGGTGGCCGGTTTGCGCGAGAAACCAAAGTCTTTGCCGTACTGGGAATATCGTCTTGGGCTGTCAATCATCTCGATCGGTCTTGTTGCGATTGTGTTCTTTCAGTGTGTTGGCGCCTATGGGTATCTTGATGCTGCGGATCAGCTGCGCTTTCTTCCTTCGGGCTTGTTTCAGTAGGGTCCCGAGCGGGAGCGGGAGAATCTTGAGTCGGCATCGAGGAAAGGACGCGCCTCGCTGGACGACGTAGGTAACTGTGCAGGAATGAGGATCCGATCATGAGTGTCGCCGACCACGCCAACCGGGTGACATAGAAATATGTCGACCAGTTCCCCGCTGAGGGGGAGCGTAAGGTACTCGAAGCGTCGGAGGAGGTAGTTCTCGCTGTATTCGCGACCGCAGGATTCATACTCTTGATTCCCGCTCTCGATCAAGTCGGGGTTAAGACAGTGCGCTGTGCTCTCTCTGCTGCTGAGCCCGGCAAGAGTTCTGGTGGTCCCAGCGCAACGCTTCCGGTCGTGATTCTGTACACGACCGATTGCGGAGACCTGGGGTGGCAAGAGGGCGTCACGTTCGACAATCGTTCCGAGACGGCCGCGTCTTTCTCGCCGGGAACGTACGAGTTGAGATCGGCTGGTTCTCAAGAGTCATCATGCCGCTCCTGCCCGACGGCCTCCCCACCGTGCACAGCTACGACCTGTCGGAATAGGAGTCGAGCGTGCTCACTACGGTCCGGGGAGTGGCTCAGAGACCGGATCAAGGCGCGTTTCGGGTGAATTCTCGCAAAAACATCGGATGAATAGTACTTTCGGCACCTCAGCGGCCCTGCGCGCGTGTTGGGAATGTCTATGATGGAAGTGTGATTCTGTTCAGC
>JBEBWI010000071.1:0-13220 GCA_040392345.1 Leucobacter soli | reverse complement strand
CGCTGCGCTACTGGCTCGCCCGCTACCCGGCCGACTCGCCGCTCGCGCTCGACGGTGAAAAGCTGCGCAGTCGCACCAACGACAACCCGGTCTTCTACGTGCAGTACGCGCACGCCCGCACCTGCGCGGTGGATCGCAACGCGGCCGCAGCCGGCATCGACCGCAGTTCCTTCGCCCCCGGCCTGCTCACGCACGAGACCGAGACCGAACTCCTCGGCAAGCTGCAGGAGTACCCGGGCATCGTCGCCGGCGCCGCCGAACTCCGCGAGCCGCACCGGGTCGCCCGCTACCTCGAAGAGCTCGCCGGCGCCTTCCACCGCTGGTACGACAACTGCCGCGTGATCCCGCTCGGCGACGAACCTGCGACCGACCTGCACCGCACCCGCCTGTGGCTCAACGATGCCGCGGGCCAGGTCATTCGCAACGGGCTCGACCTGCTGGGCGTCAGCGCCCCCGAGCGGCTGTAAAGCCATGGCCGCAGAGCGCCCCGCGCGCCGCCGACCCTGGCTGAGCGTGCTCGGTGTGCTCGTCGTCATCGGCCTGCTCGCGGGCGCCGCCGAGCTGGCGTTGCGGCTCATCATTCCGAGCATCATCGCGAATGCGGTGCGCGACAGTTTCGACATGACCGACGACCACCCCGTCGAGGTCGAGCTGGGTGGATCCGCACTGTTGTATGCGCTCTCCGGCCGCGTCGGCGACGTCTCCCTGCGGGTCGACGAGGTGCCGGTGATGGGCGGCGCGGGCGCGGGCGGGCTCTTCGTCGACGTGCGCGCGCACGCCGAATCCGCCCCGTTCAACGTCACGACCGGCGAGATCGAGGGAGCCGTGGCCTCGGTCACCGTCTCGCGCGACCAGCTGGGCCAGGTCGTGTCGCTCGTCACCGGCGGTATCGCCGACACCGCCGCGGTGGAGAACGGTGAGATCAGTGTGGGCCGCAGCATCGAGATCTTCGGCATCAGCGTGCCGCTCGAGGTGACCTTGCGGGTCTCCATTGCCGACGGAGACGTCTTCGTCGAACCGACTGCCGTGGGAGCCGTGGGTCTCGATCTCACGGCCGAGCAGATCAGCGGTTACACCGGGAGTCTCCTCGACGGGGTGCTCACCGCGCACGCGGTGTGCGTGCGCGATCGCCTGCCCGCGGGCATCACCCTCACCTCCCTCGACTTCTCGAGCACCGGCGCCGCGACCGTCTCCGCAGCCATCGCCCCCGGCATCCTCTCCGACCCCGCCCAGCTCGAGCACGGTAGCTGCGGGTAGAGGGTCGGTGCCCGGTACGCGGCATGCAGGCGCTGTCGGTGCGACGCGATAGGCTGGTTCGGTGAGCGCTGCCGACCCGAACCTGATCGACCCTCGCGTGTTCCCGCCGACCGCGCGCCGCGGTCGCAACTGCGGGCAGCTGAAGCTCGCCGGCATCAAGGCCACCGAGCTGGTCGAGCAGTTCGGTTCACCGCTCTACGTCGTCGATGAGGATGCCGCCCGCGCCCGGGCCCGCGAAGTGCGGGAGGCCCTGCAGCGCGAGTTCGCAGCGATCGGCACCGAGGCCACCGTCTACTACGCGGGCAAGGCGTTCCTGTGCGTCGAGGTCGCCAAGTGGATGGCTGAGGAAGGCCTGAACATCGACGTCGCGAGCGGCGGGGAACTCGCCGTCGCGCTTGCCGCCGGGGTCGACCCGGGCCGCATCGGGTTCCACGGCAACAACAAGTCCGAGCTCGAGATCGCACGGGCGATTGCCGCGGGCGTCGGCACGCTGGTGCTCGACAGCGAGCAGGAGATCGAGCGAGTCGCCGCCGCCGCTTCGGCAGCCGGCACCACGCAGCGGGTCCGCCTGCGCGTCAACAGCGGCGTGCACGCCTCGACGCACGACTTCCTCGCCACCTCGCACGAAGACCAGAAGTTCGGTCTGCCTCTCGACCAGGCCGTACGCATCGTCGGCCAGATCGTCGCGCACCCGAGCCTCGACTTCGCCGGCCTGCACTGCCACATCGGCTCCCAGATCTTCGCGACCGACGGGTTCCGCGAGTCGGCACGTCGCCTGCTCGGCGTGTACGCGGATCTCGAGCGCGTGACAGGCGCGCCGATCGCCGAACTCAACCTCGGCGGCGGTTTCGGCATCGCCTACACGCCCGAGCAGGCCGACGACGCGCCCGACATCGCCCGCATCGCCCGCGAGCTCGCGACCATCGTCGCCGAAACCTGCGCGGCTGCCGGCATTCGGGTGCCGAAGCTCGCCTTCGAGCCCGGGCGCTCGGTCATCGGGCAGTCGGGCGTGACGCTTTACACCGTCGGCACCACGAAGACGGTGCAACTGGTGGGGGAGAGCGCCGATCCCGCAGACCTGGGCCACGCCGAGCGACTGTACGTGAGCGTCGACGGAGGCATGAGCGATAACGCCCGCTCGGTCCTCTACGGCGCCGACTACCACGTGCGCCTCGCGAACCGCCGCAGCGATGCCGACGCCGCGCTCGTGCGCGTCGTGGGCAAGCACTGCGAGTCGGGCGACATCGTGGTGCCGCGCGACCTGCTGCCCGGCGACGTGGCCCCCGGCGACCTGCTCGCCGTCGCCGCCACCGGCGCCTACTGCTGGTCGCTGTCGAGCAACTACAATTACGTGCCGAGGCCGCCCGTCGTCGCCGTCGGCGAAGCGGGCGCCCGCGTGATCGTGCGGGGCGAGACCGAGGCCGAGCTGCTGGCGCGGAGCGTCTACTAGGTCGGCATCGCGGGCAGACGGCACCGGCGGCACGCGGGTCTCGGAGAAGGGGCGCACCGCGATCCACTATCGAGACGCCGACGCGAACACCCAGACATGTGAATACCGAACGAAACCCCTTGAACCACAACCTCTCGAACCCATACCTCTCGAACGGAGTAACGAAGTGAACGGTTACCGCGATCTTCGCGTCGCGCTGCTCGGCTGCGGCTCGGTCGGCGCCCAAGTGGCCCGACTCATCCTCGAACAGGGCGACGAACTCGCCGCGCGCATCGGGGCACGGCTGCAGCTGACCGGCATCGCCGTGCGCGACATCGACGCTCCGCGCGACGTGGAGCTGCCGCGCGAGCTCTTCACCACCGACGCCGATCAGCTGGTGCTCGGCGCCGACGTGGTGGTCGAGCTGATGGGCGGCATCGAGCCGGCCCGTAGCCTGATCCTGAAGGCCATCGAGGGCGGCGCCGACGTCGTCACGGCGAACAAGGCGCTCATCGCGGCGCACGGGCCGGAGCTGAGCGAGGCCGCCGAGCAGGTGGGTGCGCAGCTCTCGTACGAGGCCGCCGTGGCCGGCGCGATCCCCATCATTCGCCCGCTGCGCGAGAGCCTCGCCGGCGATCACATCACCCGCGTGCTCGGCATCGTCAACGGGTCGACGAACTATATCCTCGACCGCATGGATCGCTTCGGCGACAGTGCCGAGGATGCGATGCGAGTCGCCGCCGAACTCGGCTATCTCGAGGCCGACCCCACGCTCGACGTCGAGGGCTACGACGCCGCGCAGAAGGCGACCATTCTCGCGAGCATCGCCTTCCACACCGAGGTGCCCGTCGAATCCGTGTACCGCGAAGGCATCACGAAGGTCACCGCCACCCAGGTCGAGGCCGCCCGCCACGCCGGGTACGTCATCAAGCTGCTCGGCATCGCCGAACGGCTCACCGCTTCCGACGGCACCGAGGGGGTGTCGGCCCGCGTCTACCCGGCGCTCATCAGTCGCGACCACCCGCTCGCCGCCGTGCACGGCGGGAAGAACGCCGTGTTCGTCGAGGCCGAGGCCGCGGGCGAGCTCATGTTCTACGGCGCCGGCGCCGGCGGGGTGGAGACGGCGTCGGCCGTGCTCGGCGACCTCGTCTCGGCTGCACGCCGCCATGTGGTCGGCGGGCCCGGCATCCCGGGATCCGCTCACGCGGCGCTGCCGATTCTGCCGGTCGGCGAGGTCAACACCAGCTACCAGATCATGCTCGCCGTGCGCGACGAGCCCGGTGTGCTCGCGAAGATCGCCGGCATTCTCGCCGAGCACGGCGTCTCGGCCGCGAGCGTCGAGCAGTCGGTGCCGGCCGGCGCGCAGGGCACTGCCGCACTCGTGATCGGCACCCACGTCGCCCGCGAGGCCGACCTGGCGGCGACCGTCGATGCGCTGCGCGAGAGCGACGTCGTCACCGACGTGACCAGCGTGCTGCGGCTCGAGGGGAACTCATGACGAAACTGCACGTACACGTACCGGCGACGAGCGCCAACCTCGGGCCCGGTTTCGACACGCTCGGCATCGCGCTGGCCTACGGCGACGAGCTCTTCGTCACGACGCGCGAGACCCCGGGGGTGCGCGTCACCGTCGAGGGCGTCGGTGCGGGGGAGGTGCCCACCGATGAGACGAACCTCGTCGTGCGCTCCGTCGCGCACGTCTTCGACCGGCTCGGTCGCACGATGCCCGGCTTCGACCTCGAGGCGCACAACCGAATTCCGCATGGGCGCGGCATGGGCTCGTCGGGCTCGGCGATCGTCGCCGGGGTCATGATCGCATCGGGGCTGCTCGCGCATCACGTCGCCGACCCGGTGCAGCTCAGCGAAGACGAGCTGCTGCGCTTCGCCACCGAGCTCGAGGGGCACCCCGACAACGTGGCCCCCGCGCTCTTCGGCGGCCTCACCATCGCCTGGACCACCGATGACGGCCCGCGCTTCAAACGACTCATGGTGCATCGCGGCGTCTCGCCGCTCGTGCTCGTGCCCGATTTCACCATGTCGACCGAGCTGGCGCGCAGCCTGCAGCCCGCGCAGGTGCCTCATGAGGACGCGGTGTTCAACGTGTCGCGCTCGGCGCTGCTCGTGGCCGCCCTCACGCAGAGCCCCGAGCTGCTGTTCGAGGGCACCGAAGACCGCCTCCACCAGAACTACCGCGGCGAAGCCATGCCCGCGACCCGCGATCTCATCGGCGCGCTGCGCGCCGATGGTCACGCGGCGGTCGTTTCGGGGGCCGGGCCGTCCATTCTGGTGCTCGCAGGCGGCCCGGCCGAACGCCTCGCCGCAGCCGAGCTCGTCGAACGGCACGGGGGCAATTGGCGGGCGCTTTTCCTCGCCGTCGACATCAAGGGTGCTACAGTAGAGGCGATCCCGACCGAGTAGCTGCGGCATCGTCGCACGCGCGAACGAGTGGATCACCCCGCCCCGGCACGACTTCGGTGGCCGGTGGTGTGAACTCCGGGGTGTCGCTCACGCGGTACGCATGTGCCGCTCATGCGGCGCGTACGCGTCAGTCTTGGTGGTGGATCTTTCCCTCGCCCGGTTCTCCGGGCGATCCCCATGCACGATCGTGCATCGCCACGGGATGCGGAGCTCGATTTCACTTACGGCTCTGCGGTTTCCCGGGGCACATTCCCGAAAGGAAGATCATGGACCAGAATTCCACTGAGAACGAAACTGTTGCGAGCGGCGCCGAGAGCGCTGCAGCGGTGGCCGAGGCTGCGCCTGCGGCTGAAGCCGCGCCGGTGGCCGAAGTCGCCGAAGCCGCTCCTGCTCGCCGCCGGTCGCGTCGCGCGACCGCTGCGACCGGCGAGGTTGTCGCAGCGCCGGTCTCGGCCACCCCGGCTGCTGAGGCGGCCGGCGCCGAGGTCGCCGCTGTCGTTGCGTCGGTCGCCGCTGTCGAAGCGCCTGCCGTGCCTGCCGCTGCCGAGGCTGTCGTCGAAGCTGCCTCTGAGGAGCCCGCTCCGAAGAAGCGTGCGACCCGCAGCCGCAAGAAGCCGGTCGAGGCCGAGGCTGTCGCCGAGACCGAGAACGTGAGTGCCGGTGACGCAGCTGTTGCCGGTAGTGCCGCAGCTGATGCCGCCGACGCTGCTGCCGTTGCTGCTGCTGAGGAGCCCGCGCCGAAGAAGCGTGCGACCCGCAGCCGCAAGAAGGCCGTCGAGGCCGAGGCCGACACCGCTGCTGCCGATACTGCCGTTGCCGGCCCCGTCGCCGCTGACGCTGCCGTCGACACTGCTGCCGCGGACGCGGCTGCAGCGACCGGTGCCGCCGGCGAGACCGCGACCGAGAGCGCCGCAGGTGCCGACGCTGCTGCTGCCGCTGAAGCTCCTGCTGCCCCTGCCGCTTCCACTCGTGGCCGTCGAGGCCGCGGTACGGCTGCGGCGAAGACCGCTGCCGGCAGTGCCGGCGAAGGTGCTGAGGCCGCCGACGGCGCTACGGCCGGCACCGCCGGCGTCAAGGCCGGAGCCCGCGGCGACGCCCCGTCCGAGGGCGACGCCGCTCAGGGCTCGGGCGAAGGCTCGGCCGAGGCTTCGGGTGAGAACGGCCAGGGTTCGCAGAACGGCCAGCAGCGCCAGAACGGCCGTGGCCGTGGCCGTGGCCAGCGCCGCCAGGGCGAGAACGGCGACCGTAACGGCAGCGATCGCAACGCTGATCGCAGCGCGGATCGCAGCGGCGACGCCGCTGACAAGGCCGACGGCTCGGACGACTCGGGCAACGGTTCCGAGCAGCGCGGTGACTCGCGCGGAGACCAGAAGAGCGGCGAGAACACTCGCTCGAGCCGCACCCGCCAGCGCGAGCGCAAGCGCCGCGGTCAGGGTGACGACCTCGAGCCCGAGATCACCGAGGACGACGTGCTGCTGCCCGTCGCCGGCATTCTCGACGTGCTCGACAACTACGCATTCGTGCGCACGAGCGGCTACCTGCCCGGCACCAACGACGTCTACGTTTCGCTCGGCCAGGTGAAGAAGTACGGCCTGCGCAAGGGCGACGCCGTCGTCGGCGCGATTCGTCAGCCGCGCGAGAGCGATGGCGCCGGCCGCCAGAAGTACAACGCGATCGTGAAGATCGACTCGATCAACTCGCGCCCCGTCGAAGAGAACCAGACCCGCGTCGACTTCGCTGACCTCACCCCGATCAACCCCGACGCGCGCCTGCGTCTCGAGACCGACCGCGAGCAGCTGACCACTCGCGTCATCGACCTCTTCGCGCCGATCGGCCTCGGCCAGCGCGGCCTCATCACCGGTGCGCGCGGCGCCGGCAAGACCTCGACTCTGAAGCAGGTCGCGGCCGCCATCGCGCAGAACCATCCTGACGCGCACGTCATGGTGGTGCTCGTGGACGCACGCCCCGAAGAGGTCACCGAGCTGCAGCGCTCCATCAACGGCGAGGTCATCGCCTCGACGTTCGACCGCGCGGTCGAAGACCAGACGACGGTCGCAGAGCTCGCCATCGAGCGCGCGAAGCGCCTCGTCGAGCTCGGCCATGACGTCGTGCTGCTGCTCGACACCGTGACCCGTCTCGGCCGCTCCTACCAGCTGGCCGCAGCCGCGCATTCCCGTCAGGCCGCGAGCAGCTTCGATGTATCGGTGCTCGCGCCGGTCAAGCGCCTTCTCGGCGCCGCCCGCAACGTCGAGAACGGCGGCTCGCTCACGCTGCTCGCCACCGCCAGCGACCAGTCGACCTCCAACACCGACGAGGTCATTCTCGAAGAGCTCGAGAACGTCTGGAACATGGAACTGCACCTCTCGGCAGACCTCGCCGCACAGCGCCTGTTCCCCGCGATCGATCTCGCCGCGTCGTCGACTCGCCGCGAAGAGCTGCTCACCAGCGAGGCCGAGGCCCGTGTGCTGAATCAGGTGCGTCGCAGCGTGGCGCAGCTGGGCGCGCAAGCCGGTCTCGAGTCCGTGCTGCACAAGCTCGGCGAGACCTCGTCGAACGTCGAGTTCCTGGCGCTCGTGCAGCGCACACAGGGGCTCTAGACGGTTCTCGCATTCCGCGAACCGTGACAGAGACCCCAACAGTGGAGAGAACATGTTCGAACAGGTAGAAGGGCTGCTCGCCGAGCACGCGAGGCTGCAGGAAGAGCTCGCAGACCCGGCGTTGCACGCCGATGCCGCTCGCGCGAAGCGGGTCAACCGGCGTTACGCCGAGCTCAGCAAGATCAGAGCCGCGCACGAGTCGTGGCAGCAGGTCGGCGACGACCTCGAGGCCGCCCGCGAGCTCGCGAAGGAGGACGACGCCTTCGCCGAGGAGATCCCCGGCCTCGAGGAGGCACTCGCAGAAGCGCAGGAGAAGGTGCGCCGTCTCCTCATTCCGCGCGATCCCGACGATGCGCGCGACGTGATTCTCGAGATCAAGGGCGGCGAGGGCGGTGCGGAATCCGCGCTGTTCGGCGCCGACCTGCTGCGCATGTACATGCACTACGCCGAGAGCAAGGGTTGGAAGACCGAAATGCTCGAGAAGGACGAGAGCGACCTCGGCGGCTACAAGAACGTGCAGATCGCGATCAAGTCGAACGCCACAGACCCCTCTCAGGGCGTGTGGGCACATCTCAAGTACGAGGGCGGCGTGCACCGCGTGCAGCGCGTACCGGTGACGGAGTCGCAGGGTCGCATTCACACGTCGACGACGGGGGTGCTCGTCTACCCCGAGGTCGATGAGCCTGAAGAAGTCGAGATCAGCCAGAACGACCTCAAGATCGACGTCTACCGCTCGTCGGGCCCCGGCGGTCAGTCGGTGAACACGACCGACTCGGCCGTGCGCATCACCCACCTGCCGACCGGCATCGTCGTCGCCATGCAGAACGAGAAGTCGCAGCTGCAGAACCGCGATGCGGCGATGCGCGTGCTGCGCGCGCGCCTGCTCGCGAGGAAGCAGGAGGAAGCCGCGGCGGAGGCCAGCGCTCACCGTTCGAGCCAGATCCGCACCATGGATCGCTCGGAGCGGATCCGCACCTACAACTTCCCCGAGAACCGCATCGCCGATCACCGCACCGGGTACAAGGCGTACAACCTCGATGCCGTCATGAACGGCGCGCTCGAGCCGGTGATCGAATCCTGCATTCGCATGGACGAAGAGGCTCGCCTGGCAGACCTCGGCTCGTAGTGCAGGCGATAGCATGACGGCTATGCGCGCCGCCTCGAAGCCGATCCTCCCGTGGGTGGTGTGGGGTGTCGCGGCGTTCGCCTACGCGGTGGCGGTGATCAACCGCTCGTCGCTGGCGGCGCTCGGCCCCGCGGCCCAAGACCACTTCGGCATCGACGCGACCACGCTCGCGATGTTCGCCACGCTGCAGCTCGTCGTCTACGCGGGCCTGCAGATCCCCGTCGGGGTGCTGCTCGACCGCTTCGGCTCGACCGCGCTGATCCTGACGGGTGGCGTGCTGATGCTCGCGGGGCAGATCATGATGGCGACCGTCGCCGATGTCTCGCTCGCGATTCTCGCGCGCGTGCTCGTCGGCGCGGGTGACGCATGCACCTTCATCAGCGTGATCCGCTTGCTGCCCGCGTGGTTCGCGCTGCGCCAGCTGCCCGTGCTCGGTCAGGCGACCGGTCTCATCGGGCAGGCCGGCCAGCTCGTCTCGGTGACGCCGCTCGCTCTCGTCGTCGGCTCGCTCGGTTGGGCCAACGGCTTCCTCGGGGTCGCGGCGGTCGGCTTTCTCGTCGTGCTGCTCGGAGCGTTCACGCTGCGCGACCAGCCGGGCTCGGGCACCGCGATCGAGCGGGTCACGGGCCGGCTCGGCCGTACGAGCCGGCAGGCGCGTTCGCTCGGCGGTCACGAGAGCACGGCCGAGCTCAGTGCGGTTGCGCCGCCCGCGACCGAGATGATCGCCCTGGTGCCGGCGCCTTCCGCGTTCGCAGACCTCTCCGACCCCGCTCCGCAGCACCCGGCCTCTCGCAAACGACTGCCCGGCCTCGGGTTCTTCACCCGTGCCCGTCAGCTGCTCAGCATTCCGGGCGTGCGACTCGCGTACTGGGTGCACTTCACGACGCCGTTCTCGGCCAGCATGTTCGTGCTGCTGTGGGGCACCCCGTTCCTCACCGGAGGCGTGGGCCTCAGCTCCGCCGCATCGGGCACGCTGCTCAGCATCATGGTGGTGGCCGCGATGGTCGCGGGCGTCGCCCTCGGCCCGCTCAGCTCCCGCTTCCTCGAACGGCGCGTGCGCATCGTCGTCGTCGTCGCGATCGTCATGATCGCCGCGTGGATCGCAGTGCTGCTCTGGCCGACCACGCCGCCGTTCTGGCTGCTGGTGGTGCTCATGGTGATCATCGCCGTCGGCGGGCCCGCCTCGATGATCGCGTTCGAGGTCTCCCGGTCGCATACGCCGCGCAGTTACTCGGGGTTCGGCACCGGTCTAGTGAACACCGCCGGATTCACTTCGGCGCTGCTCGTGATCATGCTGATCGGTTTCGCCCTCGACCTGCAGGGCGCGGGCTCGCCGGAGTCGTACACGCTCGACGCCTTCCGCTGGGCGTTCGCCGTGCAGCTGCCGTTCCTCGTGCTCGGCACCGTGATGATGCTGGTCGAGGAACGTCGCACCCGCCACTGGATGGAGCGGCACGGTCGCACACTCCGGTAACCGGGGTGGACCCGCCGCGTCCCGGCAACTCGCGCTCGCTTCGGTACCCGTGCTCGTATCGGCAACTCGCGCCCGTGTCGGCAACTCGCGCCCGTTCCGGTAGTCCGCGTTTGCCACGGAACCCATCCTTCGCGCGCAGCTTGGCAGTCGTCGCCCTTCCGCGGTCCGCTTTGGGGCGACGACTGCCGACTTGCGGGGGAGGTGCGGAAGTCTGACCGTAATTCGCGCATTGGCCGGCTCGTGACTCTCGCATCGATCAGCGCGACTCGTCCAACGAGCGCACCTGCCGTGATCCACTTGGCCGCTTCATCGCGACCAGCCACGGCCCCTCAGCTCACCGGCCACACGAGCAACCAACACGTTCGGCCGTGCGAGCAACTCCTTCGTGACTTGCAGCACGACCCATCCGCACGCGCGCATGCGTTCGATGCGTTCCACATCTCTGGCATACGTCGAGCTGTGCTGCTCGCCCTGGTATTCGATGGCCACCTTGTACTCCCGATAGACCATGTCGATGCACCCGAGGAAATGCCCGCAGTCGTCGAAGAGATCCACATTGAGCTCGGGCTCAGGCAATCCTGCTTGTACGAGAGTCACCCTCAGCTGCGACTCGCGCGGAGACCATGCGTCTTCCCGCACCAGGTCAAGCGCCAGTCGCAGTCGCACCGACCCGTGCCAACGCCCCAGACCCACCGCATCGCGAAGCTGCGAAACGCTCGCCAACTGGGCCATCCCGGTGCTCGGCCTGCCGACGCCCTCGCGGTACTGCCGCACGAAGTAGTCTCCGAGGGCCACAAGATGATGCAGCGGGAGGCTCCCGAGCGAGGCGAACGTATATGCCGGCGACGTGAGCGGCAGACCGTCGACTTCCGCGAGCGTCACCCGGGAAGCGAGATGACCATGACCGACGACACCCAATATTCTCGGTGCGCGCTGCGGAAGCACCGCACCCAGGTGGATCCCAGGCGCTCGCCTGTACGGAAGCGGTGCCTTCCAGAGTGCGGCGGCGCTCTGATGGCAGAAGAAGTGGCCCTTCGTGAGGTGCGACCCCAACGCTCGAATGAGCGCTATCTCCCTGCTGCGCGAGATAGCGAACCGATCGCACTCTTGAGTCTCTTCTTCGGCTCGCGCCAGTCGGACCCCTCGGAACGGGCGTTCGAGATCGTGCATCCGCAGTCGTTTCTCGGTCACACCGAGGTGACGCGCCTGCGCGGTCGAGAACTCCGAACCGAGTTGCGAGGGAAGTCGTGAAAGGGTCATTTACCGACACTGACAGGTGTTCGCACGGTGCTCACGGTTATCCACAGCGGGCCAAGATTCTTGGGCTGATTCGCGGTTTCGAGCGAGCTGTGAGCGGCAATCCCTGCTGCAGGCAGGTGCGTGGATCACGGCCTACCGCGCTGATGCATTCGGGTGGCGCGGGGCCGGTGGTGAGTTCCGCTCGCGTCAGCGCAGCTTGGCAGTTGTCGCCCTTCCGGCGCGATCTTTGGGGCGACTACCGCCGACCTGCGGGGGTTGCGCGGGCTGGGCCGGGCTGGGCTGGGCCGGGCGAGCACAGTGAGGACGGGCCAACGCGGCGCGAACCTGGTCAGCGCGGCGAGCCGCTAGATCATGTAGAAGTCGGCCATGTCGGGCTTCTCCGCGATGGGGGCGCCGCGACGGGGGCGGGCCGACGCCGGGATGCCGGTGAGGGTGCTCCAAGGGGGCGCCGAGTGCACGACCACCGCGTTCGAGCCGATCGCGCAGTCGTGCGCGATCTCGATCGCACCGAGCAGCTTCGCTCCGGCGCCGATGACGACGCGGTCGCCGACGGTGGGGTGGCGCTTGCCGCGGCCGTGCCCCGTGCCGCCGAGCGTCACACCGTGGTAGATGAGCACGTCGTCGCCGATCTCGGCGGTCTCGCCGATCACGACGCCCATGCCGTGGTCGATGAACAGGCGCCGGCCGATCGTTGCGCCCGGGTGTATCTCTATGCCGGTGAAGAATCGCGTGAGCTGCGAGATCGCCCGCGGCAGGAAGCGCAGTCCGCGCTTCCACAGGCCGTGCGAGAGCCGATGCCACCAGACCGCGTGCAGGCCCGAGTAGATGAAGAAGATCTCGAGGCCGCCGCGCGCCGCCGGGTCGTGGGTGCGGGCTGCCGAGATGTCTTCGCGGATGCGGTTGAAGATGCTCACCGGATCGGATCGCTTTCGTCTGGTCGGAGGATGAACGGAGGTGAGCGGCTGAGCCTGGGGCGAGCCGGGGGAATGCGCTGATCGATGTGCGCGCTGCCGTTCGGCCCGTGCGCGATCTGCCGTTCGGCTCGTGCGCAAGTTGGCAGTAGCTGCCCTGAACTCGCCGACGCTGGGGCGACTACTGCCAACTTGCGGGGAGGGGGGAGGAGGAACGAGGGGGGAACGGCCGGCCGAACGCCCGAAGCGGGCGCCCGGCCCACGCACCTGCCTGGTCCGCAGGCCTAGACGTCGAGGTCTTCGTACAGCACGGTCGAGAAGTAGCGCTCGCCGAAGTCGGGCACGACGACGACGATCTTCTTGCCGGCGTTCTCGGGGCGCTTCGCCACCTCGGTCGCCGCCCACACGGCTGCGCCGCCCGAGATGCCGGCGAGGATGCCCTCATCGGTGCCGAGCGCGCGCGCCTTGGCGATGGCGTCGGGCAGGGCGACGTCGATGACCTCGTCGTAGACCTCGCGGTCGAGGATCTCGGGCACGAAGTTCGCGCCGAGGCCCTGGATCTTGTGCGGGCCGGGGGTGCCGCCCGAGAGGATCGGCGAGTCGATCGGCTCGACCGCGACGACCTTGATGTTCGGGTTCTGCTCCTTGAGGTAGCCGCCGGCGCCCGTGATGGTGCCGCCGGTGCCGATGCCGGAGACGAGGATGTCGACGGTGCCGTCGGTGTCGTTCCAGATCTCGGGGCCGGTGG
>JBEBWI010000070.1:0-13391 GCA_040392345.1 Leucobacter soli | reverse complement strand
GCGGTAGTCGCCCTGCACGCGCACGGCCTCCTCCGAGAACCAGCGCAGGAACTCGCCGCCGTAGACGACCTCGCCGCGGGCCTCGGCGATGGGCTTGCCCATCTCCATGGCCATCAGCAGCGCGAACTCCTCCTTGCGCTCCATGAGGAGGTCGAAGGCGCGGCGCAGAATGTTCGAGCGCTCGCGGGTCGGGGTCGCGGCCCACGAATCCTGTGCGGCGACCGCCGCGTCGAGGGCACGTACGGCGTCCTCGACGGTGGCGTCGGCGATCGACTTGATGGTCTCGCCGGTCGCCGGATCCTGCACGTCGAACGTCGCACCGGTGGCCGACGGCTGCCAGGTGCCGCCGATGCCGAGGCCGGACTGTACACGGTCGAGCAGTTCCTGCTCGTTGGGCTTGAGTGCCATGTTCATCGAACCTTTCGTTTTCAGTTGGCGGTGAGCGCGTCGGCCACGACCTGCAGGCCCTCGCGCAGCAGCTCGTCGCTGATCGACAGCGGGGGCAGGAAGCGGATCACATTGCCGTAGGTACCGCAGGTGAGCACGAGCACGCCCTGGTCTGCCGCGTGCTTCGCGACCGCGTTGGTCAGGGCGGCGTTCGGGGTCTTCGAACCCGACTCGACGAGTTCGATGGCCTGCAGGCCGCCGCGACCGCGCACGTCGCCGATGCGGGCGTCGCTCTGCTGCAGCTCGGTGAAGAACTCGCTGATGATGGCGCCGAGCTCGCGTGCGCGCTCGGTGAGGTTCTCGACCTCGTAGGTCTCGATCGTGGCGAGCGCTGCCGCGCAGGCGATCGGGTTGCCGGTGTAGGTGCCGCCCAGGCCACCCGCGTGCGCCGAGTCCATGATCTCGGCGCGGCCGGTGACGGCCGACAGCGGGAGGCCGCCGGCGATGCCCTTCGCAGTGGTGACGAGATCTGCGACGACGCCCTCGTGATCCGCTGCGAACATGTCGCCGGTGCGGGCGAACCCGGTCTGCACCTCGTCGAGGATGAAGACGACGCCGTTCTCGGTCGCCCACTTCTGGATCGCCGGCAGGAAGCCCTCGGCGGGGGCGATGAAGCCGCCCTCGCCCTGGATGGGCTCGATGATGATCGCTGCCAGGTTGGCGGCGCCGACCTGCTTCTCGATCTGCAGGATCGCCTGCGCGGCGGCCTCGGGACCGGTCAGGCCGTCGCGGTACGGATACGAAGCAGGCACGCGGTAGAGCTCGGGGGCGAAGGGGCCGAAGCCGTCCTTGTAGGGCATGTTCTTGGCGGTCATGCCCATGGTGAGGTTGGTGCGGCCGTGGTAGGCGTGATCGAAGACGACGACGGCGTTCTTCTTGGTGTAGTGGCGTGCGATCTTGATCGCGTTCTCGACCGCCTCGGCGCCCGAGTTGAAGAGCGCGGAGCGCTTCTCGTGGTCGCCGGGGATGAGCTCGTTGAGCTTCTCGGCGACGGCGACGTAGCCCTCGTAGGGGGTCACGGTGAAGCAGGTGTGGGTGAACTGCTCGACCTGAGCCTTGACGGCCTCGACGACGCGGGGGGCGGAGTTGCCGACACCGGTGACGGCGATGCCCGAACCGAGATCGATGAGCGAGTTGCCGTCGGCGTCGACCATCACGCCGCCGCCGGCGGCGACGATCGAGACGGGAAGCGCCACGCCCACGCCCGAGGCGACCGCGGCGTTCTTGCGCGCCATCAGTTCGAGCGACTTGGGGCCGGGAATCGCGGTGACGACCTTGCGCTCCTGGGGCAGCGAGGGGCCGCCGTGAAGGGTGACGTCTGACATGGGTGCTTCTCCTTCTGGTATGCGGGCTGCGTCAGCCGCGAGTGACGATCGCCGCGAGTCGGGTGCGCCGAGCGATCCTGGATTCAGCATAGGCTCGCTGGAAGCAGGCGAGGTCTGCCACAATGGTGAAAGATGAGCGTCGGTTTCGCCAACCCGGCAAGCGCGCGTTCGAGTATGAGGGATTGTGGAGGAAGCACCGTGAACCCGCAGCCGGTCTCGCAGGCAGCACCCTCGACCATGCTCCACGCAGCGATCGACCTCGGCACGCTCATGCGCCAGTACCAGTTGGGACTCGTGCTCATCGCAGGGGCGAGCGAGGAGCAGACCGACGCGACCGCGGCCCTGCCGGTGCAGTGGGTGCACGGCACCGAGATGCTCGACCCCACCCCGTTCCTCACCCCGCGCACGGTGCTGCTCACGACAGGTTCCGGGTTCGGCGACGCGCTCAGCGCCGAGGCCGCCGACACCTACGTCGAGCGCCTGCGCGCGGCAGGCATCACCGCGCTCGGATTCGGCGTGGGCATATCTTGGGAGCGCATTCCGCCCGCACTCATCGACGCGTGCGACCGCCTCGCCCTCCCGCTGTTCCGAGTGCCCTATGACACCCCGTTCCTCGCGATCGTGCAGACCGCGGCGAGACTCATCGATGCGCAGACGCACGCACGCGACGCGTGGGCGCTCGAGTCCCAGCGCGCCGTCGCGGGTGCGGCGCTGCAGCGCGACGGGCTCGCCGCCGCGGTGCGCGAGGCCGCCGGCCGGCTCGGACGCTGGGTCGCGATCGCCGATCGAACCGGCCGCATCATCGAGTTCGCGCCGCGCGGAGCTCGGGGCGCGGCCGTGTCGGAGTGGATCCGCCGTGAAGCCCGCGAGCTCATCGCCCGTGGCGTTCGCGCCAGCCGGGTGCGCAACCTCGGCGACGAACCCCTGCGGCTGCAGACGCTCGGCCGCAACGCGCATCTGCTCGGCGTGCTCGTGACGCCGGTCGGAGACACCCCAGACCACGCCGACCGCACCCTGCTCGGCCTGGTCGTCGCACTCGCGACCGTGCAACTCGAGCATCGCACCGGAGTCGGAAACGCCGAGACCGAGCTGCGCGCCGCCGTCGTGCACCTGCTGCTCGCCGGTGAGACGGAGCTGGCCGAACGCATCGCCCGGGGCGTGCTGCCCCGGCTGCCGCGAGGCCGCGTCGCCGCGGTACGACTCGACGAGCTCGAGACCCACGGCACGACCCTGCTCGAAGACCTGCGCTCGCTCGCGGGCGGCAGCACGGGTCTGCTCACCGCACCCTACGGCTCGGGCGCGGTGCTCGTGTGCGAGGCCGCGCAGCTCACCGCCGTACGCCGGGTGCTCGAGGGGCACGGGGTGCCGGCGGGCGTGAGCGAGCGCGGCACGCTCGACGAGCTCGGCGAACTCATCTCGCAAGCCGAACTGGCGCTCGAGCGCGCGGTCGCCGTCTCGGGCTCCGCGAGCGGGCCCGGCGGGCCGGTCGACTTCCGGCCGTCGATGCACGCCGGCATGCTGCATCTGCTCGACGCCGACCCCGAAGCGAGACGACGCGCACTCGCGCTCCTCTCCCCCGTGCGCAAGCACGATCAGCGCCATGACGACGCGATACTGAGCAGCCTCGAGGTCTGGCTGCGCCACCACGGGCAGACGAGCCCGGCAGCGGCAGAGATCGGCGTTCACCGGCACACGCTGCGCAGCCGCATGCAGACCGCGGCGAGTCTGCTCGAGCGCGACCTCGACGACCCCGACGCGCGCGCCGAGCTGTGGGCGGCGCTGCGGGTCGCAGGCGCCGTGGGATGAACCTGCGCCCTCAGCCGCGAGGCACAGGAATCGCGTACGGGTCCCACCCGCGAGGCGCGAACCCCTCGTCTCCGAGGAGCAGTTGCGGCGCCTCGGCCCCGACCCCGCGGTCGCGCACCTCGCCGATCACGATGAAGCCGTCGGGCAGGGCCGCGCCCTGCGGGAATGTCGCGAGGAACCCGTGATCCTCACCGCCTCCGAGCATCGCCTCGAGCGGTACCCGCTCGGGTGGATGCCGCGGGTCGCGCCCTCCCGGCAGCGCAGCGCGCTGCGCGCCGAAGCCGGCGAGCAGCAGGTCGGGCGACAGCGACAGCGCGACTCCGCTCGCCCGCGCGATGCGCGCCGCATCGAGCGACAGCCCGTCGGAGACGTCGAGCATGGCGGTGGCGCCGGCCTCCGCAGCGAGCACCCCCGAGTGGATCGGCGGCACCGGCGTCAGCTGTGCGCCGATGGCCGCGGGGTGCCGGGCGCGCAGCGCGCCCAGTGCACGACCGTGGGCGACGCCGCCGCGATCCACGCCTTCCGAGAACAACAGCGATAGCCCGAGGCCGGCGAGACCCAGCTGACCGGCGTAGGCCACGACGTCGCCGGGCCGCGCACCCGAGCGCAGCACCGGGGCACGGCCTCGCATGTCGCCCATCGCAGTGACTGCGGCGACGAGCACCGGCGCGGTGCTCAGGTCGCCGCCGACGACCCCGCAGCCGGGTGCAAGCTCGGCGCAGGCGCGCGACAGGCCTCGGGAGATCTGCTCGAGCAAGGCCACCGGGGTCTCACGCGGGCAGGCCAGCGAGACCGTGAGCGCCACCGGCGCAGCGCCCATCGCGGCGACGTCCGAGAGATTCGTCGCCGCGAGCTTCCACCCGAGTTCCTCGCCGCTGTGCCAGGCGAGGCGGAAGTCGGGGCCCTCGATCATCGTGTCGCTCGTCACCGCGAGATCACCTTCGAGCACGAGGATCGCGGAGTCGTCACCCGGGCCGACCGCAGCCGCCGCCGCGGGCTCGAGCGCGCCCAGCACGCGTCGCAGCACGCCGAGCTCGCCGAGAGCACCGACCGTGTCGGCAGTGCGGGCAGTCTCGGGCGTGCCAGCCGAGTCGGCGATGCCGGCGGCCCCGTTCTGCTCTTCCATCACACGCTCAACCTACATGCCGGGCGCGACGTGGTGCACGTCGCCCGCCACCCTCGAGGCGGCGCATTTCGTCTTATCAGCCCGGGCTGAAGCCGCAAAGTGCGCCGCCTCGGCACGCGGCGGTAGGCTGGAAGGGTGTCTGCACGCATGCGATTGATCGGCCTGGGCGCTGCGGCGCTCACACTCACCACGGTGCTCACCGGCTGCTCGGGCGACGTGCCCATGGACGCCGCACCCGACGCGAACAACCCGGCGTGCGCCGACGTGATCGTGCGGTTGCCAGACACCGTCGCGAACCTCGAGCGCCGCACCACCAACGCGCAGGCGACCGGAGCATGGGGCGAACCCGTCGGGGTGGAACTCTACTGCGGCGTCGAGCCGAGCGGCCCGACCACCGACGACTGCGTGAGTGTGAGCGGAGTCGACTGGATCATCGACCGCAGCGGTGCCCCGCTCTACCGGTTCGAAGCGTACGGCCGCACACCCGGCCTCGTCGTGATAGTCAACTCCGAGCTCGCGAGCGGCACCGAGACCGTGGTCGATCTCGGTGCCGTCGCGAAACTACTGCCGCAGACCCGGCAGTGCACGAGCCTCGTCGACACCATGGAGTTCTAGGTCGCGTCTGTTGAATCGGGACCCGGTCGCATCGCACCGGGACCCGGTCACAACCGCCCGGCCTCGATCACCTGTCTCAGGAACTCGCGCGTGCGAGCCTCCTTCGGGTCGCGGAAGATCTGCTCCGGCGGCCCCTGCTCGAGAATGCGCCCCTGCTCGAGGAACACCACGGTGTCGGACACCTCGGCCGCGAAGGTCATCTCGTGGGTCGCGAGCAGCATGGTCATGCCGTCACCGGCGAGGTCTCGCACGATGTTCAGCACCTCGGCGACCAGTTCGGGATCGAGCGCCGAAGTGATCTCGTCGAGCAGGAGCACCTCTGGATCCATGGCGATCGCGCGGATGATCGCGATGCGCTGCTGCTGGCCGCCCGAGAGCTGATCCGGGTAATAGCCGGCCCGGTGATCCATGTTCACCCGCTTCAGCAGTTCCATGCTGCGGGCTTCCGCTTCGGCCTTGCCTCTCGAGAGCAGCTTGCGCTGACCGAGCATCAGGTTCTCGAGCACGGTCATATGCGGGAACAGGTTGAACGACTGGAACACCATGCCCACTCGACGACGCAGAGCGTTCACGTCGACACCGGGCCCCGAGATGACATCGCCGTCGAGCAGGATCTGCCCGCCGTCGATGGTCTCGAGCGCATTGATGCAGCGCAGCATCGTCGACTTGCCCGAGCCCGAGGCGCCGATGAGACAGATGACCTCGTGCTTCTCGACGGCGAAGTCGATGCTCTGCAGCACCTGCGTCGCGCCGTACGACTTCTGCACACCGCTCAGTTCGATGAAACTCACTTCGCACCTCCTCGTCTGGCGATGTTGCCGCGCTCGAGCATCCAGTCGACGGCCCGCGTCTGGGGAATGGTGATGATGACGAACAGGATCGCCACGACCGTCACCGAAGACAGATTGAAGTTGCTCGAGGCGTAGAACTTCGCCTGGTTGAACGCGTCCATCGTGCCGATGATGTTCACGAGCGACGTGTCCTTCTGCAGAGCGATGAATGTCGTGAGCAGGGTCGGGATCACCGCGCGGATCGCCTGCGGCAGAATCACGTACCGCAGGGTCTGGGCGTACGAGAACCCGAGCGAGCGCGAGGCCGAGGCCTGCGACGGGTGGATCTGCTCGATGCCGACGCGGAAGGTCTCGGCGACGTACGCGCTGTAGGTGAGGGTGAGCGCGACGATCGCGAACCAGACCGGCGAGAAGTCGCTCAGGAACGGGATGCCTGCGAGCGGAAGGCCGAACCCGACGAGGTAGAGCACGATGATCGCGGGAACCGCGCGCATCACATCGATGTACGTGATCGCAAGCGCGCGGATCGGCCTGCCGGCCTTGCCCGGGAGCATACGGCCGATGGCGAGGATCAGCCCGAAGACCAGCACGAAGATCTGCGCGATCACCGCGATGAAGATGTTCACCCCGAAAGCCTGCACCACGTCGAGCGAGCTCTTCGCGATCAGCTCCCACTGGAAGAAGGTCTTCGCGACGGCCGCATCGTTCATGGTGATGAGCATGAGCACCGCGAGCACGACGAGCAGCATGACGCTGATGCCGAGCGACACGAAGGCGCGTTCCTTCGCACGGTCGGCGAGCGCACGGGCGTCGAGCACCGCACCCGACTTCTGCAGGCGAGCGGACTTCACCGCCATGCCCAGCGAGGTGAAGGCCACGAACACGCAGATGGCTGCGAAGAGGAAGCCGAGAACGCTGAACCACAGCCCGAACGCCGTGCCCGGCACGACGATCCCCGCGAGCACGGCGACGAAGAGGATCAGCGCGAGACCCGCTCCGGTGGCGACGAGCGCCAGGCCGAGCACTTTCGGGGCGGGGCTGAGCCGCTCGGGCGAGCGCTCAGCCCCTTCCACGACGACGGTTGCCGACGTCACGGGTTATCCCACCGTCCAGAACGGGATGGCGTTGGGGTCGGTTCCGAAGAACGGCTCGAGCCACGTGACCGACAGACGGTCGAGCGTACCGTCCGCGAGCAGGGTCTCGACGGCCTCGTTCAGAGGTGCACTGTTCGCGGAGCCCTTCGGGGTGACGGCGCCGTAGCCCTGGTCGAGCTTGATCTGACCGACCACGACGAGCTGACCGTTCGAGGCGTTCGTGTAGGTCAGCGCAAGGGTGGTGTCGGTAACGACCGCGTCGACCTGGTTCGCCTGAAGCGCGGTGAACATGTCGGCCTGGTTCTGGAAGAGCTGCGGGCTGAGACCCAGCTCCTCCTGCACGTAGATCGCACCCATGTTGCCCTGCAGTACGCCGATGCGCGCACCCGCGAGGGTCTCTGCGGTGAGGTCAGAGCCCTCCTTGACTGCGACGCCCAGGTTCGATTCGAAGTACGGAACCGTGAAATCGAAGACTTCCCTGCGCTCATCCGTGATCGTCGTGCCTGCGATGGCGATGTCGAAGCCGGTCGCGGTGCCTGAGATGTACTGATCCCAGGCCAGGTTCTTGAGTTCGAGCGACTCGGCGCCCGCCATGTTCGCGATCTCGGCCGCCATGCAGAACTCGAATCCGCTCGCGATGTCCTCGGGCTTGTCCCCGTTCCACCAGCCCGGGTTCGGCAGCACGGTCGCCACGGTGAGCGTGCCCTCCTTGACCTGCTCGAACTCGATGGTGCCGGCCTCGCTCGTGATCTCGCATTCGCCGAACGGAGACGCTGCGGCATCGTTCGAAGCGGTGCCGTCCGAGGCGGATCCACTCGTAGCGCAACCGCTCAGCAGTAGCGCGAGCGACGCGGCGGTACCGGCGACCAGCAGGGCCTTCTTCGTGTTCATTCGTGTTCCTTACTCACTTCATTGGGAATCGGCA
Organism: Leucobacter soli; assembly: GCA_040392345.1. Classification (GTDB taxonomy): domain Bacteria; phylum Actinomycetota; class Actinomycetes; order Actinomycetales; family Microbacteriaceae; genus Leucobacter; species Leucobacter soli_B. Next base: position 5,262 of record JBEBWI010000070.1, on the reverse strand, counting down.
TGCAGCCGACAGGTGGAAGGCGGGCGCCTTCGGTAATCGCCCCGCGCCGGGGCGAAGTCTTCCGCGTGTATCGGCTACTCCTCGACGGAGCGCACGGCTTCTGCGTAGCCGTCGAAGAAGCGGGCGAGAGCGATCGGGTCGCCCTGTCCCTCCTCCGGGTGCCACTGCACGCCGAGCATCCAGGGGCCTGCCGCCTCGGCGCCCTCGGTCGCCTCGATCACGCCGTCGTCGGCGCGAGCCGCGACGCGCAAACCGGCGCCGAGCGTCTCGACGGCCTGATGATGGCCGGTGCGCACGGTGATGCGATCGGCGCCGACGACCCGCTGCAGCAGCGAGCCCTCGGTCACCTCGACGTCATGGTCGCGCCACGGATTTCCGGTGATCTCCGCATTGTGCAGGCCGGGTCCGAGGTCTTGGATCAGGGTGCCGCCGAGTGCGACGTTGAGGATCTGCGAGCCGCGGCAGATGCCGAAGACGGGTTTGCCCTGCTCGGTCGCGCAACGCACGAGACCCACCTCGAACTCATCGGCAGCGGTATCGACGTAGTACAGGTTGTCGGCCTGAAGCTCCTGGCCGTACACGGCGGGGTCGATGTCGGCCCCGCCCAGCACGACGACTCCCGCGGCGGAGGCGACGGCCTCCCGTGCATCGATTTCGGGGTGCGCAGCGTTGACGATCCGCACTTCGAGCCCCCGCGCTTCGAGCAGTTCGCGCACGCGATCGGCGGCTTCGCCGAGTTCCCGGCGAAACGCGAGGGGTGCGTCCTTGCCGTCCTTCGAGAAGGAAACTACTACCCTGGGGGTCGGAACTACTGTACTGGTCAACGGTGCCCAATTCTTTGCGGTGTGCAGATGCATCGCAAACCTATACCAACTAGAAGTTAATCGCAAAATGAATCCCACCCCCGCCGTCAGAGCGGCATCCAAGCGCAGCGCGGAGGACGTGTTCTCCGGGCTCGTTCAACAGATCTCCACCGGTCAGCTGCGGGCCGGCGACCGCCTTCCATCCGAGGAGCAGCTCGCCGCGCAGCTCGACGTCGCGCCGATGACGCTGCGCCAAGCACTCGCCCAACTGCGAGAGCTCGACTTCGTGGAGACCAGACGAGGCCGTCACGGCGGCAGCTACGTGCGGGCCGACATCGCAGAACGCCTCGAGGACGCCTCGCGCAACACACGCATCACCGCATCAGCGCTGCGCGAACTCACCGACTGGAGGCGTGCGATCTCGGGCGAATCCTCGTATCTTGCGGCGTTGCGCGCGACCGATGAGGATCGCACCCAGCTGGAGCGCTACTCGGACGAGTACCACGACAAGTACCTCGTTCCCGCGGAACGCCGCCTGGCCGACGCCAGGTTCCACATCTTCATCGCCGAGATCACCGGCAATTCGCGCCTGGTCGAGGCCGAACGCGGCATCCAGGACACGCTGAGCCGTATCCTGCGGGTCGTTCCGACCGATGAGAGCAACGAGACGATCAACGCGGCCGACCATCGCGGTCTCGTCGACGCGATCATCGCCGGCAACGCCGAGGGCGCGCGCGCCGAACTGCACGACCACATCGAAGTGACCTACCGGTGGACGGTGCGGCAGCCGAGCGTGACCGACGATCTCGGCGACGACTCCGGAGGAATCGCGCCTACGCCGCTCGACCCTCGAGGGCCAGCTCGATCAGCTCCGTGATGAGCTGCGTGTAGCCCATGCCCGATTCCTGCCAGAGCCGCGGATACATCGAGATGGGGGTGAACCCGGGCAGCGTATTGATCTCATTGAGCACCGGGCCGTGTTCCGTCAGGAAGAAGTCGATACGCGCGAGCCCGGCGCACTGGGTCACTTCGAACGCCAACCGCGCCGCATCCCGAATCGCTGCGAACTCCGCTGCGGTCACCTCTGCGGGCAGTGCCAGCTCGATGCCCGCAGCGCCCAAGTACTTCGCCTCGTAGTCGTAGAACTCGCGACCGGTGAACACGATCTCACCGATCACCGCGCTCGTACGGGGCGTCGCGCCTTCGCGGCCCTCCAGCACGCCGATCTCGACCTCGCGACCCGAGATACCCGACTCCACGAGCACTACGCGATCCTCCGCGAACGCGACTTCGAGCGCGGCGGCGAGACCCGCAGGCTCCGTCACACGGCTCACCCCGACGCTCGACCCGGCGCGGTTCGGCTTCACGAAGAGCGGGTAGGTCAGCCCTTCGTCCAGGCGATCCACGAGCGAGGGGTCGCGATCGAGCTGGTCTCGGGTGAGCATGTGCCACGGGGCTACCGCGATGCCGGCGTCGGCCAGCACCGTCTTCACCGCGTGCTTGTCCATGCACAGGGCCGAGCCCAGCACACCGCTGCCGACATAGGGCAGGTCCACGAGATCGAGCATGCCCTGTACCGTGCCGTCTTCACCGAAGGTGCCGTGCAACATCGGCATCACGACGTCGACCCGACCGAGCGAGCGCAGGCCGCCGTTCTGGTCGATGACGGTGAGCGTGCGGGTCTCGGCCGACGCCGGCCACAGCACCCGGGTGCCGTTCTCCACGACCTCGGGCAGGGCGCCCGCCTCGAGCCGGTAGCCGTCGAGCTGCTGCTCGTCGAGCAGCACGGTCGCTCCGCTCTTCGTGATGCCCACGGGTATCACGTCGAATCTCGTGCGGTCGATCGATCGCAGCACTCCCGCTGCGGTGACGCAGCTGATCTCATGCTCACTGGAGCGGCCGCCGAAGAGCAGCACGACCGTGCGCTTCTCGGGCCACAGGTCGGATGCGCTCATGCGGGATTCCCCTTCAGTCTGCGGGTGAAACGACGCCACCGGCTCGTCTCCTCGTCTGCGAGGCGCAGCTCGGGCTTCGGAACGTCGTCCTCCGTCGCGAGATGCGGACCCAGGTCTTTCGGCGCCATCGTGCCCTCGAGCACCATCTGCACCTGCTCGACGATCGGCATCGTGATGCCTCGTTCGTGGGCGAGTTCGAGCACCGACGGTACCGAGGTGATGCCCTCGGCGGTCTGATGCATCTGCTGCTTCGTCTCCTCGAGCGAGAAGCCCTGGCCGATGAGCCGGCCCGCGGTGTTGTTGCGCGACAGCGGCGACTGGCAGGTGGCGATGAGGTCGCCGAGACCGGCGAGGCCCGCCAGCGTGCTCGGCTCGGCCCCCGAGGCCACCGCGAACTCCGTCATCTCGGCGAGGCCGCGGGTGATGATGGCGGCCTTCGTGTTCTCACCGTACCCGACGCCGTCGACGATGCCGATGGCGAGGGCGATCAGGTTCTTCAGCACGCCGCCCAACTCGGTGCCGGTGACGTCGGTGTTCACGTAGGTGCGGAAGTACGGTGCCGAACAGGCGGTCGCGATCTCGAGCGCGACGTCGAGCGAGACGCACGAGGCCACCGCGCCCGTGGGCTGCTCTTTCGCGATCTCGAGCGCGATGTTCGGACCCGAGACCACTCCGATGCGCTCGGGCTCGAGGTCGAGCGTGTCGGCGATGACCTCCGACATCCGCATCGTGGTCGATTTCTCGACCCCCTTCACGAGGCTCACGAGCACGCTGCCGCGCTCGAGGTGCGGCTCGATGTCGCGCAGGTTGTCGCGCAGCGTCTGGCTCGGCAGCGCGAGGAACACCAGCTTCGCGCCGCGCAGCGCGCGGTCGAGATCGCTCGTCGCGTTCAGCGACTTCGGCAGGTTCACGCCGGGCAGGTACTGCGTGTTGCGCTTGGCGACCTGAATCTCCTGCGCCTGCTCGGGTCTGCGCGCCCAAACGGTCACGTCGCAGCCGGCATCGGCGAGAATCTTCGCGAAGGTGGTGCCCCAGCTGCCCGCTCCGATCACGGCGACTTTGCGCCCGCGATTGCGCTTCGGGCTCGCGTCGACGATGTCGACGGGCCGGGTGCTCAAAAGCGGCCCGTTTCGCTCTGCTGGTGCTTGCTCGGGTCCCAGCGCTCCGGCGGCGCCGCTTCGCCGCGCAGCCCGGCGAGCAGCTTCGTGATCTCGGTCATCAGCATCTCGGTGGCCTCGACGACCGCTTTCTGCTCGTGCTCGCGCCCCCGGAACTTCGACAGGTCGAGCGGCTCGCCCACGGCGATCTCGATCGTCTTGCGCGGGAACGGATGGATGCGCTTCCCGTAGCGCGGCATCAGCCGCTGCGTGCCCCAGTGCGCCATGGGAATCAGCGGCACACCGGCCTCGAGCGCCAGCCGTACGGCACCGCTCTTGCCGCGCATCGGCCACATGTCGGGGTCGCGCGTGAGCGATCCCTCGGGGTAGACGATCACGCCGCTCTCGCGCCGCACCAACTCGCCGGCGGCGCCCATCGGATTCGCGCCCGCGCGCGAGGCGCCCTCTCGTTCGACGGGAATCTGCCCCGACGCCCGGAGGATCCACCCCACCACCGGCACCTTGAACAGGCTCGCCTTCGCCATGAAACGGGGCACCCGGCCGAGATGCCACACCGCGGCACCGATCACGATCGGGTCGATCTCGCTGTAATGGTTCGGCGACACGATGAAGGCGCCGGACTTCGGCAGCTTCGAGTCGGCCGTGAAGCGGTAGCGCACCATGCAGGACCACAGCGGCAGGATGAGCGCTGCGAGCAACCAGAAAATGCTCGGGCGCCGCTTCTCGTTCGAGGGGCGGCTTCGCAGTTTCACGGTTTCAGGCATGGTTCAATCTTCGCAGAGTCCGCATACCGTCGCAGGCGCGCGGCGGGCATGGCGATTTTTTGGTGGGGTGCGGCCGCGAGTCAGCCTTCGAAGATGAAGTCGGCGCCGAGCTGGCGCAGCTTCTCGATGAAGTTCTCGTAGCCGCGGGAGATGAGGCCGAGGTTCGTGACCTTCGTCTGCCCCTGCGCCGTGAGCCCGGCGATGAGATAGCTGAAACCGCCACGCAGATCGGGCACTTCGATCTCGGCCCCGGTCAGGGGTGTGGATCCGGTGATCACTGCCGCCTGCTCGAACTCCCGCCGCTTCACCCTGCGATTCGAGTCGGCCAGGCCGTCCTTAAACACCTCGATCTGCGCGCCCATCTTGTTGAGCGCATCGGTGAAGCCGAAACGGTTCTCGTAGACGGTCTCGTGGATCGTGCTGACGCCCTCCGCCTGTGTCAGCGCGACGACGAGAGGCTGCTGCCAGTCGGTCATGAACCCCGGGTGCACGTCGGTCTCGATCGTGACGGGCTTGAGCGGGCCGCCCGGGTGCCAGAAGCGGATGCCGTCGTCGTGCACCTCGAAGTCGCCGCCGACCTTGCGGAAGACGTTGAGGAAGGTCATCATCTCCTCCTGCTGCG
>JBEBWI010000069.1:0-13513 GCA_040392345.1 Leucobacter soli | reverse complement strand
CCCCGAGCGCCTCGCCATCGGCCCGCGCGGCGCCGGTGGCACAGACGGCGGTGGCACAGACGGCGGTGGCGCAGACGGCGGTGGCGCAGACGGCGGTGGCGCGACGGGTGCCGGGGCGGACGCGGGTCTGGACTTCGCCGATCTCTCGCGGCTCGCGCTCGGCGGGGCCGCGCAGATTCGCGACAGCGGCGCCAAGCACCTGGTCTTCCTCGCGGTGAACAGCCCCGCGTTCCCTATCTCGATCATGGCCGCCGCTTACGCGGGCGTGCCCATCGTTCCGCTCAACTACCGTCTCACGGTGGATCAGCTCGCCGAGCAGATCGGCGAGCTCGAAGAGCCCCTGGTCGTCGTGGACCCGGCCTACGTCTCGGCCGTCGAGGCGGCAGGAGCCGTGTCGATTCGCACGGATGACTTCGTGCGGCTGGCCGGCGAGGTCGAACCCGCAGCCCCCGGCTACTCGCCCGACGACTCGGTCGGCGTCGTGCTCTTCACGAGCGGCACCACTTCGAAGCCGAAAGCGGTGCTGCTGCGCCACCAGCACCTGCTGTCGTACCTCATGCAGACCGTCGAGTTCGGTTCGGCCGATGAGGCCGCGACGACGCTCGTGAGCAACCCGCCCTACCACGTCGCCGGTGTGGGCGCGGTGCTCTCGAACCTGTACGCGGGGCGCCGCCTCGTGTACCTCGCGAACTTCGCCCCGCAGGCCTGGCTCGACACGGTGCGCACCGAGGGCGTCACGAACGTGATGCTCGTGCCCACCATGCTCGCCCGCATCATCGAACACCTGGGCGGGGCGCCCGCGGAGACCCCCAGCCTGCGCGTGCTCTCGTACGGCGGGGCGCGCATGCCCGAGCCCGTGCTGCTGAAGGCTCTCGAAGCGTTCCCCACCGCCGACTTCGTCAACGCGTACGGGCTCACCGAGACCAGCTCGACCATCGCGGTGCTCGGCCCCGACGACCACCGCCTCGCGATCTCCGACCCCTCGAAGCGCCACCTGCTCTCGTCTGCAGGTCGGCCCGTGCCGGGCGTCGAGTTCGAGATCCGTTCGGAGGAGGGCGAGGTGCTCACGGGCGGCGAGACCGGCCTGCTCTGGGTGCGCGGCAGCCAGATCAGCGGCGAGTACAAGGGGCGCGACTCGGTGCTCGACCCCGCCGGCTGGTTCCCGACCCGCGATCGCGCCCGCATCGAGGACGGCTACCTCTTCATCGGGGGGCGCGCCGACGACACCATCATCCGTGGCGGTGAGAATATCGCTCCCGCCGAGATCGAAGACGTGCTGGTGAACCATCCCGCCGTGGGCGAACTCGCCGTCATCGGCCTGCCCGACGACGAATGGGGCGAGCGGATCGCCGCGGTCATCGTGCCGGCGGCCGGTGCCAATGTCGTGCAGGATGAGATCCGAGCCTGGTGCCGTGAGCGCCTGCGCGGCTCGCGCACCCCCGACCAGATCATCGTCATCGACGAGTTCCCCCGCACCGACACGGGCAAGATCATTCGCCCGAGGTTGCTGGCGCAGCTCACCGCCGCGGGTCAGGCCTGAGACACACGCAGATATCGAGGAGAAGCCATGCGCAACGCAGTCATCGTCGAAGCGGTTCGCACCCCCGTCGGCCGCGGTAAGCCCGGCGGCGCGCTCTCGGGAGTGCACCCGGTCGATCTGCTGGCCACGCCGATCCGCGCGCTCGTCGAACGCACGGGCATCGATCCGACGCTCGTCGAAGACGTGATCGCCGGGTGCGTGAGCCAGGGCAAGGAGCAGGCGGGCAACATCGCCCGGCACGGTGCGCTCGCCGCGGGCCTGCCCGAGAGCGTGCCCGGCACCACCGTGTCGCGCGCCTGCGGCTCGAGCCAGCAGGCCGCGCAGTTCGCCGCGCAGGGCGTGATCGCCGGCGCCTACGACGTGGTGATCGCCGCGGGCGTCGAGTCCATGAGCCGCGTGCCGATGGGCGCCGCCTCGGCCGGCGCCGACTTCATCGGGGAGGGCGTCGCCGCCCGGTACCCCGACGGGCAGGTCAGCCAGGGCATCGCGGCCGAGCGCCTCGCCGCACGGTACGGAATCACCCGCGAACAGATGGACCGCTACGCCGCGCAGTCGCATCAGCGCGCTGCCGCCGCGATCGCACGGGGCGACTTCGCCGCCGAGCTCGTGCCGGTCATCACCCCCGAGGGTGTGGTCGAGGCCGACGAGACGGTGCGGCCCGGAACCACGATCGAGGGTCTCGCCGGGCTGAAGCCGTCGTTCGAGAACCCGGCCGACGGCGAGCGGTTCCCCGAGATCGAGTGGTCGGTCACCGCCGGCAGCTCATCGCCGCTCACCGACGGCGCCTCCGCGGTGCTCATCATGGAGGAGGAGCTCGCGAAACGACTGGGCCTCACGCCGCGCGCGCGCTTCGTGTCGTTCGCTGTTTCAGGCGTCAGCCCCATCGATATGCTCACCGGCCCGATTCCCGCGACCCGGGCGGCGCTCGAGCGGGCGGGCCTGGGACTCGCCGACATCGACGCGTTCGAGGTCAACGAGGCATTCTCCAGCGTGCCGCTCGCCTGGGCCGCCGAGCTCGGCGTCGACGAGGCCAGGCTCAATCCCGACGGCGGGGCCATCGCGCTCGGCCATGCCATCGGCAACTCGGGCACCCGCCTGCTCACGACCCTGCTGCACCATCTCGAACGCACCGGCGGCCGCTACGGTCTGCAGACCATGTGCGAGCATGGCGGCATGGCGAACGCCCTCATCATCGAGCGGATCGCGGCGGCGTAGCCGGCCCGCGACCCCAGAACCCGCGCACCGCGCATTTTGCACACCACGCAAAGGAGCTCCTATGCAGATCACTGATTCCGTCGTCGTCGTCTCGGGTGGCGGGTCGGGCCTCGGCCTCGCCGCGGTCGAGCGCTTTCTCGAGAACGGCGCCCGCGTCGCGATCATCGATCTACCCGGCTCGAGCGGCGCCGCGGTCGCCGAGCGGCTCGGCGACCGGGTCGTATTCGCCCCGGCCGACGTGACCGACGAGTCTCAGGTGGCCGCCGCGCTCGACGTCGCCGAGGCGCACGGCGAGATCCGCGGCCTCGTGCACACCGCAGGCATGGGCCGTTCGATGCGGGTGCTCGGCCGCGACGGGGTGTTTCCCCTCGACGTGTTCAGCCAGGTCGTCACGATCAACCTCATCGGCAGCTTCAACGTGCTGCGGCTCGCCGCCGAGCGCATGAGCGGGCTCGAGCTCGTGCCCGGCCCGAACGGCGAGGCGGGAGAGGAACGCGGCGTGATCGTGCTCACCTCTTCGGTCGCGGCCTACGAGGGCCAGATCGGCCAGGCCGCTTACTCGGCGTCGAAGGCCGGAGTCGCCGGAATGACGCTGCCGATCGCGCGCGACCTCGCGAGCCGTCAGATCCGCGTCGTCACGATCGCGCCGGGCACCTTCGACACCCCGCTGCTGGCGAAGCTGCCGCAAGACGTGCGCGATGCGCTCGGTGCGCAGATTCCCCACCCCTCGCGCCTCGGCCGCCCCGAGGAGTTCGCCTCCCTCGCCGCGCACATCTTCGAGAACGCCATGCTCAACGGCGAGGTCATCCGCCTCGACGGCGCGATTCGCATGGCGCCGCGCTGAGCGGATCAGTCGGGTACGGAATGACTTCTCTGACGCGCGGGTGGGTACTCGAGTCGCGCCCTCGGGCGGGCGGGCCGCACGGCGACGAGGTGCGGCTGCGCGAGGTGCCGCTGGGCGGGGTGCCGTTGGACGGGGGCGAAGAGACCGCCGGCGATGCCGTGCTCGTGCGCAATCTCGCGTTCTCGCTCGAGCCGTACCTGCTCGGGCGCATCAGCGGGAAGGCATCGTACGCCGACCCGTTCCCGCTCGGGGAGGTGCTGCGCGGCCCCGCGGTCGGCGTGGTCGAGCAATCCGAGGTCTCGTGGCTGCCGGTGGGGGCCTACGTGCTGCACGACTACGGGTGGCGTGAACGGGCTCGGGTGAGGGCGGAGGAGTGCACGCTCCTGCCAGCCGGGCTCGACCCGCTGCTCTCGCTCGGCATCGCGGGTCTCACGGGGATGACCGCCTGGGTGGGGCTGCGGAAGATCGCGCGCGTTGCTGCGGGGGAGACCGTGTTCGTCTCCTCGGCCGCGGGGGCCGTCGGATCCGCCGTCGTGCAGATCGCTCGGGCTGCCGGGTGCACGGTGATCGGCAGCGCCGGTTCGCCCGCCAAGTGCGACGCCGTGCTCGGTCTCGGCGCTCACGCCGTCTTCGACTACCGCGCGGGGCCCGCCCGCGACGGCCTGCGCGGTGCGCTCGAACGAGCGGGCGCGTCGGGCCTCGACGTGTACTTCGACAACGTGGGCGGGGAGCAGCTCGAGGCCGCGATTCGCGAGATGAACGTGCACGGCCGGGTCGCGCTGTGCGGCATGACGAGCACCTACGACCTGATCTCGCCGCAGGCCGGGCCTTCGAACCTGCTGCGTCTGGTGTGGAACCGGGTGCGTATGGAGGGCTTCCTGCTGCGCGATCACACCGAAGCGCGCAGCGAGTTCCTCGCCGAGATGAGCGAGCTGATCGCTCGGGGTGCCGTACGCTCGTTCGACACGGTGCTGCCCGGGGGCATCGGTGAGGCGTGGCGTGGTTTCCTTCGCATGCGCGAGGGGGCGTTCACCGGGAAGGCAGTGGCGGTGCTCGACGAGCTGCCGGCTTGAGCTTTTTCTTGAATAGGCATATTATGAGCATAGTTTTTCGACGGTGAGAAAGGCGGCCCCATCCGTGTCGAATCAGACAGAGCCTGAGCAAGTACTCGCTGGGCGCGTCGCAGTGGTCACCGGCGGCAGTCGAGGCCTCGGCCGCGAGATGGTGCGCGCCTTCGCCGCCCGCGGAGCGAGCGTCGTCATCGTCAGCCGCAAGCTCGATGCCTGCGAGGCGCTCGCCGAAGAGGTGCGCGCCGACTTCGGCGCAACCGCCCTGCCGATCTCATGCCACATGGGCGACTGGGCCGCGCAAGACGCGCTGGTGGATCGCATCTACGCCGAACTCGGCCGCGTCGACGTGCTCGTGAACAATGCGGGCATGTCGCCGACCTACCCGAGCCTCGCCGAGGTGAGCGAAGAGCTCTTCGACAAGGTCATCGGCGTGAATCTGAAGGGCCCGTTCCGGTTGACGGCCCTCGTCGGCGGCCGCATGGCGGCGGGCGATGCTGCAGGCGGCTCGATCATCAACATCTCGAGTATCGCCTCCGAGCGCCCGACCGTGAACGACCTGCCCTACGCCGCGGCGAAGGCCGGGCTCAACATCCTGACGAAGGGCTATGCGCAGGCCTACGGCCCGAAGGTGCGCGTGAACGCCATCATGGCGGGCCCGTTCCTCACCGACGTCAGCACGCACTGGCCGATGGAGATCGTCGCCGAGAAGTCGCGGGCGTACCCGCTGCAGCGCTTCGGCAACCCCGAAGAGATCGTCGGCGCCGCGCTGTACCTCGCGAGCGACGCCTCGAGCTACACCACCGGTGCCATCATCGCCGTCGACGGCGGCCGCAGCTCGATGACGACCTGAGCGCACCGCGATCCGCACACCATTTTGAACCAACACGCCTCGCGCCGAGCAGCGGGCGAGGCAAGCAGGAGGAAACCATGAGCTGGGGCTTCGAGACCGACCCCGAGTACCAGAAGGTGCTCGACTGGGCCGAGCGGTTCGTCACCGAAGAGGTCGAGCCCGTCGACTGCGTGATCACCCACGCGTACGACATGCGGGATCCGCTGCGGCAGAAGCTGATTCCGCCGCTGCAGCAGCAGGTGCGGGAGAAGGGCCTGTGGGCCACCCACCTCGGCCCCGAGCTCGGCGGCCAGGGCTTCGGGCAGCTGAAGCTCGGCCTGCTCAACGAGATCATCGGACGCACCCATTCGGGCCCCATCGTGTTCGGCGCGCAGGCGCCCGACTCGGGCAACTCCGAGATTCTCGCGCACTACGGCACGCCCGAGCTGAAGGAGCGCTTCCTGAAGCCGCTCATCAACGGAGAGATCGTTTCCTGCTACTCGATGACCGAGCCCCAGGGCGGGTCCGACCCGACCTCGTTCGAGACGAGCGCCGTGCTCGACGGCGACGAGTGGGTCATCAACGGCGAGAAATGGTTCTCGTCGAACGCCCGCTTCGCCTCGTTCTTCATCGTGATGGCGGTCACCGACCCCGAGGCGTCGCGCACCGAGCGCGCCTCGATGTTCATCGTGCCGGCCGACACGCCCGGCGTCGAGATCGTGCGCAACACCGGCGTGTGGGGCCACAACTACGAGGTCGGTACGCACGCCTACATGCGTTTCACCGATGTGCGCGTGCCGAAGGATCACCTGCTCGGCGAGGTCGGCAAGGGCTTCGCGGTCGCGCAGACCCGCCTCGGCGGCGGGCGGATCCACCACGCCATGCGCACGGTGGGTCTCGTGAAGGCCTCGCTCGACATGATGATGGAGCGTGCCAAGTCGCGGCAGACACGCGGTGGCACCCTCGCCGACAAGCAGCTCGTGCAGCAGATGGTCGCCGACTCGTGGATCGAGCTCGAGCAGTTCCGCCTGCTCGTGCTGCGCACCGCGTGGCGCATCGATCAGTACAAGGACTACCGCCGAGTCATCAACGACATCGCCGCGGTGAAGGCCGCGATGCCGAAGGTGCTGCACGATGTGACCAGTCGCGCGGTGCAGGTGCACGGCTCGCTCGGCGTCTCCGACGAGCTGCCGCTCGGCAAGTGGCTGTTCGAGAGCTACCACATGGCGCTCGCCGACGGTGCGACCGAGATACACAAGATGCAGATCGGCCGCTACCTGATGAAGAACGTCGAGCCGGCGCCCGGCCTGTGGCCGACCGCGCACCTGCCTGCGCGAGTCGAAGCGGCGCGCGAGAAGTTCCGTCCGCAGCTCGAGGAACTCGGGCTGTACTAGCTCGGGCTGTATCGGCTCGGGCTCGCGGTCGTTCGACTGATCGACTTCCCGGCTGGACACGACGCTGATAAACTCTGATAATAATTAGAAGATTCGCCCAGAAGGAGACATCATGAGCGAGGGAACCAACGCCCCCAACGGCAGCCGCCTGCGCTGCGAGGTCTGCGGCGCCGAGGCCATCGTCGTCAAGTCGGAGAACCCCAGCCTCGCGTGCTGCGGCCAGCCGCTGACGATCACCTTCAAGCCCGGCGCCTGAGCGCCGCGCCGACCAGACCGCCACTCACAGGAGTAGAACGATGAACCAGGTAGGAAAGCGCTACGTGTGCGACACGTGCGACACGCAGATCATGTGCGTCAAGCCCGGCGCGGGCAGCTTCGTCTGCTGCGGTGCCGAGATGCAGCTCGAGAACGCCAAGCCGCTGCCGTCCTCCGACTAGCAGCGCCCAGCGCCACGCCTTTCGCTTCAGTTCAAGGGAGAACGCAGACATGAACTCGGGACCGCTCGCAGGGCTCGTCGTCGTCGACGCGAGCCGGGACCTGCCCGGCAGCATCGCCACCATGATCCTCGCCGATTACGGTGCTCGGGTCGTGAAGATCGAGCAGCCGGGTGTCGACGTCGGCTTCGACGAGTCGCGCCGTACCGTGCAGCGCAGCAAGTGGAGCGTCACGGCCGACCCCGGCACGGCGACGGGCGCGGAAACGCTGCACCGCCTGCTGGCTGAGGCCGACGTGTTCGTCGAGTCGTTCGGTCTCGCGGGTGCGGAGGGTGCGGCGGGCCTCGCTGCCGGCGAGTTCGGCTACGAGCGGCTGCACGCACGGTACCCGCAGCTCGTGCACGTCTCCCTCAGCGGCTACGGTACGACCGGGCCATGGGCCGAGCGCCCCGGCAAGGAGGCCTTGCTGAACGCCCGCCTCGGCATGACCGCCGAGCAGCGCGGGCATCGCGACGGGCCCATCTTCCTCGGCCACCCCACCGTCGCCTACGGCACCGGCTTCACCCTCGTCATCGGCACCCTCGCGGCCCTGCGCGCGCGCAAGTTCAACGGCGTCGGCCAGCACGTCGAGACCTCGCTGCTCGACGGCATGCTGGCTCTTGCCTCGATGAACTGGTGGTGGAACGAGAAGAACATCTCCTACCTCGCCCGCAGCGGCAAGCAGACCGGCTTCGGTCGCACCCGGCTCATCACCGACCCCTTCGAGTGCGGCGACGGCGAGTGGCTGACGCAGAACACCTCATCGCCCGGCTCGTACAGGAAGACGATGGAGCTGCTCGGTTTCGGCGAGCAGACGCAGACGATCGAGGGCCCCGAGATGCGGGTGCCGCTCAACGACGAGGAATACGAGATCGCCCGCAGTCTCGTGCCGAAGGCGTTCAAGTCGAAGACCCGCGACGAATGGGTGCGCATCTTCCAGGAGCACGATCTCGCCGTGCTGCCCGTGCTGCACACCGAGGAGGTCTTCGACGACGAGCAGGTGCAGTACGCCGGCATCGTGCGCGAAGTTCCCGACCGCGCGCACGGCACGGTGCGCCAGATCGGCCCCGTGGTGCTGTTCGAGAAGAGCATGCCCGGTGCGACCTCCGAAGCGCCGCTGCCGGGCGAGCACAACCACCGCATCGACGAGATCTCGCGTTCGGAGGGCTGGGCGCCGGCATCAGGGGCGTCGCCCGTGTCCTCGCCGCTCGAGGGCGTGCGCATCGTCGACCTGAGCACGTACTACGCGGTGGGCTTCGGCAACCGTTTGCTCGCCGACCTCGGTGCCGAGGTGGTCAAGGTCGAGGCGCCCGCGGGCGACCCGATGCGGCCGCTCGGAGACTTGTTCGAGTCGGCGCAGCGCGGCAAGCGCGCCATCACGGTCGATCTGCGCACCGAGGAGGGCCGCGAGGTCGTGCGCAGGCTCGTCGCGAACGCAGACGTGGTCACCCACAACTTCCGTCCGGGCAAAGCCGAGAAGATCGGCATGGGCTACGAGCAGCTGCGCGAGATCAACCCCGACCTCGTCTACGTCTACCTGCCGGGCTTCGGCTCCTCCGGCCCCAAATCGGAGCAGCGCAGCTTCGCGCCGCTGCTCAGCGGCTTCGTCGGCCTGCCCTACGAGGCCGCCGGTGAGGGCAACCCGCCGGTGCGCCGCGCCATGGGCAACGAGGATCAGTACAACGGCTTCCTCGGTGCCATCTCGATCCTGCTCGGGCTGCAGCACCGCCTCAACACGGGCGAGTCGCAGCGGATCGAGAGTCCGCAACTGCACTCGAGCCTGCTCGCTATCAGTCAGAACGCCACCACGGCGGACGGCGCGCTGCTGCCCGCGTTCCGACTCGACGCCGAGCAGATGGGATGGCAGGCGCTGCACCGCCTCTACCGCACCGGGGCGGACGGATGGATCATGCTGGCCGCCACCACCGACGACGAGTTCGGAAGGCTCGCCGAGGCATTCGGAAGGCCCGACCTCGCAAGCGACGAGCGCTTCTCGACCGAGGCGCTGCGTGCCGAGCACCGCACCGCACTGAGCGAGGCGCTCGAGCCCGAGTTCGCCGCGCGCACCGCCGAGGAGGGGTTCGCGCTGCTCGACGCGGCCGGAGTGCCAGTCGAGATTCCCGCCGACCACCCTGTCATCGCCGACCTGTTCTGGGAGGAGTGGATGGTCGAGAGCGGCCGGGTGTGGGAGCACTACCATCCCGAGCACGGCTGGTCGCGCGAGGTGGGGCTCACCACGCGATTCTCCGACACGCCGGGTCTGATCCGAGGGGCGAGCCCGCGCCTCGGCCAGCACACCGACGAGATTCTCGCCGAGCTCGGCTACAGCGACGCCGAGCGGGCCGGGCTCATCGAATCGGGCGCGTGCATTCAGTTCACCACCGCCGAGAAGCGCGGGGAGTAGGAACCATGGAAATCAGCTACCCGACGGAGGCCGAGGCCTTCCGCACCCGCATCCGCAGTTTCATCGAGAGCAACCTGCCCGAGGGGTGGGCCGGCATCGGCGCCCTCGCGGAGAGCGAGCAGGAGGCGTTCGTCGCGAAGTGGCGCCAGGCGCTCGCGGACAACAATCTGCTGGCCGTCTCATGGCCCGTCGAGTACGGCGGCGGCGGTCTCAGCGACATCGAACAGGTGGTGCTCGCCGAAGAGCTCACCCGCGCGGGCCTGCCCGAGGGCACTGAGAACGACACGCTCGGCATCAAGCTGCTGGGCAACACCCTCATCGCGCTCGGCACTCCCGAGCAGAAGGCGGAGTTCCTGCCCAAGATCCTGAGCGGCGAGCACGTGTGGTGCCAGGGCTTCTCCGAGCCTGAGGCCGGCTCCGATCTCGCGGGCCTGCGCCTCAAGGCGGTACGGGACGGCGACGAATGGGTGGTCAACGGCCAGAAGACCTGGACGAGCTCGGGCAGCAGCGCCAACTGGATCTTCGCGATCGCGCGCACCGATCCCACCGTGGTGAAGCACCGCGGCCTGAGCTTCCTGCTGATTCCGATGGATCAGCCCGGCGTCGAGGTGCGCCCGATCGTCAACGCGGCAGGCTACACGGCGTTCACCGACGTCTACTTCACCGACGCGCGCACCAAGGTCGTCAACATGGTGGGGGGCGTGGGCGACGGCTGGAAGGTCGCGAACACCCTGCTGGGATTCGAGCGCGGCATTCGCGCCACCACCGACGCGATCCGCTTCGGCCGCGAGGTCGGCGAGCTCACCGAGCTGGCGAAGCAGCGCGGCGTCGACGGCGACCCCTTCATCCGTCGCGAGCTCGCCTGGTGCCACGCCCGCGTGCATGCGATGCGCGCCCGCGGGCTGCGCATGCTCACCCAGCTGCTCGAGGGCACCGGCTCGCCCGTGAGCGGATCGTACAGCAAGGCGATCTGGAGCCAGTTCTTCCAGCGCTATACGGAGGTCGCCACACAGATTCTCGGCCCGGCCGCCCTCGCGCCGCGCGGTCAGGGCAACGCCGGTCTGCTCACGGTCGCTCACGTCGGCACCGAGAACTCCTCGAAGCGCTGGGTCGACGAGATGCTCTACGGTCGCGCGGCCACCGTGTACGGGGGCAGCCTGCAGATCCAGAAGAACATCATCGGCGAGGCCGCGCACGGCCTGCCGCGCGAGCCGCGGCTCGACGGCGGCGCCTTCCAAGACATCACCGCTGCAAAGTAGCGACAGGAGAACACCGTGTACTTCGACTACGACGAGGATCAGAACGAGTTCCGCTCGGTGCTGCGGCAGTTGCTCGCGCAGTACGCCGACATGGAGCGGGTGCGCACCGTCGCCGAGACCGGCCGTATCGACGGTGAGCTCTGGGGCGTGCTCTGCAGCGAAATGGCGGCCCCGGCGCTGCACCTCGACGAGGAGATCGGCGGCGCCGGATTCAGCCTGGTGGAAACGGCGATCCTCGCACAGGAGCTCGGCCGCACCCTCGCGCCGGTGCCGCTCATCGCCACCGCCATCGCGACGGAGGCCATCACCCGTCTCGGCACGGAGGCTCAGATCGATGCCGAGCTCGGCCCGGTTCTCTCGGGGGAGCGCATCGTGACGGCCCCGTTCGTCGCGCTCGCCGATCTGGCGGTCGCGGTGCACGCCGACGCCGCAGGCGCGCTCACCGGCGACCTCGATTTCGTGCCGCACGCGGTCGACGCCGACGCGCTGATCGTCGGCGCGTCGCTACCCGAAGGCGGCGTCGGCGTGTTCCTCGTGCCCACCGGAGCCGCTGGCGTCGCGATCGACGAGGGCGATTCGCTCGACCTCACCCGCGCCGGAAGCCCGGTGCGGCTCCAGGGCGCGCAGGGCGAGCTGCTCGGCGGGGTCGCGGCCGACTCCGTACGGATGGATCGCGTCGACGCGGTCGGGCGCACCCTGCTCGCCGCCGACATGGTCGGGGCCGCGCGAGAGACGCTCTCCGTCGCCGTCGAGTACGCGAAGATCCGCCGCCAGTTCAACCGTCAGATCGGATCGTTCCAGGGCGTCAAGCACCTCTGCTCCGACGCGAGCATCGCGATCGAGCTCGCGCACCCCGTCGCAGACTGGGCGGCGATGACTTACGGACAAGACGAGTTCGCCGCGAACTCGGTGCTGGCCAAGTACCAGGCGAGCGAGGCGCTCACCGTCGCCGCGAGCAACAGCATCCAGGTGCACGGCGGAATGGGCTTCACCTGGGAAGCCGTGCCCCACCTCTATTTCCGCCGTGCCGCCGCGCTCGCCCAGGCGTACGGAGACGCGAACGCGAACCTGCAGGTCATCTACCGTGAGGTCGCGACCGCGGCCTGATTCGTAACACCCCACTGTAAGAACACCGTGTAAAGGAGCACAGCATGTCGCAGGAGACGACCGCCGAGCGGGCGAAGGCACAGGGCTGCCCGTTCAGCCACACCGATTACAATCAGGATTCGGCGATCTACGAGCACTATCAGCAGCTCGACGCCGACCGCCAGCAGGGCCGATTCGTCTTCAACGACACGACGAGCCGCGGCTTCTACATGGTGCAGGGCTTCGAAGACGTCGTCGACGCGCTCAACAACAAGAACTTCACGAATGCGGTCACGAGCGCGCTCAACCCCGACCGCAAGGAATCGAGCACCTTCTACCCGCAGGAACTCGACGGAGACGTGCACACGCGTTTCCGCCGAGTGCTGAACCCCTACTTCTCGCCAGTGGGGGTGCGGCGTCTCGACGCGTTCGCACTCCCGCGCCTGCGCGAGATGATCGCCGAGATCAAGAGGAACGGCTCCGTCAACTTCGTCGAAGATTTCGCGATCCAGTTCCCGGCGGAGGTCTTCCTCCATCTGCTCGGCCTTCCCCACACCGACGTCGACTTCTTCCTGCGCGACAGCGAGATCATGCTGAACAGTCTCTTCACGGGCGACCACGAGGCCGGCGGCGCCGCGAACAAGCGGCTGCTGGAGTACTTCGACGGCGCGGTCAAGGCACGTCGTGAGAATCCGGGCGACCCGAAGACCGATTTCCTCACCCGACTCATGGACGCCGATATCGACGGCCGCCCGATGACCCACGATGAGGTGCTCGCGGTCTGTCTCTCCGTCACGCTCGCCGGCCTCGACACGACTCGCTCGGCACTCGGCTACATCTTCTACTACCTCGCGAACAACGATGAGCTGCGCCGTCAGATCACCGAGCAGCCCGAGATCATCCCACATGCCATCGAGGAGTTCATCCGCATGAACCCGCTCGTCTTCCAGGCGGGCCGTGAGGCGCAGGGGGAGCAGGACTTCAACGGACTCGAGGTGGAACAGGGCGACGTGATCTGGGTCGGCATGGCATCGGCCAACCGCGACCCCAACAAGTACCCCGAGCCCGAGAAGTTCCAGCTCGACCGGGAGGGCATCAACGCCCACGTCGGCTTCGGCGGAGGCCCGCATCGCTGCCTCGGCCGTCACCTGGCGCGCCATGAGCTCAAGATGGTACTCGAGGAATGGCACAAGCAGATCCCCAACTATCGGGTGTCGAATGCCGACGAGGTGGTCGAGCGCGGCGGGCAGCTCACACTGCAGTCGTTGAAGCTCGAGGTCATCGAGTAAACGGCCCTGTGCACAGAGTCAGGGGGGGGGTTGGAGGCCGCCCACCCCCCCCACAAAGCTCAGCCCCGCGGAAAAAGAGACCCCCCCCGGGACGCACTCACACCACCCCG
>JBEBWI010000068.1:0-13917 GCA_040392345.1 Leucobacter soli | reverse complement strand
TCGGTGCTGCGGGTGCCCGTGCCACGGGTGCCGCTGCCGCCGCTGCCGGCCCCGCGGATCCTGTCGGTCCCGCTCCCTTCGGTCACCCGGCCGCGCCCGTCTCGCGCCGCCGTTGGCCGATCGCGGAGCTGCTGCTCGGCGTCTGTCTGCTCATCGCAGGCGGCGGCCTCGCCGTCGCGCAGCTGGGGTGGGAGCTTCCGCTCGACGTTCTGCTGCCCGGCCTCGTGGTGCTGGTGGGCCTGGGGCTCGCGTGGTGGCAGATCGCCGACAGAGATCGCCCCGAGCGCAGCCAGGTGCCGCGGGTGCTGGGTGCGCTCGCCCTGGTCGCAGTCGGCACGCTGATGTTCTTCGTCACCGCGCGCGAACCGAGCGTGATCACGGTCGTCGCCGCCGCCTTCGCGGTACTCGCCGGGGTCGCGCTCGCACTGGCGCCCTGGGCGCTCCGACTGAACCGTGAGCTCGTCGCCGAGCGTGCGGGCAGGGCGCGGGAGGCGGAGCGCGCCGAGATCGCCGCGCATCTGCACGACTCGGTGCTGCAGACGCTCGCGATGATCCAGCAGCGTTCGGAGCCGGGCAGCGAGGTCGCGAGGCTCGCTCGTGGGCAAGAGCGGGAACTGCGCGAGTGGCTGTTCCGCGGTGCCGACGGCGGCGTGCCCGACGTACGCGAGGCGATCGACGTCGTGCTCCGCGAACACGCGGCGACGCTCGAGCAGGAGTTCGCGGTGCGATTCGAGATCGTGGCGGTGGGGGTCGGGCTCGGCGGTGCGGCGGCGGTGCCGGAGGCCATCGTGGCCGCGGCGCGCGAGGCCATGCTGAATGCGGCCCGTCATGCGGGCGGTGACGTTGCCGTCTACATCGAGATATCGCCGCAGCGCGTCTCCGTCGATGTTGCCGACCGCGGGCCCGGTCTCGATCTCGAAGCGCTGCCGGACGGCAGAATGGGGGTGCGCGAGTCGATCCTCGGCCGCATGGAGCGGGCGGGAGGCACCGCGACCATCTCGGCGGGTCCGGGAGGGTCCGGCACCTCCGTGCGCCTGGCCATGCCCACGAGGCCCGCCGGCCCGCCTCAGGCGCAGCCGACGCAGATCCCCGAAACCGGAGGAGGACGAGAATGAGCATCGAACCTGCAGGAGCGCCGATCCGCGTGGTGATCGTCGATGACCACCAGATCTTTCGAACCGGGCTGCGCGCCGAACTCGGCGCGGCACTCGAAGTCGTCGGCGAGGCCGCCACGGTCGACGAGGCAATCGTCGTGATTCCACAGGCGTCGCCCGACGTCGTACTGCTCGACGTGCATCTGCCGGGCGGTGCAGGCGGTGGCGGGGCCGAGGTGCTGCGACGGCTCGCAGGCACGGCGACAGTGCGCACCACGCAGTTTCTCGCGCTCAGCGTGTCGGATGCCGCCGACGATGTGGTGAGCGTCATCCGCGCCGGTGCGCGCGGCTATCTCACCAAGGCCGCCTCCGGTGCGGAGGTCACCGCCGCGGTCGTGCGCGTGCACGGGGGAGACGCGGTGTTCTCCCCGCGGCTCGCGGGCTTCGTGCTCGACGCGTTCGGCGCCGGCGCGGGCGAAACGGCGGCCGCCGACGACGAGCTCGATCGGCTCTCCGCTCGCGAGCAGGAGGTGATGCGCATGATCGCCAGGGGCTACACGTACAAGGAAGTCGCCTCAGAGCTCTTTCTCTCGGTGAAGACGATCGAGACGCACGTGTCGAGCGTGCTGAGAAAGCTGCAGCTCTCGAACCGCAACGAGCTCACCGCCTGGGCGCTGGCTCGTCGATTGCTCTAGCGTCGCCGGCTCGAGTCCGGCCTATGCGGTTCGGCGCGACGGCGGGTCAGGGCAGGGAGCGGCGCCGCAAGAGGTCAGCGCCAGCCGGGCAGCCAGAGGTGGGCTCGCCAGAACCACTCGGCCACCGGGGTTCCGGCCCACACGGGGAAGAAGAGCACCGCGAGCACGACCGATGCTGCGAGGAAGATGCCGACGGCGATGCGCCGCCCCTGCACCGCGTCGGGTGAGGGATCCAGGCGGAGGCCGGCGATGCCCGCGATGCTCCACGCGGGTGGCTTGCCCGGTCTCTGGGCTAGCGAGCCCAGCACCAGTGCGAGCGCGAGCGCCGCGAACGGGGTCAGCACCACCGCGTAGAACTGGAACACGGCCGACCGTGAGAGGGTCAGCACCCAGGGCAGCCATCCCGAGAGATACCCGGCCAGCACGAAGGCCGATACCAGCAGTGCCAGGCTGCTCGAATCGGCGGAGGCGGCGGAACCGGCACGGCCAATCGTGCCCTGCGAGCCCGGCAGCGCGCGTGCCGGCGCCCGGCGAAGTCCCTGCGACAGCATCGTGCCCGACCGCCACAGGCCGCGCCCGACCGCCCACGCGAGCACGAGCAGCGCCGCCACTCCGCCCCACGTGACCAGGGCGTTCGGCAGCGGTGAGATCGCAGCTGCGCAGCCGCTCGCCCACTCGCAGTCGGCGCCCGCGGGCCACGAGACCTCGTACATGGCGGTCGGTCGCAGCGCCAACGGCCAGGTCAGCGGATTCGCCTGGTAGGGGTGCGGGGCCGAGAGCGTCGAGTGCCATTCCCACGCCTCGACGTGCCAGCGCCACAACGAGACCCACCAGGGGGCGCCCGGTTCGCGGGCCTGCCCGCCGGTAGTCGCGATCCACCCCGCCCACGAAGCCACATAGGCGAGCATTGCGACCGGCACCACCAGCGCGAACGAGACGAGCGCCTGCAGCGCACCCCCGACGATGGGCCTGCGTACGCCGAGGCGAACCCGCCGCGACACGTCGACGGCGACGACCAGCAGCCCGAAGAAGACGAGGGGGTAGAGTCCCGACCACTTCACCGCGGCGGCCGCGCCGAAGGTCGCACCCGCCGCGAGCGCCCAGGGCCTGTGCCACAGGATCGCCCCGAGACCGCCCGGTCCACCGCGCCCCGGCGGCCCGTGCCGCAAATCGAGCCACACGAACAGGGCGCCGAGCGCCACGAAGAACGCGAGAAAGCCGTCGAGCAGCGCCACCCGTGTCAGCACGACGTGCACCCCGTCGACCGCGAGCAGCAACCCCGCCGCGCTCGCGACCCAGAGGCTGCGCGTCATCTGCCACCCGAGCAGCATCGTCACCGCGACGGTCGCGACCCCGAAGAACGCCACGGCCGAGCGCCACCCCCACCCCGAGTCGGCGCCGAACATCAGGATGCCGAGCCCGATCAGCCACTTCCCGAGCGGCGGGTGCGCGATCGTGCTCGCCTGGTCGCTGAAGAGCCGCGAGCGCTCGCCGCCGAACGCCGGGTCGTCGTCGGGCCAGGTCGTGGGGAAGCCGTTCGCGAGCTGGCTCACTGCGTCGCGCACATAGTAGAGCTCGTCGAACACGAGCGAGTCCGGCCGTGAGAGCGCCCAGAACCGCAGCACCGCCGCGAGCGCGAGCACCGCGGCCGGTGCGAGCCAGCGCAGCCGCTGCAGCGTCGCGTTGGCAGGAGTCGGCATGCCCCAAGCTTAGAGTTCGCGCCGACGGAGCACCTGCTGCGGTGACCGGTGCGGTGCGCTCGGATACTACGATGGGTACCGTGTTGACACGCCTCTCGAACTATTTTCTGAAGACGCTTCGCGAAGACCCGGCCGATGCCGAGGTCGCGAGCCACAGGTTGCTGGTGCGCGCCGGCTACATCCGGCGCCAGGCGCCCGGTGTGTTCGCCTGGCTGCCGCTCGGGCTGCGCGTCAAGGCGAAGCTCGAGCAGATCGTGCGCGAGGAGATGGCCGCGGCCGGCGCGCACGAGGTGCACTTCCCGGCGCTGCTGCCGCGCGAGCCCTACGAGGCGACGGGTCGGTGGGACGAGTACGGCGACGCGCTCTTCCGCCTGCAGGATCGCCACGGCGCCGACTACCTGCTGGCACCCACGCACGAGGAGGCCTTCACGCTGCTCGTGAAGGACATCGTCTCGTCGTACAAGGACCTGCCGCTCACGATCTACCAGATTCAGGACAAGTACCGCGATGAGGCGCGCCCGCGCGCCGGCCTGCTGCGCGGTCGAGAGTTCACGATGAAGGACGCGTACTCGTTCGACGCCACCGACGAGGGGCTCGATGCGAGCTACCAGGCGCAGCGCGACGCGTACGAGCGCATCTTCACCCGGCTGGGTCTCGAGTACGTCATCGTCTCGGCCGACGCCGGCGCGATGGGCGGCTCGAAGAGCGAGGAGTTCCTGCTGCCGACCGCGATCGGCGAGGACACTTTCGTGCGCTCCTCCGGCGGGTACGCCGCGAACGTCGAGGCGTACGTCACGCCCGCGCCTGCGCCGCTGGCCATCGAGGGACAGCCCGAGGCGGTCGTCTACGACTCGCCCGAGACCCCGACCATCGAGACGCTCGTGGCGCACACCAACGCGGTGCTGCCCCGCGCAGACGGTCGCGAGTGGATCGCGGCCGACACCCTCAAGAACGTCGTCCTCGCGCTGACCCACCCCGATGGCTCGCGCGAGATCGTCGTCGTCGGCATTCCCGGCGACCGCGATGCCGACCTGAAGCGCGCCGAGGTGGCCTTCTCGGGCGCCGAGGTGGAGCCGGCGACCCCCGCCGACTTCGAGAAGCACCCGTTGCTGGTCAAGGGCTACATCGGCCCGGGCGCGGCCGGCGCCCCCGCGCTCGGGGAGCAGAGCCCCAGCGGCATCCGTTACCTGCTCGACCCGCGCGTGGTCGAGGGCACCTCTTGGGTGACCGGCGCGAACGAGCACGAGAAGCACGTCGCCCACCTCGTCGCGGGGCGCGACTTCACCGCCGACGGCGTGGTCGATATCGCGTCGGTGCGCGACGGCGATCCCGCTCCCGACGGCTCGGGCCCCATCGAGACGGCGCGCGGCATGGAGATCGGCCACGTGTTCCAGCTCGGCCGCAAGTACGCCGAGGCGCTCGGGCTGCAGGTGCTCAACGATCAGGGCAAGCTCGTCACCGTGACGATGGGTTCCTACGGCATCGGCGTCACCCGCATTCTCGCGATTCTCGCTGAACTGCACCACGATGACCGCGGGCTCGCATGGCCGCGAGCGATCGCCCCCTTCGACGTGCACCTGGTCGCGACCGGTAAAGACTCGGCGATTCACGAGATCGCCGAGTCGCTCGCGGGCACGCTCGACGCCGCGGGTGTCGAGGTGCTCTTCGACGATCGCGCGAAGCTCTCGCCCGGTGTCAAGTTCGGCGACGCCGAACTCATCGGCGTGCCGCGCGTGGTGGTGGTCGGCCGCGACGCGGTCGAGGGTTTCGCCGAGGTCTGGGATCGCGCCGCCGGCACCAAGGAGAAGGTCGCCATCGCCGACGTTCCCGCGCTCTTCGGGGCGTAGTCCCGCGTCACGTCGCGGGCGGAAGGGGGTGAGGCCGAAGGGCCGCACCCCCTTCCGCGTTCCGGGCAGAGGGTCTGACGACTGCAGCTTCGCGAGCCGTCGAGCCGCAGGATCGCCGCTCACAGGCGCGCGCCCGCTCACATTTCCCTGAGTTATCCACAGATTCGGCCGCGCCCGCCCGCGGGAGTGCGAAACCCTGTGTGATGGATCGCAGAGCGGCTGAACCCGGCGACTCCGCCGGGGCCGTGAGGTGAGAGGGGTGGCGCGCATGGCCAACATACGGGCGTCGTACGGCGAGATGGAGTCCGCGGGGAGCCAGCTCTCCGCGGTGAAGGACGAGATCGCGGCGAAACTGCACTTCGCGGAGGGCCAGATCGCGAACCTGGTCTCCTCAGGGTTCGTCACGGACCAGGCCTCGCCGCGGTTCACCGCCGCCTTCGGCGAGTTCCTCACGAGTGCCACCGCCGTCATCGAGACGCTCAGCGAGATGCATCTGTTCCTCTCGCACTCGGCGGAGGCCATGCGCGAACTCGACACGCAGATCGCGGCGCGCATCGGTGTGTAGCGGCAGGCGCGGAGTGGAACGAAGCGCAGCGGTCGGCGTGCGGTGGATCAGGATTCCGGTATGACTGAGAATCTCAGGCTCGAAGAGCAACAGCTGCGTCTCGCCAGGGCGTCGCTCGTATCGGCAGCTCGGGTGATGGTCGAGGAGAACACGCCCGTGCCGCGTTTCTGGATGCCGTCGATCAGCGAGATCGGAGGTCGCGTGCGCTGGTTCCTCGAAGGCGTCGGCACGGCTCGGGCGTCGCTCGTGGACGCGGCGGTGGCGGCGAGCCGGGCGGCGGCCGAGCTGAGCGCTGAGAGCGACGACCTTGAGGGCGAACTCACGGAGTCGTTCCGCGGCGAGTATGCGGTGGCTCAGTCGCGGCGGCCGAAGTCATGAGCCGCATTCCGCGTTCTGCGGGTGAGGTACTGACCGGGAATTCGCCGATACACGGCACTGCTGAGGAATCGAATCTGGCGGCGCGCTTTCTCGCCGATGTCGGGCGCGATGTCGCGCAGTTCAGGGTGGGGCTCGACCGTTCGATCGAGGCGCTGGAGACGATGCGGGGTCTCGGGGTCGACATGATCTCAGGGGTGCTCCGGGAGCGCGCCCGGGTCGGAGCCCTCTCTCTCGATCGGACTGCGACCGACGGGAAAGCTGCCTTCGAACGCTTCACCGATGAGATCGAGCGCATCCACGGACGGGCGTGGCGTCTGGTCGCGCAGGTCGACGGGTACCTCGACGACATTCGTCGAGAGTCTCGTGCGATCACCGAGATCGCGGAAGAGGTGGGTGTGGTCGCGCACTACGACTGGCGGCTCGGCCCACCGCGTGACCTGCCGGCGCCTCAGCGCACGGGCGGGCGCATCGGTGAGGCCGAGACGGCCGAACAGGTGTGGCGATTGCGCGAACTCCACGGCTTCAGCTGGTCGACTTCCGCCGAGAGGTGGGCGGTCGCTTCGAACGGGATCTCGCGGCTCGCCGACGAGTGGGTCGGACTCGCCGATGAGCGTCTCGCGGCCGAGCACGCACTCGCGACCTCCCTCGACTCCACTGCGATCGGGCAGATCGTCGTTGCCGCGGGCGGCGGCGCCACCGCCAGACGCCAGAGCGTGGCGTTCGCGATCTCGGGGCAGCTGCACGGCCTGAGCGACGACACCGTGCCTCTGGAACGGAGCCACCCGTTGCTCGTACGACTGATCGGCACGGAGACCGGCGCGGGCATCTGGCACGCTCCGCCTGCCCTCGAGGTGGTGGCGGCGCGCTGGGCGGCGCTGCCGACCGGGCTTCAGGAACGGCTCATCGCCGAGGTGCCGTGGGTGATCGGCAACCTCGCGGGACTGCCGATCGGAGTGCGGGATCGGGCGAATCGTCGGCTTATGGCGCACTATGCCGCGCATCACGACCGTTTGAGCCCGCAGAGTCTCGCGGCGCTACGAGACCTGACCGCGCAGTTGGCGCGGAAGCGGGTCGGCGCCGGTGGGGAGACGGAGCGGCCGATGCAGGTGGTCTCGCTCGACCTGGGCGGTGAGGTGCCGATGGCGGTGGTGTCGATCGGCGATCTCGATGCCGCCCAGCACGCGACCTGGCTCGTGCCCGGCATGCTCAGCGACGCGCACAGTGCGCTCACCGACTGGGCCGGGCTGAGCCGCGTCATGTTGCACGCTCAGAGACAGGCTTTGGAATCCGAAGGGCGAGGGGGAGAAGCACTCGCCGTCGTGGCGTTCCTCGGCTACGACACTCCCAACCTGGTCACGGTGCTCGGGCCCGATGCCGCGCGTGACGGTGCCCGCCGGCTCGCCCTCGAACTCGACGGGGCCGCGGCGTCGCACCTGCACAGCGGTGCTCAGCAGGAAGTCGGTGTGATCGCGCACTCCTATGGCACACCGACCGCGGCGAATGCGCTCATGCTGACCCGGTACCCGGTGCGCTCGTTCACCATGCTGGGCTCTGCCGGGCTGGATTCCGGGCGTGTGGTGGCTTTGGAGGATCTGCTCGTGGCGCGCGACTCCTCCGGCAGGCCGCAGATCTACAGCACTATGGCTGCCGGCGATGGGATCGCGCCATTCGGCGCAGGGCTCTCGGGCAGGGCGCAGCCCAATCCGGAATCGGTGCTCGCGGGCGGCAGCGCGATACACGGGGCCTATCTCTTCTCTTCCGAAGGCCTCGGCGTGCTGCGCGCAACCGACGGTCACTCGGCTTCGGGAAGCGGGGATCGGGGTCCGCTGGGCACGAATGCTTCTTCGGGGCAGGGGTATCTCGATTTCGGCACGCAGTCGCAGTGGAATGCGGCGGTGCTCAGCATCGGACTGCCGGAGAAGGTCGCCGGGGCGCTTCGTGTCGCCTTGCCGGAACCACCTGAGCCGCGGACTTCGGAGGTGCTCGCTCGCGCGGATGTGCGAATTGGTGCGGGCCTGGGGGTCGCGGCGATGAGAGGAGTGGAATGAGAACGAAACGAATGCGTCGGTTGGGCTGGCTCATCCTGCTGGGAGTGCTGATGGTCGTCGTCGCGATGTCCGGGTGCGGACCCAATACGCTGCTCAACGCGTACATGGACCCCGCGTACACACGTGACGCGCCGTTCGACGGAGAGCTGGGCGGCGTGCGCGTGCGTGACATGCGGCTCAGCGAGGATCCCAGCGTACTGATGGCGGTGAAGCTTCCCGAACGAGAGAAATGGGTGTTCGGAAAGCTCGAGGAGGCGCGGGAGGTGCTCGGGGAGCAAGACGGCTGGCGTGCGGTGGAGCATCCGGAGCGTAGCTGGGAGGAACTCGTCGACCCTCTCAAACACAGGATGCCCACTGGCGACTGCACCGTGATCGGGGTCACCGGCAGAGTCTTCGACGGCTGGTTCTCCCACCTCACCTTGAAGCGCGAGGTCCCGGAAGGCTCGCAGGGCGATGCGGACAAGCTCGCGTCGCATTGGCAGGAACAGGGTTGGTCGATCTACGAGATACTCTCTCTCGCACGAGGCGACTCGCTGCAGCGGTACCGCGCGGTCGACGCGGAGGCGAGGGCGCTCGAAGTCTGGGCGAACGAGACCGTGATCATGGTGACCGCGGAGTCCGCGTGCAGCGTCACGAACGCGCGTTGGTGACGACGCCTGCACTCCCCGGCCGTTCGGCTGCGCGGGTATACCGTTGCCCGGTGAGGCCGCTTCGCCGTCGCGAGGTGCGGATCGCGGCTTCCTGGGGTATTCTGGGCGACTGATCCGCGCGAGCGGAATCTGACAGCTGAATAGATGGAGGCCACTGTGAAAATCGATCTCGCCATGCTTCGGGGGCTTGAACGCGAGAAGGAGATCCCCTTCGAGGAACTCGCGGAGATCATCGAGCAGGCGATCCACTCGGCATACATCAAGCACATCGTCAACCTCGGCAAACCCGAGCCCGCCGATGACGAGGTGCGAGTCAGCCTCGACCGCAAGAGCGGCGACATCACGGTGCTCGTGCCCGAACTCGACGAGAACGGAGCCGTGATCGGCGAGGCCGTCGTCTCCACCGAGGAGTTCGGCCGCATCGGCGCGAACGCCGCCAAGCAGGTCATCAACCAGCGGCTGCGCGATCTGACCGATGATGCGGTGCTCGGCCAGTTCAAGGACAAAGAGGGGCAGATCGTCTCGGGCGTCGTGCAGCAGGGCCCGAACCCGCGAATGGTGCACATCGATCTCGGCGAGCTCGAGGCGATCATGCCTCCTGAAGAGCAGATCCCCGGCGAGAGCTACGCACACGGCACGCGCTTGCGAGTGTTCGTGACGAGCGTCTCGAAGGGGCTGAAGGGCCCGCAGATCACGGTCTCGCGCACGCACCCCGGGTTGGTGCGCCGCCTGTTCGAACTCGAGGTGCCCGAGCTGTCCGCGGGAATCGTGGAGATCGTGGCGCTCGCGCGCGAGGCGGGGCATCGAAGCAAGGTCGCTGTTCGCGCCCACCAGCCCGGCATCAATGCGAAGGGCACCTGCATCGGCGAGATGGGGCGTCGTGTGCGTGCGGTGATGAGCGAGTTGGGCGAGGAGAAGATCGATATCGTCGACTATTCGCCGGAGCTTCCGAAGTTCGTCGCGAATGCGCTGTCGCCTGCGAAGGTCACGGATGTCTTCATGCTGAACGAGTCGCTCAAGCAGGTGCGCGCGCTGGTGCCCGATTTCCAGCTGTCGCTCGCGATCGGCAAGGAGGGGCAGAACGCTCGTCTCGCCGCGAAGCTGACGGGCGCAAAGATTGATATCCAACCAGACTCAATCATGAATGATTGAGTCGGATATCAGTCTTTGCGCATCCTGCGGAGCGCTCACGAGCGCGACGCGGGATGTCTGGATTGCAGGATCCAACCAGCGCGGATCGCTTGGAAGAAGACACATCGTGTATTCGCGTGATTCGCGGTGGCGCTGTGCGCCAGGTCATGAATGATTGAGTCTGGCATCAATCCTTGCGCGTTCACCGGAGTCGCTACTGCGGCTGCGGTGAACGTTCATGGCCTCCCTGAGTTCCCGCCCAACAAGGTGAAACGAGTACTGGTAAGATGGATCCGGTTCGGACGTGCGTAGCGTGTCGCCGTAAGGCGCCGCGGGACGATCTCCTCCGAGTCGTGCTGCACGAGGGTCGGCTGATACCCGACGACCGTGCCGTACTTCCAGGTCGCGGCGCGTGGGTGCATCCCACGACGAAGTGCCTGGAGACCGCAGTGTCGCGCGGAGCCTTCGCGCGTGCACTGAAGGCATCGGGGAAGCCCGATTCCAGCCCCTTAGAGAACAGGCTAGAAACACTCATGGACAACTAATGAGCGGCTCAAAATGAGGCCCGTCCGATAAATATGGTTCTCGCCTGTCTGGCGTGAACCCAGACAGGAGAAAAGTGGCAAACCCACGCGTACACGAGATCGCTGCAGAACTCGGTGTGGATAGCAAGGTCGTACTGGCCAAGCTGAAAGACATGGGCGAATTCGTCAAGGCGAGTTCGTCGGCAGTTGCGCCGCCAGTGGCGCGCAAGGTCAAGGCCGCCCTTGAGGCGGAAGGCGTAACGAAGCCGAAGGAAGACGGCGCGCCGACGGCGGCTCCGGCGAAGCCCGGTGTTGCGAAGCCGGCTGTGAAGCCCGGCCCGAGGCCCGGCCCCAAGCCCCCGGCCGTCGAGCCTGCCGTTGAAGCGGCTCCGGCGAAGCCGAGCACTCCCGAGGTTCCGACTCCGGCCGCTTCGGCGCCGGCTGAGAAGCCCGCTGCGGCTCCGGCGAAGCCCGGTGCTGCGAAGCCGGGTGACGCGGCCTCGAAGCCGGGTCCGAAGCCGGGCGCCCCGCGTCCGGGCAACAACCCGTTCGCCAGCAGCCAGGGAATGGGTATTCCCCGCCCGCCGCGTCCGGGCAACAACCCGTTCGCTCCGAGTCAGGGCATGGGCCGCAACCGGCCGAACCCGGGCAACATCCCGCGACCTGCGCCCAGGCCTCAGCCCGGTGCAGCAGGCGCCGGTCGCCCCGGCGGTCCCGGTCGTCCGGGCGGCGCCGGTGCGCGTCCCGGCGGCGGTCGTCCGGGTGCGGGTGGCGGTGCTCCCGGTACCGCGGGCAGTGGTTTCGGTGCTCCACGCCCGGGTGGCGGTTTCGCCGGTCGCGGCCGCGGTGGTCGCGGTGCGGGTACGGCCGGCGCGTTCGGTCGCGGCGGCTCGAAGAGCAAGGCGCGCAAGTCGAAGCGGGCGAAGCGGGCAGAATTCGAGATGCGGGAGGCCCCGTCGCTCGGCGGCGTGAGCGTACCCCGCGGTGACGGTTCCACTCCGATCCGCCTGCGTCGTGGCGCATCGCTCAGCGACTTCGCAGACAAGATCAACACCAGTGCATCGAACCTGGTGACCGTGCTGTTCCATCTCGGTGAGATGGCGACCGCCACTGAGTCGCTCGACGAGGCGACGTTCCAGATCCTCGGTGAGGAGCTCGGTTACAAGGTGCAGATCGTCTCTCCCGAGGACGAGGACCGCGAGCTGCTCGAGGGCTTCGACATCGACATCGAGGGCGAGCTCGAGGACGAGGGCGACGACGTGCTCGACGCCCGCCCGCCGGTGGTCACCGTCATGGGTCACGTCGATCACGGTAAGACCCGACTGCTCGACGCGATCCGCAAGGCGAACGTGGGCGGCGGCGAGGCCGGCGGCATCACGCAGCACATCGGTGCGTACCAGGTGCACACCGAGCACGAGGGCATCGACCGCGCGCTGACCTTCATCGATACCCCGGGTCACGAGGCGTTCACCGCCATGCGTGCCCGTGGTGCGCAGGTCACCGACCTCGCGATCCTCGTGGTCGCAGCCGACGACGGCATCATGCCGCAGACGGTCGAGGCGCTGAACCACGCCCAGGCGGCGAACGTGCCGATCGTGGTCGCGGTGAACAAGATCGACAAGGAGGGCGCGAGCCCCGACAAGGTGCGCCAGCAGCTCACCGAGTTCGGCCTCGTGGCCGAGGAGTGGGGCGGCGACGTCATGTTCGTCGACGTCTCGGCGAAGAACAACATCGGCATCACCGAGCTGCTCGACGCCGTGCTGCTGACCGCAGACGCGGGTCTCGACCTGCGCGCGAACCCCGACAAGAACGCTCGCGGTGTCGCCATCGAGGCGAAGCTCGACAAGGGTCGCGGCTCGGTCGCGACCGTGCTCATCCAGTCGGGTACTCTGCGGGTCGGCGACGCGATCGTGGCGGGCACCGCCTACGGCCGCGTGCGCGCGATGATCGATGAGAACGGCGACGCCGTCGAGGAGGCGCTGCCGTCTCGCCCGGTGCTCGTGCAGGGTCTGTCGAGCGTGCCGCGAGCGGGCGACAACTTCATCGTCGTCGACGAGGATCGCACGGCACGTCAGATCGCCGAGAAGCGTGAAGCGGTCGAGCGCAATGCACAGCTGGCGAAGGCCCGCAAGCGCATCAGCCTCGAGGACTTCACGAAGGCGCTGGAGGACGGCAAGGTCGAGTCGCTCAACCTCATCATCAAGGGCGACGTGTCGGGTGCCGTGGAGGCGCTCGAGGAGTCGCTCATGAAGATCGAGGTCGACGACTCGGTGCAGCTGCGCATCCTGCACCGCGGTGTCGGCGCGATCACGGAGAGCGATGTCGACCTGGCGACGATCGACAACGCCATCGTCATCGGCTTCAATGTGCGTCCCGACGTCAAGGCCCGCGAGCGCGCTGCGCGCGAGGGCATCGACATCCGGTTCTACAACGTCATCTACAACGCGCTCGATGACATCGAGAGCTCGCTCAAGGGCATGCTCAAGCCGGAGTACGAAGAGGTCCAGTCGGGTGTCGCCGAGATCCGCGAGGTGTTCCGCTCCTCGAAGTTCGGCAACATCGCGGGTGTCATCGTCCGCAGCGGCACGATCACGCGCAACGCCAAGGCGCGCGTGATTCGCGACGGAGTGGTGCTGGCCGACGGCCTCGCCATCGAGTCGCTGCGTCGCTTCAAGGACGACGTGACCGAGGTCAAGACCGACTTCGAGTGCGGTATCGGCCTCGGCAAGTTCAACGACATTCAGATCGGTGACGAGATCGAGACCACCGAGATGGTCGAGAAGCCGCGCGACTGATCGATATTCGATTGAGAACGGCTGAGGCCCGGGGCGATTCTTCGCCCCGGGCCTCAGCCGTTGAATGTGCGATTTCAGACGTCGAAGCGACGGCCTTCGGGTCGCGACGGCAGCACCGTGAAGACGAGCACGATGATGCTGCCCACCGAGGTGAGCGAGAGGAACCAGAACGGGCCCGCGAAGTTCGCATCGTGCAGTCGGCGCCACGCGATGGCGAGCGACGGGATGAGCACGGCGAGGCCGATGACGATCAGCAGGATCAGCCCGATGATGAGGAGTGCCACGCCGCCTGCGGCGGCTTCCGCACCGCCCGTCGAAGTGACGTTGCCCGCCGAATCGACCGAGATGTTGCTGGCGGCCGCGGCGATCGTGATCGAGAGGCCGATGAAGTAGAGGATCGACGGGATCAGCTGGAGGAGCACCAGGAACAGCTGCGCCCACCAGTACTCGCTGCGCGAGGCGCGGCCCTTGAAGTTCGCGTAGTTCTTGA
>JBEBWI010000067.1:0-14211 GCA_040392345.1 Leucobacter soli | reverse complement strand
CAACGAGCCCGCCGGAAATGCGATACCCCCTGCTTTCGCAGGGGGTATCGGTGGCGGTGACGGTGGGATTTGAACCCACGGTAGGGGGTTACCCTACACGACTTTTCGAGAGTCGCACCTTCGGCCGCTCGGACACGTCACCGCGGAAAAGCTTACGGGAATCACGCTCAGATCGCGAATCGACGCGTCGAGCACGGCGGGGCACCCAGACTCAGAAGCGGCTGCAGCTACGACTCGACCGCGCGCAGATCTGCCTCGATGCGTTCCGCCGTCGCCAACAGCAACGGCAGGTGAAACTCCCGGAGCCGCTCCATCGAGTCGCGGCTCGAACTCGTCGAGACGTTGAGCGCCGCAGCGACCCGACCGTCGCGGCCGCGCACCGGAGCGGCGATCGAGCGCAGCCCCACCTCGAGCTCTCCGTCGACCGCAGCCCAGCCCTGTGCGCGAACCCGCTCGAGCTCCGCTTGCAACGCCGCCTCGTCGATCAACGTGTGCGGGGTCAGCGCAACAGCCTGACGCAGCACGACCCCGCGTTCCGCTGCGGGCAACTCAGCCAGCAGCACGCGCCCCATGCTCGTCGCCCACGCCGGAAATCTGGTTCCGAGGTTGATGGAGACGCTCATGATGCGCCTGGTGGGCACGCGGGCGACGTAGACGATCTCGCCATCATCCAGCACGGCGGCCGAGACCGACTCGCCCACCTCGTGCGACAGTCGCTCGAGATGCGGCTGCATCACCTGCGGCAACGAAAGGGCGGAAAGGTATCCGTAACCGAGCTCGAGCACCCTCGGGCGCAGCGCGAACATCTTGCCGTCGAAACCCACATACCCGAGCGCCTCGAGCGTGCGCAAGAACCTGCGCGCCGCGGCCGCCGGAATCGCTGCACGACGGGCCACGTCACTGAGGCTGAGCGCGGCGTGATCCGCATCGAACGCGCGAATCACCGCCAGCCCCCTGGCCAACGACTGCACGAAGTCGGCGGATGCCTCTGCCTGCCCCTCACCGTTCGCTTTCACGGGCCAACTCTATCCGTGGCGACCGCCCAAGACGAGCGGTCAGCGCTCGATCACCACTGCGAGACCCTGCCCCACGCCGATACAGATCGTCGCAACCGCCACCCGCCCGCCGCGACGCTTGAGCTCGTGAGCCGCGTGCCCGATGATCCGCCCACCCGACGCACCCAGTGGATGGCCGATCGCGATCGCGCCGCCGTGAACATTGAGCTTCTCGGGATCGAGATCGGGCCAGCCCGCAAGACAGGCGAGGCTTTGCGAAGCGAATGCCTCGTTCAGCTCGACGAAATCGACATCGGCCCAGGTGCGGCCCGCGCGGGCGAGCGCTTTGTTCACCGCCTCGATGGGAGCGATAGGGAAATCCTCGGGATCGACACCGTGCGCAGCACGGCCGGTGATGCGTGCGAGCGGCTCCCCCGGCAACGCACCCTCGGCGCCGAGCAGCACCGCGGAGGCGCCGTCGTTGATCGAGGAGGAGTTGCCGGCGGTCACCGTGCCGGTGCCATCGGAAGCGAAGAGTGCCCGAAGCCCCGCGAGCTTCTCGACGGAGGTGTCGTCGCGGATCCCCTCGTCGCGCGCCAGTTCGTGCCCCTCGACCTGCACGATCTCGGCATCGTAGTATCCCGCAGCCCAGGCCTCGGCGGCGAGCCGGTGCGAGCGAACAGCGAACTCGTCCTGCGCCTCGCGGGTGATGCCCCATTCACCGGCGATCTTCTCGGCGGATTCGCCGTTCGAGATCGTCCAGTGCTTCGGCAGCGCCCGGTTGACCATGCGCCACCCGATCGAGGTGTTCCACACGGTCTGGTTGCCGACCGCCGGCCAGGGCTTGCCCGACTTCTCGATGACGAACGGCGCCCGACTCATCGATTCCACCCCGCCGGCGAGGATGATCTCGGCGTCGCCCGACTCGATCGCGCGCGAGCCCTGAATCACCGCCTCGACGGAAGACGCGCACAGGCGGTTGACGGTGACACCCGTGACCGAGGTCGGGAACCCGGCGAGCAATGCGCCGAAGCGAGCCACGTTGCGGTTGTCCTCACCGGCCTGGTTGGCATCACCGAAGATCACGTCTTCGATGCGCACCGGGTCGACGTCGTTGCGCTCGACCACCGCTCGCATGACGACAGCCGCGAGATCATCGGGGCGCACCGCCGAGAGCGCGCCTGCCGCGCGACCGAACGGTGTGCGCACCGCATCGTAAATGTATGTGCCTGCCACGATCCCTCTCCCTACTGCTTCGTACCGTCGATGAGCTTCAACCCGGTGAGCTCTTCGAGCCCGGCAACGGTGTTGTCGCCGAACAACTCGCGCACCGAGAACCCGTCCGCTGTCACGTCGAAGACTGCGTGATCGGTGTAGACCCGCGACACGCATCCGACGCCGGTCAGCGGGTAGCTGCAATCCGCCACCAGCTTCGACTCGCCCTGCTTCGTCAGCAGATCGGTCATCACGTAAACGTCCTTCGCCCCGATCGCGAGATCCATCGCGCCGCCGACCGCAGGAATCGCGCCCGGCGCTCCCGTCGACCAGTTCGCAAGGTCGCCCGCAGCCGACACCTGAAACGCCCCGAGCACGCAGACGTCGAGATGCCCGCCACGCATCATGCCGAAGGAATCCGCGTGGTGGAAATAGGCGGCTCCGGCGAGCGCCGTGACGGCCTGCTTGCCCGCGTTGATGAGGTCGGGGTCGACGAGACCGGTCGCCGGAGCCTCCCCCATGCCGAGCATGCCGTTCTCGGTATGCAAGATGATCTCCTGATCAGCTGGCAAGTAGTTGGCGACCAGCGTGGGAGCGCCGATGCCAAGGTTTACATATGAGCCTTCGGGAATGTCAGCGGCGATGCGTGCGGCGAGATCGTTGCGGCTGATACGAGTGGTTGCGGTCATCAGTTCTTCTCCCCTGCTTCGGTCGCGCTGATCTCGAGCGGCAGACCTTCCAGATCCACACCGCCCACGAACGCCCCCTGGCGCAGCCACGGTCGCTCACCCACGGCGACGACGCGATCCACGAAGATGCCGGGGGTCACGACCGTCTCGGGATCTAGGCCGCCCAACTCGACGAGCTCGTCCACCTGCACGACGGTGGTCTTCGCAGCGGTCGCCATGATCGGCCCGAAGTTGCGCGCGGTCTCGCGGTACACGACGTTGCCCCAGCGGTCGGCTCGCAGCGCGCTCACCAGCGCGAAATCCGCGTGGATCGGGTACTCGAGTACGTAGGGGCGGCCTGCGATCTCGCGGGTCTCCTTGCCCTCGGCGAGCTGGGTGCCGTAGCCGGTGGGCGTGTAGAACGCCCCGATGCCCGCTCCCGCCGCGCGAATGCGCTCGGCGAGGTTGCCCTGCGGCACCAGCTCGAGCTCGATCGCGCCCTCGCGGTAGAGACCGTCGAAGACCCAGGAGTCGGATTGGCGCGGAAAGGAGCAGATGATCTTCTTCACGCGACGCTTCGCGAGCAGCGCGGCGAGGCCGGTGTCGCCGTTGCCCGCGTTGTTGTTCACGATCGTGAGGTCGCCCGCACCATGCTCGATCAGCGCATCGATGAGCTCGACCGGCTGGCCCGCGCGGCCGAATCCGCCGATCATGACGGTCGAACCGTCAGTGATTCCGGCCACGGCCTCCTCGACCGAGGCCACTGTCTTGTCGATCATCCGCCACTCCTTCACGGTGAAGCATTGTTTTCGCTTTGCGAAATCTCTTTCGCTTGTCGAAAACAGCTTACCCCACCCGTCGAAAGCCCGCCAGGTGATGTGCGCGCCCGGCTTCAACCTCTCCGCCGCCTCGCTCTGCACGAGTGGCCGTCGCTTCGAGCGAGTGGTCGGCACGTCGAGCCAGGGGTTGGCACCTCGGGCACGGGGTCATCGCCTGAGGCGAGGGGTCGTCGAAAGAACGCAGACGACCCACCCGACCTGTCTTCTGCGTTCACTCGACGCACCGCGATGGCTCGCGTGCGCGTGCGGGTGCGGGTGCAGGCGCAGGCCGGCAAGCCAGCCCGACGAAGGCCCCGCCGACTACCTCAGCAGTTCGGGCAGGCGAGCCTCGGCGAAGGCGAACAGCTGGTCGCTCTTCGTGAACACCACGGTGTCCCATTCCTCGTCGGTGGTCGAACTGTCGGCGAAGTCCGACGGGGCCTTGAACACCTGCAGGGGCACGCCCAGGCGTGCGCACACCGTAGCGTACGCGTAGGTCTCCATGTCGACGAGCGTGGCGCCGAGCTCGGAGATCAGCCGCCGCTGCTCGTCGTCCTTCACGAACACGTCGCCGGTCGCGATCACGGCGGTCTCGGCGATGATCAGCCCAGACGGCTCGATTCGGGGCGACGGCAGCGAGAAGTCGTGCTGCACGGCGGCCGCGATCTGATAGACGGTGTCGAGCGAGGGCCCCTCGCCGACCACGCCCGCGGTGCCGAGCACCACGACACGGTCGGGACGGTTCGGCCCGGCCTGCATGATGGCGTCGGCGAGCCCCAGGGCGGCGTTCACCTTGCCGACTCCGGTGAGCAGGTGCGGCACTCCGGCCGCGGCGAACGTGGTCGCCTCGTCGCTGTGCGCGAACACCAGCAGTGCTCTCTCGGCCATGCGGCACCTCCTCAAGACTCGCAGATGTGGAGACGGCCGTACGCCGACTGTCACCCTCGCGGGCACGCGCAGGCACTCGCCGAAGGGTGCAGAACACCCGCTTCCGGCCAACGCCGCAGACCGCCCAAGCATTCGAGTCTAGCAATTCTCGACACATCCGTGTATTATGAAAGGCTGAGCACGTAAATCTTGATCCGCAGGCCATCGCAGCCGCCGATCTCTACTCCATTTTTCTTCGCGCTCAGCACGCCGCTCATCGTTCATTGAGCAGGCTCGGATCGCCACCCGGCGTTTACTCGCCGGCTGCCTTCGCGGTCCACAATCTGCCGAAAGGCACAACATTTGCAGCACGCAATGAACGCGTGCCCGAAAGGATTCATCATGACGAACATCACCGCACTTCGAACCCCGTACCACGCCCTCGGCGACGGCGACGGCCCCCACGTGCCCGAGTGGGCGCAGCACCGCGCCGTGTACCGCTCGGCCGGCCGCACCCTCTACGTGGTCGAGACCGACCGTCTCGACGCGGCCCGCACCGATCTCGATGCGCTCGCCCGCGACGGCTGGAACGTGCAGGTCGATCGCGACGGTCGCAGCGCCAGCATCGCGCTGACCCGCACCGCGGCGTAACCTGCACCCGTTCTCCCCAGTGGATCGCGTAGCGTAGAAGCCGCACACCGATCCGCGCCGTGGGGCGCCTGCCCCCGCTCGGCCCGCTGCACTGCAGCCGGTACGGGCGAGGCCGTGGAACGTTTGGCGGGCGCGGTGCGCAACCGCAACCGCAACCCACCCACGAAGCACGAGGAGCAGCGATGAGCGACGTCGAACTTGCAGAGGTAGAGAGCTTCGCGCTCGACCACACCCTGGTGCGCGCACCGTACGTGCGCAAGATCGCGGTCGAGCACGGGCCCCGAGGCGACGCGATCACGAACTACGACATTCGACTGGTGCAGCCGAACGAGGGCGAGATTCCGACGGCCGGGCTGCACACGATCGAGCACACCATCGCAGGCTTGCTGCGCACCCGCCTCGACGGCGTCATCGACATCTCGCCGTTCGGGTGCCGCACCGGATTCCACCTGATCGTGTGGGGCGAGCCGACGCCGGTCGAGGTGGCCGCCGCGATCAAGGCGTCGCTCGAAGACATCGCGGAGCGCATCACCTGGGACGACGTGCCCGGCACCGATGCGAAGAGCTGCGGCAACTATCGGGACCACAGTCTGCACTCGGCCCGCGAGTGGTCGCGCGCGGTACTCGAGCGCGGCATCAGCCTCGACCCGTTCGACCGCTCGGCGATCGCCTAGCCCCGCCGCGCGGCGAGTTCGGGCTGCTTGCTGAACTGCCCGGAGAGCACGAGCACCACGACGGCGACGGCGATCACCGCCCACGCGACGAAGCCGAGCGGCCCCACCACCCCCATGTCCACCGTCTGGCCGGCCGCTGCGAGCAGCACGACGAGGCTGCCCGCGGCGTTCAGTGCGCCGTGCCCGACGACCACGGGCCACACAGAAGCCGAACGCAGCCGCGCCCAGCCGAAGAGCACGCCCCAGGCGACGCAGCCCCCGACCATGAGCGCGACGCCCCGCCAGTCGGTGTAGCCGAAGTTGTAGCCCAGCAGGATCAGGGGCGAATGCCAGAGGCCCCAGATGACACCCGAGACGATGAGCGCGGGCCAGGTGCCGAGCGGTAGCAGTGCCGGCAGCAGCCAGCCGCGCCACCCGACCTCTTCGCCGAACGCGAAGAGCGAGTTGATCACCGCGCCGAGCGGAATCGACAGCAGCTGCAACGCGACGATCAACCCGACGGGCGGCATCGTCGATGCAAGCGCGGGGTCGAGGCCCACGAGTTGAGCTTCGAGCATCTCCGCGAATCCCGAGAAGTTCACCAGGTCGAGACGCACGAGGCCCAGCAGCCCCGACACCAGCGCCACCAGGGCGACGACCAACGGCGGCACGAACGCGGCGCCGACGATGAACCACACGACGCGTCGGGCAGGCCTCAGCGGCCATATGCCGAGGAAGCGCAACCGCTCGCCTCGGGGCACCCGCATCAGCAGCACGACGACGAGCACCGCGAGTGCCGGCGTGAACATCATCGCTGACCCGAGCACGGAGATCAGCAGCGCGTAGGCCGGCGATTCCGCGCCGCCGGTCAACCAGAGCGGCAACGAAACGATCCACGCCAGCCCGAACGAGACGACGACGAACACCGACACCGCGCCCCACGGCACCACCGCGAGCCGGTCGGGGCGCGGCGACGCCGCGCGATCCACCCCCGTGATATCCGAAACGGGCCCACCCGCGAGGGGCGCGGCACCGCCGCCATCTGCCGCCGGATGTTCGAAGTGCGCGTCACTCATCACCGTTCTCCTTCCGTTCTCGGTCCACTCCATGTCGACGCCTCCGAGCGCGGCGCGGCGCCTTCGAGCCCGGGTTCGCGCGCAACGGCCGCCACCGCGGCGAGCAGCGCAGCCGCGGTGTCTGCATCATCGACGGTGATGGCGAACACGCGGCCGTCGATGCGCGTCGCGACGACGGCCTCGCCGGCGCGCATGACGATGCCGAAACGGCCCGGCCACCAGCGCAACCCCCAGCCGCCGAACTCGGTGAGCGGCTCGATGCGCGCTGCCTCGACGCTCCGCACCTCAGCTGCGGGAAGCCGGAAAACCGGCAGCCCCAGCGCCGAGCGCGCCTCGAGCCCGCGCTCATCGATGCGCACGCGGAACCAGCTGCTCGTGGCCGCGAGCAGCACGACGAGCAGCACGGAGAACACCATCAGCGCTCGAGTCGCCGCAGCGGCGGTCTGCTCGCCGGCCGGCACCGGGACCCAGAAGACCCACACCGTCGACCCGACCAGCACCAGCAGCGCGACACCGATGATCCACAGGAACGCCCGCGAGGGGCGCACCTCACCGAACCAGACCGCCCGCTCGGAATCGGCGAGCGGCAGAGGCGCGGCCCCGCCCGACGAGGCCCGTCTGATCTCGAGACGCGGCTGCGCGAACCACCCCAGCGCGGTGCCCAGTGCCCACAGCGCGAAGGCGACCGCCATGATTCCGCCGATGCCGGGGGCCTCGGCGGCGTTCGCGAGGTCGAGCTGGGCGAGCATCGAGCCGAGATTGGTGGCGAGCGCGAAGAGGGCGAAGCCGCCGCCGAAAGCAGCGAGGAAGCGCTGGAACGATGACCACAACGGCAAGGGCTCGCCACCCGCCTTCATGCGCGCGCTGAACGCGACCATGGCCCACATCAAGAGCACGATGCCGTAGCCGACGCCGATCAGCAACCACACGTAGGTCCAGGGCGAGCCGAAGCCGTCGGGGCCGCCGCCGCCTCCCCAGTGCGTCGCGGCCGGGTCGGGCATGCGCGGCATCCAGACGATTGCGAGCGCGAGACCTACCGTGAGCAGCACCAGCGGCAGGATCAGCCCCACCCACCGTGCCGCCCGCTTCGCGCGGGCGAGCTCGATTCTCTGCACGCTGCCCAAGCCCCCCAACGGGTCGGAGCGCAGCGGCGTCGCGCGGTTCTCAGCGGAATTCGCGCCGCCGTTCCTGTCACCGTTCATGCCGCTCCTCCGTGTCGTGTTCTCGTTGCGCCGGGGTCGGCCCTTTTTCCGTCTGAGGCGGGTCGGCACCCTCGATCATCGCGGCGAGCATGCCCCGGCCGATGCCGCGCGAGGCCGCGCGCTCCACGAGAGCCTCGACCTCGGCTCCCAGCTCTGCCACCACTGTCAGAGCCGGGGTGGCCACGGCGCCACGGCCGCGACGCAGGTCGATGAGCCCTTCATCTCTCAGCGCTTGGTACGCGCGCAGCACCGTGTGCTTGTTGATTCCGAGGCCGATCGCGACCTCGCTCGCGGGAGGCAGTTTCTCGCCGACGCGCAGCTCACCCCTCACTGCGGACCGACGCACCCCGTCGATGATCTGCTCGTAGATGGGGCGGTCGCTCGCTGCGTCGATGGACAGCAGCATCGCACCCCCTTCACTAGCCCATTAGTTCTATTTCAACTATAACTTATGAGCTCGTGGTTTCCTCTTTCTCGCGCACGCTTCTCGCGTTTCTCCTCCCCTTCCGGGAGTACCCTCGACCGCGGGCCTACGCGAACGCCGCGATGCCCGTCAGCTCCC
The DNA here is from genome assembly GCA_040392345.1 of Leucobacter soli. Lineage (GTDB taxonomy): Bacteria > Actinomycetota > Actinomycetes > Actinomycetales > Microbacteriaceae > Leucobacter > Leucobacter soli_B. The sequence continues at coordinate 5,504 of JBEBWI010000067.1, read as the reverse complement.
GCCCGATCACGAGCTGGTGCACCTCGTCGGTGCCCTCGTAGGTGCGCACCGACTCGAGATTGGCCATGTGGCGCATCACCGGGAAGTCGCTCGTGATGCCGTCGCCGCCGAGTATCGACCGCGACACCGAGGCGATCTTGATCGCCTCGCGCACGTTGTTGAGCTTGCCGACCGAGATCTGCCCGTAGGAGAGGTTCCCCGCATCCTTCAACCGCCCGAGGTGCAGCGCAAGCAGCAGCCCCTTCTCGTACTCGACGAAGCAGTCGGCGAGCTGCCCCTGAATGAGCTGCTTCCCTCCGATCGGGGCACCGAACACCTCTCGCGTCTGCGAGCGTTCGACCGCCGCTTCGAGGCAGGCGCGCGCTGCGCCCATCGCTCCCCAGGCGATGCCGTAGCGGGCCTCGTTCAGGCACTTGAACGGCGCCGACAGCCCCTTGGCGCCGGGCAGCATCGCGTCGGCGGGCAGGCGCACATCGGCGAGTTCGATCTCGGTCTGCAGCGATGCTCGCATCGACAGCTTGTTCTCGATGGCGGTCGCCTGGAAGCCGGGGGTGTCGGTCGGCACGACGAAGCCGCGCACGACGCCCTCGTCGTCCTTCGCCCAGATCACGCCGACGGAGGCGATGGTGGCGAGCCCGATCCACCGCTTCTTGCCGTTGAGCACCCATTCGTCGCCCTCGCGGCGGGCGGTGGTGAGCATGGTGTTGGGATCCGAGCCGCCCTGGGGTTCGGTGAGCCCGAAGAAACCGATCGCTTCGCCGCGCCCCATCGCGGGCAGCCACTGCTGCTTCTGCTCCTCCGAGCCGAACTTGTAGATCGCCCCCATCGCGAGCGACCCCTGCACCGACAGCGCGGTGCGGAATCCCGAGTCGACCGCCTCGAACTCCATCGCGACGAGCCCGTACGCGACCGCCGATGCGCCGGGTAGCCCGTATCCGTGCATGTACATGCCGAACGCGCCGAGTTCGCCGACCTCGGGCAGCAGCTCGACGGGCAGTCGGCGGTCTTCGAATGCCTGGTCGATGATGGGGCGGATGCGGGTCTGCGCGAACTCGCGGGCTCGCATCTGCCAGGCGCGCTCCTCCTCGGTGACGAAGTCCGAGACGTTGAAGAGCCGATCGATGGTGGTGGTCATGGGTGTCCTTCGTTTCGCTTCGAGCTTGTGGATCGCCGAGCACCCGCCCGACTCGTCCGATCGCCGCCGACGCCGCCTAGGGGCGCGGCCGCCAAGTGGCTTCTTGGTGCTCGCCGAGGCCGGGCGGGGGCGCCTGGTAGCTGGGCGGAGTGGCCGAGAACGAGATCGGCAGGGCGATGGAACGCAGCGGCTGCTGCTCGCCCTCCTCGCCGACCGCCGGGGTGAGCGCGACGGGGCCGAGCTCGAGGGAGTCGGCGAGCTCGATGGCCTGGGCGATGGTGTTCACACGCCCGGCGGGGATGTTCTGGGCGGTGAACTCGGCGATCCACTCGCCTGCGGGGCGCGTGGAGAGCCGAGCTTCGAGCAGCGCGCGCAGCTCGACCCGGTTGGCGACGCGAGCCGGGTTGTCGGCGAAGCGCGGATCCGTGGCGAGCCCGGGCACCCCGAGCACCTCGCAGAGGCGGGCGAACTGGCCGTCGGTGCCGACCGCGAGCGCCACGGCCTGGTCTTGCGCCTGCAGCGTCTCGTACGGGCTGATCGAGGGGTGGGCGTTGCCCATGCGCCCCGGGGAGACGCCCGTCTCGAGCGTCGAGGAGGCCTGGTTGGCGAGCGCCGAGAGCAGCGAGCCGAGCAAGGTGACCTTCACGTGCTGGCCGCGGCCTGCGGTCGAGCCGGTGGCGGCGTCCCGGCCCTGGGCATCCCGTGCCCTGAGCGCCGCTTGAATGCCGATGACGGAGTTGAGGCCGGTCAGAATGTCGACGAGCGCTACGCCGACCTTGGTGGGCTCACCGCCGTCGCCGTCGCTCTGCCCGGTGATGCTCATGAGCCCGCCCACGGCCTGCACGAGCAGGTCGTAGCCCGGCAGGTCCTTGCCCGCGGTGTCGCCGAAACCCGAGATGGAGCAGTAGACGACGCCGGGGTTCAGCGCAGCGACCGCCTCGTAGCCGAGCCCGAACTTCTCCATGGTGCCGGGTTTGAAGTTCTCGATCACGACGTCGGCGCCGGCAGCCAGTTCGCGCGCGCGTGCGATGCCCTCGGGGCTGCGCAGATCGCACACGACCGAGCGCTTCCCGCGGTTGACACCGGCGAAGTAGGTGCTCTGCCCGACCGCGTTGGTGGGCGGCGACCACTGCCTGGTGCCGTCGCCCTCGGGGCTCTCGATCTTGATGACGTCTGCGCCGAGGTCGGCGAGAATCATCGTGGCGTGCGGACCGGCCAGCACACGCGAGAAGTCCGCCACCCTGATGCCCGAGAGCGGGCCGGTGCCCTGCCGGTCGCCCGTGTACTGGCTCATGCGTCTCCTCGTGTGCGATGTGTGCGATGTGTGCCCAGTGTACGGCGCGGCGGCGATCCGCTTGGGAGGAGTCATGCACAGTGGATCGCGACTCGCCTGTGCAACAATCGCATCATGGCCACTCTCTCGCAGTTGCTCGCCCTGCCCGAGCTCGGGCTGCGCCTCGTGCAAGCGGGCCCCGGCGACCCCGAGCTGACGTGGGTGTCCACGAGCGGGCTGCTGAACATCGGCGACTATCTCGAGGGCGGCGAGGTCGTGCTCACCACCGGTCTCGCGCTCGAGGGCAGCGACCCGCAGTGGTTCGACTTCGTGGCGGGTCTGAGCCGCGCCCGGGTGGCCGCCCTCGGCTTCGGCGTCGGCGTCAAGCACGACCGCATTCCGCCGCCGCTGCTGAGCGCCGCGAGCACCTTCCGCCTCGCGCTCTTCGAGGTGCCGCCGCCCGTGCCGTTCATCGCGGTGAGCAAGGCCGTCGCCGCGTTGCTGCAAGCGGACGAACTGTACGCCGCGCACCGCGCCCTGCAGGTGCACCAGCGGCTGCTCGACGGCGCGCGGGGGCCGCAGGACACGGTCAAGGTGCTCGCCAGCATCGCACAGGCGACGGGCCGCCAGCTGGCGCTGCACACCGCGGGAGGCGAGGTGGTCGCGAGCACCGCGGGTTTCGCCGCGGCCGACGGCGCCGACCCGCGCGCGACCGAGGCGGTGCCCCTCGACGAGGCCAACAGCACCCGGCTGCTCATCGCCGGCGGTGCGCCGCTCGGCCCGGAGGGCCGGGCCGTGATCGCAGCGGGTGCGATGGTGCTCGGTCTCGAGGTGCGCGGCTCGCGCAGTGACGATGAGCGCGAGCGCGAACGGTGGGCGCGGCTCACGGAATCGCTGCTCGGCGAGCGCGCGCAGCCCGACGCACTGCGCCTGCTCGACGAGACGGCGCAACTGCCCCTCGCCGTGCGGGCCGTCGCCGTGCTCGGCACCGCCGAGAACGTGTCGGCATGGCGCCGTACCCCGCGCGCGGGGCTCGACCGTCTGGTCACCGCCGGCGAGGCGTTGGGCAGCACCCCCGGCATCGCATTGGCCTGGCAGCTGTGCGACGACGAGCCCGAGGCGCTCGATCGTGCGCTGCGGCTCGCCGCCCGGCACGACCTCGACACGGTCGTGGGTCGACCTGCGGGCCAGAGCGAGGCGGTGCTGAGCCGCCGGTCGGCCGCGGGGCGCATCGGCGCCCGCGCTCAGGTCGAATTGCTGTACGCGGCGCCGCGCACGCCGAGCGTCATCTGGGCTGATCATGGGTCGCCCCTGCTCGAGTCGCTGCTCGCCGATGGCGGCGCGCCGCCGGGATCGCTCGCGCGGGCGGTGCTCGGGCCGCTCGCGGCTTCCGAGACGAGCGAGGTGGATCGGCTGACGCTGCGCGCCAGCCTGCGCGCCCTGCTCGCCCACAACGGTCAGCGCGGCCCGGCCGCGGCCAGCCTCGGGGTGCATCGCAACACGCTGCGCGACCGGATCGCGCGAGTCGAGGCACTCACGGGTCGCAGCGTCGACGACGCGGACGACCGTGCGGAACTCTGGCTCGCGCTGCGCATCGAGGAATCCCTCGGCAGCGACCTGCCGCCCGCCTAGCGCGTGCCCTGCTTCGGCACCTCGCTGCAGCTAGGGTGCGTCTTCCAAATCGGCACATGCTGCGGTGCGCCAGATACTCGCTACGCACCGATTTGGGAGACGCACCCTAGTAGAGCAGGAACGGCGCGGTGCCGCTGCCTGAGACTCCGCCCGCGGAGACCCGCAGATGATAGGTGGCCCCGCCGGCGTACACCTCGTCGCGGGCGATCCCGCAGGTCTCCGCGCTGCTGCGCGTGCGATCCCACTCGATCGCCTCGGTCGTGATCGCCTTGCCGGGCTGCACGATCACCGCACGGTGGTCCGGGTGCTGCTGACAGTCGGTCGATCTCCACACCTGGTCCGAGCCGCTCGTGATCTCGAGCGTCATGCCCGCAGTGCCGAGGTCGGCCTGGCAGTCCGCCTCGCCGACGTTCTCGATGCTGATCGACAGCTGGGGCAGTTCACCGGCCGCGTAGCTCTCGCGGTCGGTGGCCGGGGTCACCCGCAACTGGCTGTCGGTGCACGCGGGCACCGCCTCGGGGTCGGCCTCCTGTTCGCTCTTCTGCTGCTCTGCCGAGACCAGGTCATCGGGCACCTGCACCTCGCGAGCGGAGGCCGCGCCACCGCTCCCGCCCGGCTTCACGATGATCAGCACGACCGCGACGATGACCGCGAGCAGGCAGGCGAGCACGACGAGGCGGCGCCTGACGTACACCTTCTTGTCCTCGGGCCCGACCGGGTCTCGCAGCGTGCTCATGCGGCCAGGTTAGCCCCGCAATCCGATTACAACGCTTTCAGCATGCGCGTGTTGCCCAGTGTGTTCGGCTTCACGCGGGCGAGGTCGAGAAACTCGGCGACGCCCTCGTCGTGCGAGCGCAGCAGCTCGGCGTACACCTCGGCCGCGACCAGCTCGGTGTTCTCGCCCACCGGCTCGAACCCGTGGCGGCCGAAGAAGTCGACCTCGAAGGTCAGGCAGAACAGCTGTGTGAGGCCGAGTTCGCGCGCCCGACGCTCCAGCGAGTCGAGCAGCAGGTGGCCGACGCCCCTGCCCAACCACTCTTCCGAGACTCCGAGAGTGCGCACCTCGCCGAGGTGCTCCCACATCACATGCACGGCGCCGTAGCCGACGACCCGGTCCTCCCCGTCGACGGCGACCGTGAACTCGGGCACCGCACCGAACAGCTCCACCAGGTCTTTGCCGAGCAGAATGCGTCGGTCGACCAGCGGCTTCATGAGCTCCACCATCTGGGGAATGTCGCTGGTGCGGGCAGGCCGAACGCCCACCCCGATGGTCTGTGTCATGCAGCGAGTCTACTGCCGCGCGCACGGCGCCAGAGACGTGGAGCACGCGCAGCGGCAACGTGGATCACACGCCTCATCGAGGAAGCGGGTGGCTACACCACAGCTGCCCGGACCGCTTACTGCGTATCGGGCAGGGCGGCGGTCGCCTACACGCATGGCGGCGCGGGGGGAGGGACCCCAGCC
>JBEBWI010000066.1:0-14500 GCA_040392345.1 Leucobacter soli | reverse complement strand
TCATGCAGCTGCAGGTGCAGCAGATGAAGACGTTCTGGTACGACCGCGCACAGGTCGCCATCTACCTCTGCACCGACTACGATCAGAGCGCCACCTGCGCGGGCGAAGACGCGACGGCTGAGCAGATCGCGGCGATCGAGGATGCGCTGAATTCGCCGACCCTGAAGCCGTACATCACGGACTACTTCTTCGTCGACCACGTCGAGGCCTACGAAGAGTTCACCACCCAGTTCGCGGGCAACCCGATCGTCGAGATCACCACACCCGAACAGCTGAACCAGACCTTCTGGGTCAAGCTCGAGGATCCCTCGCGCTCCGCCATCATCCAGGAGACCTTCACCGGTATCCCGGGCGTGCAGAGCGTCTCCGACCAGCGCAGCCTGCTCGACCGCATCTTCCTCTTCCTCGGCGTCGCCAGCTACACGGCCATCGCGATCGCCGGCCTCATGCTGGTCGCCGCGATGCTGCTCATCTCGACCACCATCCGCCTCTCCGCCTTCTCGCGGCGGCGAGAGATCGGCATCATGCGCCTCGTCGGCGCATCGAACCGGTTCATCCAGACCCCGTTCATCCTCGAGGGCATCATCGCCGCGCTCATCGGCGCCGTGCTCGCCGGGGCCGCCTCCGTCGCCGTGGTCAAGTTCTTCGTACAGGACTACCTCGTCGAGAACCTGCCGTTCACGAGCTACATCACCGTCGAGCAAGCGCTCATCGTGCCACCGATCCTCGTCGGCATCGGCGTGGTGCTCTCCGCGATCGCCGCGAAGATCGCGATCACTAGATACCTCCGCGTGTAACGCGTCGGTACTCTGTGGGCTGCCGCTGTGGCGGCACCGGCCGCCAGGATCAACGCGGTGCGTTGCTCTGATGGCGTCCGCCCGTAATCGCGCTCGCGATAGGGTAGGTTTCCTACGGCGCACCGTGCGCGCGTAGGGAGCAGGGGGTGTGCGATGCCGAAAGAGACCGGTCAGAAGCTGATCGCGTCGAACAAGAAGGCGCGGCACGATTACCACATCCTCGACACCTACGAGGCGGGGCTGGTGCTCACGGGCAGCGAGGTGAAGTCGCTGCGCATGGGGCGCGCGTCGCTGCTCGACGGCTACGTGTTCATCGAGAACGGCGAGGCCTGGCTCGACGCCGTCTACATTCCCGAGTACCTGAACGGCTCGTGGACGAACCACGCCCCGCGCCGCAAGCGGAAGCTCCTTCTGCACCGTCAGCAGATCGACAAGCTGTACCAGAAGACCCGCGAGGGCGGCATGACGATCGTGCCGCTGCAGATCTACTTCCTCGACGGTCGCGCGAAGGTCGAGATCGCGCTTGCCAAGGGCAAGAAGGAGTACGACAAGCGGCAGACGCTGCGCGAGCGGCAGGATCGCCGCGAGGCCGAGCGCGCGATCTCCTCGCGCAAGCACCTGGGGGAGTAGCCGGCCGCGTCGCGGGTGTGGTGTCGGCAATTCGCATGCCTCGAGGCGGCGCAATTTGCGGTTCTGCATCGGTGCTTAGCGACCAATTGCGCCGCCTCGAATGGCTTGGTGGTGGGATAGGGCGATGTCAGCCAGGAGCCGTGGGCGGAGGGACGCGAGCCAGGAGTCGTGCGTGAGGGCAGGATGAGCCTGAGATCGCACGGCGGTTGGCGTATCGGGGATTCCCGACTACACTGTGTGTGCGATATTTAAACGTCGTATTCAAATAGTGAATACGCGCGAGTGGCCAAGCCGCATGCGCCAATCACAGTGTAGTGAGGAGGAACCGTGCAGTTCCATCATTTCGGGTACGTATCGACCGACCCGCGCGTGCAACCGCCGGCGGGTGTCGGGCTGGACCGCCCAGACCCGCTTCCAGACGAGATCGACGTGCTGATCGTCGGCTCCGGCCCCGCGGGTGTCATCGCGGCCGCGCAGCTCGCACAGTTTCCGAACGTCGTGACCCGCATCGTCGAGCGCCGGCCGCAGCGTCTCGCGATCGGTCAGGCCGACGGGGTGCAGGCCCGCACGGTCGAGACGTTCCAGGCCTTCGGGTTCGCGGCCGAGATCATCAACGAGGCCTATCAGATCACCGAGACCGCGTTCTGGCGGCCCGACCCGGCAAACCCCGCTGCCATCGTGCGTTCCGCGATCACGTCTGACGACCCGCGCGGCATCAGCGAGTTCCCCCACATCGTCGTGAACCAGGCACGCGTCATCGACTACTTCGCCCAGTTCGCCGAGCGCTCGCCGGCCCGCGGCAAGATCGACTACGGGTACGAGTTCGTCGACCTGCGCGTGACCGGAGAAGGGGAGCACCCCATCGTCGTCGCGCTGCGGTGCACGAGCGGACCCGACGAGGGTCAGGAGAAGCGGGTCAGGGCGAAGTACGTGGTCGGCGCCGACGGGGCTCGCTCGGGCGTGCGCCGCGCGATCGGCGGCAGCCTCAAAGGCGACCAGTCCTTCCACGCCTGGGGCGTCATGGATGTGCTCGCCGATACCGACTTTCCCGATGTGCGCAAGAAGTGCGCGATCCAGTCGGGGGACGGCGGCAATATCCTGCACATTCCTCGCGAGGGCAATCACCTGTTCCGGATGTACGTCGACCTCGGGGAGCTCTCGGGCGACGACCAGGGGCGAATCCGTGAGACGCCGCTCGAAGACATCATCGCCCGGGCTCAGGCGATCATGCATCCCTACCGACTCGAGGTGCGCGAGGTCGCCTGGCACAGCGTCTACGAGGTGGCGCACCGACTCACCGACCGCTTCGACGATGCGGCGACCTCGCCCGACGGTGTTCCGCGCGTCTTCCTGCTCGGCGATGCCTGCCACACCCACAGCGCGAAAGCCGGCCAGGGCATGAACGTCTCGATGCAGGACGGCTGGAACCTGGCCTGGAAGCTCGGCTACGTGCTCGAGGGGCGCGCCCCCGAGAGCCTGCTCGAAACCTACAGCGACGAACGCCAGACCATCGCGAAGAACCTCATCGACTTCGACCGCGAGTGGTCGGGCCTGATGGCGAAGCGCCCGGAGGAGTTCGCCTCCCCATCGGAGCTGGAGGACTTCTACGTCTCCACCGCGGAGTTTCCCGCCGGCTTCATGACGCAGTACCCCGAGGGCGTGCTGACGGGCGGCGGCGAGCACCAGTCGCTCGCCCCCGGCTTCCCGCTCGGCAAACGCTTCAAGTCGGTCGAGACGGTGCGTGTGTGCGACGCCGTGCCCGTGCACATCGGTCACCACCACCGCGCCGACGGCCGCTTCCGCATCTACGCGTTCGCCGACGCCGGGCGCACGTCGCTCGACGCGTGGGCCGAATGGATGCTGGGCGATGCCGCATCGCCGCTGCACCGCTTCACCCCGGTGGGAGCCGACATCGACGCAGTGTTCGACGTGAAGGCGATCTATCAGCAGGGTCACAACGAGGTCGATCTCGGCGCTGTCTCGAAGCTGTTCCTGCCGCGCGTCGGCCCCTTCCAGCTCGTCGACTACGAGAAGGTGTACGCGGCGGGCAGCGGGGCCGAATCTCACGGCAGCGGCGACGACATCTTCGCCGAGCGCGGGGTGAGCCGCGACGGTGCGATCCTCGTCGTGCGCCCCGACCACTACGTCTCGCATATTCTGCCGCTCACCGCGCGCGGCGAGCTCAGCGACCACTTCGCCGCGTTCCTGCGCGACCAGGCATAGAGCGGCGCCGGGTCGGCAGCGCAGCGCGGTGACCCGGCGCGCTGCCGGCCGGGCGGCGGCGAGAACGCAACGGGGCCGGGCGATCCACAGTGGATCACCCGGCCCCGGTCGCGTGGGTCAGGAACTACTTCGCGGCGAAGCGGAACAGCTTCTTGTTCGCGAACTCGAGCATGCCGACCTTGCCGAGCTCACGGCCGTACCCCGACTTCTTCACGCCGCCGAAGGGCACGTCCGCGCCCTCGAGACCGGCGCCGCCGACGAAGACCATGCCCACGTCGAGCTGGTTGCCCACCTGCTCGGCGCGATCGAGGTCGTCGCAGATCACGACCGAGCCGAGGCCGTACGGCGAGGAGTTCGCGAGCTCGATCGCCTCTGCGTCGCTCGACACCTTGTAGAGCTGCGCGACCGGGCCGAACAGCTCCTGGCTGTACACGTCCATCGACGGGGTGATGTTCGACAGGATGGTCGGGGTGAACACGTTGCCCTCGGGAGAGTTGTTGCCCACGAGCACCTCCGCGCCCTGATCGATCGCGCCCTGCACCTGACCCGACAGCGTCGCGGTCGCGGCCGCCGACGACAGCGGGCCGAAGTCGTCGCCGTAGCTCTGGCCGGCGATCGCCGCCACGAACTTCTCCTTGAACTCGTCGAAGTACTTGTCCATCACGACGATGCGCTTCGAGCCGTTGCAGGCCTGGCCCGTGTTCTCCATACGGCCGCCCACTGCGTGCTCGACCGCGTGGTCGAGATCGTCGGTGTCGAGTACGAGGAAGACGTCGGAGCCGCCGAGCTCGAGCACGCACTTCTTCAGGTGACGACCCGCCTGCTCGGCCACGATCGCGCCCGCGCGCTCCGAACCGGTCAGCGAGACGCCCTGAATGCGGTCGTCTGCGATGATGTCCGCGATCTGCTGGTGGGTCGCGAAGACGTTGACGTAGGCGCCCTCGGGGAAGCCCGCATCCTTGAACAGCTGCTCGAGCGCGAGCGCCGACTCGGGGCACTGCGCCGCGTGCTTCAGCACGATCGTGTTGCCCAGGATGAGGTTGGGCACCGCGAAGCGGGCGACCTGGTAGTAGGGGTAGTTCCACGGCATGATGCCGAGGATGACGCCCGTGCCCTGGAACCGGAAGAAGCTGCGCAGGCCGTCCTCGACCTCGAGCTGCTCATCCGCGAGCCACTCCTCGGCGTTCTTCGCGAACGCCTCGGTGATCGCGCCCGAGAACTCGGCCTCGCCGATCGACTGCTCGAGGGGCTTGCCCATCTCGCGGTTGATGATCGCGCCCAGTTCGTCCTTGCGCTCGACGAAGAGGTCGGCGAGCTTCTGCGCGAGTGCCGCGCGCTCGGCCACGGTGGTCGTGCGAGCCCACTCCTTGTAGGCCTTCTGAGCCGAAGCGAGTGCGGATTCGATCTCCTCCGCGGTCGCGTCGGGGTACTCGGCGACCGTCTCGCCTGTGGCCGGATTGATGACGGCGAATGTGCCCATGAATCACTCACTCCTTCTGGAACTTCGTTGTTGAGAGATCACGCCCAGTTTCCCACACTCGCCCGGGCAACTCCATTCCGAAATCGTGTCTTCTGCGGAGTCACAGCAAACGGAATCATGGCTGATTCGGAGAGTTTTGTGCGAAATCGGTCGCGTTCGGGTGTTCGGCCGCGCGCGGCGCCGGAGGCAGGCCCTGAGTCGTCGGGAATCGGGCGATCGCGCGCACCGGCGCGCCGTCGCCGGCGTGGAGCTTGAGCGGCAGGAGGGAGAGCTCGCAACGTGCGGGAAGCTCGTCGAGCCCGCGGAGATTCTCGACGATGACGCCGCCGCGACCGAGCCACAGGTCGTGCACTGGGAAGCCGCCCGCCCCTCCCGGGCACTCGGTCGGATCGGGGCTCAGGGTGTCGACCCCGAGCACCCGCGCGCCGCGCGCCCAGAGCGTCTCGGCGAGCGCCGTCGAAAGCGACGGGTGGGTGAGGGCGGCGTCGGTCCCGAAACGGCTGCACCAGCCCGTGGCGACTGCGATGATTCGGGGGAGCGTCGTGGGCAGCGGGTCTCTGAGGTCGCCCTCCTCGATCAGGCGGGCCGTCCGCGCCTCGGGCTCGACGCTCAGCACGAGCGCCTCGCCGAAGCACCACTCCAGCGGGATATCGGTGATGGTGGCGCCGCCCTCGACGGTGTGCGCCGGAGCATCCATGTGGGTGCCCGTGTGCGACCCCAGGCGGAGCTGCGCCACCGCCACTCCGTCGCGAGCGACCGTGAGCGCGGGCAGCACCTCCACCTTGGGATCGCCGGGGTAGACCTGCATCCCGGTGGTGATCGGGTGGGAGAGATCTACGAGGGGCATTCAGCCGCCGATCCGCAGAGCGGCGGTCGTATCCGCGTCGTCGAGCAGGTGGCCCGTCGGCGCGCTGTCGCGCGCGTCGCGCAGACCGAGGCCGCGAACCCCGCCGAGCGCGAGCATGAGCACGAGGTACAGGACGAAGCTCGTGACGAAGGCCGGGATCGTGGTTCCGAGCGGATTCGGCGCGAGGTACGTCCACACGTACGAGAGCGTCGCCCCGACGACCCACACCGCGATTGCCACCCAGTTCACGCCGCCAAGGTACCAGTACCGGCTCGCCTTCGTCTCGTGGAGGATCTGGCGCGAGTACCCGCGCCGCTTCAGGATGTAGTAGTCGGCGATCATCACCGCGAATACCGGCACGAAGAACGCCCCGATCATCACGAGGAAGTCGGTGAACTGGCCGAGCAGGCCCAGGAACGTCGAGCCGATGATCGAGATGATGCCCAGCACGATGGCGGTCGGCACGAACTTCAGATGCCACTTCGACTGCGCATTCACCGCCGAGGTGACCATGCCGAAGACGACCATGGTGTTCGTGGCCATCACCGAGAGGAAGATCGCGACGCCGAGCGCCCAGCCGAACTCGGCGACGAGCACGGTCGGATCGAAGGGGACCGCCTCGTTGCCCGAGAGGATCACCGCGCTGAACGCGACGAGGCCCAGCAGCATGGCGATACTCGTCGAGAGGGTGTAGCCGATGCCCGAGCCCACGATGCTCGCCGTGCTCGACTTCGCGTGCCGGTTCATGTCGGCGGAGAGCACCGTCCACGAGATGGCGGTCGCGATGACGATGTCGAGCGTGAAGATGGTCGACCCGCCGAGCTCGGGGTCGACCGGGATGGCTGCGTACTCGGCCGGCGAGAACGCCCCGAACGCCGCGGCGAACACGAAGCCCATGACGACGAGGATCGCGAGCGCGAGCCACGGCTCGATGCGCGAGATGCCGGTGTGGCCGAAGATCGCGAGCACGACGACGATTCCCTGGCAGAGCGCCGAGAAGAGCATCGGGTTCGAGTAGCCGGTGGCCTCGGCGATGAGGTAGTTCACGGTGACACCGGCGAGCATGGCCTGCACCCAGCTCCAACCCATCAGAATGATGAGGTTCGCCGCCGCGGGCAGAAGGCTGCCACGGATGCCGAACGCGCCGCGCGTGAGTGCCATGGTCGGCAGGCCGCTGCGCGTGCCCATGTTGCCGACGAGCACGAGCACGATGGCGCCGATGAGCGTGCCGAGCACGATCATGCCTGCGGCAGTGCCGAACGGGACGCTGGGCACGAACAGGGTGCCGGTGAGCAGCGTGGTCACGACGAGATTGGCGGCGAGCCAGATCATCGCGATCTTGAGGAGTGACTGAGTGCCGCGGACCGGGCCTGCGGAGTCGCCGTGCCCATCGAGATTCACGGCCATCGTGGCGGGGGTGGTCATGCTGCTGCCTCCTCGGCGTCGTCGGGGGTTGTGGAGAGATGCTCGTGGATCGCGATCAGTCGGCCGTCTGCACCGGTGCGGAAGACGATGCTCTCGCGTTCGACGTAGGCGTCGGGGCCGTCTGCCGAGTCGATGCTCGTCGCGACGGTGTGGCTGAAGACTGCGCCGCCGGGGAACGGCTGCACCAGCCGGTCCGTCGAGACGCAGGAGGTGACGCGCCAGCCCGCGGCCAGCCACTCGGCCCACAGGGCCTCGTATTCGGAGCGCGAGTTCAGGCGCGCGGCTTCGGGGTGGAATACGAACGTGGCGTCGGGCGAGAAGCCGGCGAAGTAGCGGTCGGTGTCGGTCGCGGTGAACGCGGCGACGATCTCGTCGGCGGCGGCGAGCACCTCTGCCTCAGTGGGCGTGGGTGCTGAACCTGGGTGAGAATGCATGGAGTGCTCCGTTGGACTCGAGGGTGGTGTGGTGGTTTCTCGGGGAATGCGGGAAACGGCGGAACCGGGGCGAACGGTGGGGACCTGCCCCGGCTCCGCCGTGCGCGTCAGGCCGAGTGGCCCATTGCGCTGATGAGTTCGTAGACGACATGGCTCGCGGCCACCGCGGTGATCTGCGCATGGTCGTAGGCGGGCGCGACCTCGACGACGTCGGCGCCGACGATGTTGCGATCGGCGAGGCCGCGGATGATGCGCAGCAGCTCGCGGCTCGTGAGTCCTCCGGCCTCGGGGGTGCCGGTGCCGGGCGCGTGCGCCGGGTCGAGCACGTCGATGTCGATGGAGATGTAGAGCGGCTTGTCGCCGATGCGCTCGCGAATGCGCTCGAGCGCCGCGGGCACCCCGTGCTCCTCGACGAACTCGGTCGTGACGATCGTGAAACCGAGTCGGGCGTCGTCTTCGAGGTCGCCCTTGCCGTACAGCGGGCCGCGGGTGCCGCCGTGCATGCTCGCGGTGAGGTCGATCAGTCCCTCCTCCGATGCGCGTCGGAACGGGGTGCCGTGCGTGGTGGGGGCTCCGAAGTAGGTGTCCCAGGTGTCGAGGTGCGCGTCGAAGTGCAGCACGGCGACCGGGCCGTGCTTCTTGTTGATGGCGCGCAGCAGCGGCAGGGCGATCGTGTGGTCGCCGCCGATCGTGACGATCTTCTCGACCCGCTCGCCGAGTTCGGTCGCGGCCGCTTCGATCTGCGCCACCGCCTCGGCCAGGCTGAACGGGTTCGCGACGATATCGCCGGCGTCGACCACCTGCTGCACGGCGAACGGCGAGATGTCTTGCGCCGGGTTGTACGGGCGCAGCAGGCGGGAGGCCTCGCGCACGTGCGACGGGCCGAAGCGTGCGCCGGGGCGGAAGCTCACGCCCGTGTCGAAGGGTACGCCGACGACGGCGACGCGGGCCTCGGGCACGTCTTCGATGCGCGGCAGCTTCGCGAAGGTCGCGATGCCCGCATAGCGCGGGGTGAGGCTCGCATCGACCGGGCCCTGGGGGATGTGTTCGGTCACGATCCTCCCCTTTCGAGTTTTCTAACAGTAAACATTTTGGTCACTATCGTGAACTTTCTCATTCAGTATAGGCTGAGTTTCGCTGCAGTCAACCGTCGGAAGAGAAGAGTGCTATGCGCCCGGTACCGCCCACTTCGATGGCCGGGCCCGTGCGCATCGGATCGAAGCTGCGCGCATCGCGCCTCGCGCAGGGCCTCACCCTCGAGCAGCTCGCGTCGGCTTCGGGTGTCACCCGCGGTTTCCTGAGCCGCATCGAGCGCGACACCACCTCGCCGAGCGTCTCGACGCTCGTGCAGATCTGCCAGGCGCTCTCGCTTCCGGTCGGCACGCTGTTCGAGGCGCCCGAGGTGCAGCGGGTCGGCCTCGCAGAGGCGCCGCGCATCAACATGGGCGGCCGGGCCGTCGACGAGTGGTTGATCACGCCGCGCGCCGAAGACCGTGTGCAGGTGATTCGCTCGAAGGCCGAGCCGCACGCGACGGGAGGCGACGAGCTCTACACGATCGCGTGCGATATCGAGGTGCTGCACGTGATCTCCGGCGAGATCACGCTCGTCATGGCCGACCGCGAGGAGCACCTCGTCTACGGCGACACGCTCACGTTTCCGGGCCGCACCCCGCACACCTGGCGCACGGGCGAGGCAGGTGCCGAGGTCGTCTGGACCTTGATCCCCGCCGCCTGGAGCGGCGCGAACTGACGCTGCTCCCGCAGGCCGTGCCGCGCGCTACGGCAGCGGGATCGCCAGCGTGCCGGTCTCGGGCAGCGGCTCGATCGCCCGGCCTTTGAGATCGGGCACCCAGCGCATCGTGGAGGCCGCGATGACCGCGGCGAGCAGCATCAGCACCGTCGACACGAGGATCGCGCCGTGGGCACCCGAGATGTCGATCGCGATGCCCGCGAGCGCCGAACCGGTCGCGACGCCGACCAGCTGCCCCGTGCCCACCCAGCCGAAGGCCTCCGCCGTCTCCGAGAACTTCACCGTAGAGGTCACGATGCTCGAGATCGCGGCGAACGTCGGCGCGGTGCCGATGCCGCCGATGAACAGCACGGCGCACAGCCACCACATGTTGAGGCTGACGAGGCAGAGCGCGGTGCCGACGAGCACGATCGTGATGCGCAGCAGCATCGACCAGGGCCGCATGGCGCGGTGGCCGAGCAGCAGCCCGCCGACCAGCGAGCCGCCCGCGAAGACGGCGAGCACGATGCCCGACTCGATGCTGCCGTGACCGTCGCCGCCGCCGGAGTGCGCGAACGCGGCGACGATGCCCGCTTCGATCGCGGCGAACGAAGCGACGAAGAAGAAGCTGATGGCGGTGGTGATGACGACGTTCGGCCGGCGCAGCACCGCGCCGAGTCCGCCCTTCGCCGGCGGCAGCTTGATGCGCGAGAGCTCTGGGCTGAAGATGAACCAGGCGCCGCCCGCGACCATGAAGCCCGCGGCGACGCACAGGCCCGCCGTGGTGCTGAACTGCGCCGAGACGAAGACCGCCACCACCGGGCCCAGCACCCAGATGAGCTCCTGCGCCGCGGCGTCGAGGGAGAACAGCCCCGAGAGCTGCTGGCCCGAGACGAGCTTGGGGTAGACGGTGCGCACGGCGGGCGTGATCGGCGGCGTCGAGAGGCCGACGAGCAGCGCGAGGCCGACGACCAGGATGAGCGGCAGATGCACGAACGCGATCGTGACGAGCAGCAGCGCGCACACGAGAGACGTCACGCTCAGCACGCGGCGCATGCCGAGCCGCCCCATGAGCCGGCTCGTCAGGGGCCCCGCGACCGCCTGCCCGACGCTCTGGGTCGCGAGCACGATGCCCGCAGACGTGAAGTCGCCGTATGCCAATTGGATGTGCAGCAGCATGATGATCGACAGCATCCCGAACGGGAAGCGCGCGGTCAGCTGCGCGAACAGGATGCGGTAGACACCGGGGCTGCGACCCAAGTCTCGATAAATGCCCACCGAGCGAGTCTAGTGGGGCGAATCGACTTCGCCGTTGCTACCGCTCTGCGAGCACCTTCTGCACGCGGGCGAGCGACGCGGGTTCGGCGGTGCGCAGCTGCTGCGCGAAGAGTCCGACCCGCAGCTCCTCGATCAGCCACCTTGCCCGCACCAGGTGCTCGGGCGCGTCGGCCGGCAGAGGCACCCGGCCCCCGGCGTCGGTGAAGAGGGCGACGGCGCGATCCACTTCGTTCTGCCAGGCCCGGTCGCGCCCCGGCTGCGCGGTGAGCTGCTGCATTCGATAGCGGATCGCCTCAAGGTAGACGGGCAGCCGCTCGAGACGGGCCGTGCCGGTGCGGGAGACGAATCCCTCGCCCGAACCCGAGGCCCAGACCAGCCCGTCGAGCTGCGCGGCCGCGTCGCTGACCTGGCCGAGCACCTGCAGCGACTTCGCCTGGTCGATCGCCTTGCGGGCGAGGCGCGCGCCGTCGAGCACGCGCGCCGTGAGCGAGATCGTGCCGTAGATCTCGTCGATGAGCGCCCGGGCGTAGTCGCGGGCGATCGTCTCGAACCCGTCGGCCGACCAGACGAGCCCATCGGGGGCGTGCGCTCGGATGAGCTTGTCGGCGACCGCGAGCGAGACGTCGGCGATGGCCTGGTCGAGCGAGCGATAGGGGCCGGCTCCGAGCAGCAGCTTCTCGCTGTTCGAGAGGTGCTCGCGCACGTAGCTCGCGGGAGAGGGGGAGCTGAGCACCAGCAGCCGCCGCGCACCGCGCACCGAGAGCCGTCGCTGCTCGTCGGCGTCGGCGACGAGCACCAGGTCGACGGCGGTGCGACGATCCACCAGCGCCGGATAGGCGCGCACCACGCCACCCCCGCCTCGGCCGCCGCTGAAGGCGGTGTCGAGGTGGCGCGGCAGGTCGCCGAACGACCAGGCGGTGAGTCCCGTCTGCTCGAGCGCGTTCTTCGGCAGCGCGGCGGCGGCGACCCGCGCCACCCCCTTCGTCGAACTCTCGCGGTGCGCCTGCTGCAGCTCTCCGAGGTCTTTGCCGGTGCCGATCGTGCGGCCGCGCGCGTCGATCACGCGGAACGTTGGAGTGAGGTGCGCGGGCAGCCGCGACGGGTCGAAGTCGGAGGGGGCCACCTGCACGCTCGTGCGGCGCCGGATCTCCGCGGCGAGCAGGGCGGTGAGCGGCTCCGGCCCGGCCGCTGCTCCGCTCTCCTCGAGTTTCGGCCCGATCGCCCCGAGCAGGGTGCGGGCCCAGTCCGCAGCGGGCACCACGTGCTTGCGAATCGCCTTCGGCAGCGTCTTGATGAGCGCGGTCACGAGTTCCTCGCGCAGGCCCGGCACGAGCTTCTCGAACTGCGCGCCATCGACCCGGGGCAGCAGCGGCAGCGGCACCGTCACGGTCACCCCGTCGTCCTCCGCGGTCGGGTCGAAGCGGTATCGCAGCTTCAGGGTCTGGTCGCCGTGCCGCCATTGCCGCGGGAACTCGCGCTCGTCGACCTCAGCGACCTCGTCCTCGAGCAGATCCTCGCGCTTCAGCGTGAGCAGGCGCGGCTGCGTCAGCTGCGCCTGCTTCCACCACCCCTCGAAGCTGCGGGTGCTCGTGACCTCGGCGGGGATGCGCGCGTCGTAGAAGTCGTAGATCGCCTCGTCGTCGCTCACGATGTCGCGGCGGCGCGTGCGTTCCTCCAACTGCTCGAGCTCGCGGCGCAACTGCCGATTCGCTCGGTCGAACGCCTGCGGGGAATCCCAGTCGCCCTCGACGAGGGCGTGCCTGATGAACAGTTCCCGGGCGTGCACGGCGTCGAACCGAGACAGCTGAACGCGCCGGCGATCCACTATCGGCACCCCGTACAGGGTGACGCGTTCGTAGGCGACCGCCGCGCCTTGCTTGCGCTCCCAGTGCGGTTCGCCGATCTGCCGCTTCGCGAGCGGGCCGGCGAGCTCCTCGGCCCACGCCGGGTCGACCTGCGCGTTGCCGCGCGCGAACAGCCGGCTGGTCTCGACGAGCTCGACGCTCATCACCACCTCCGGCGGCCGCTTCGCGAGGGTCGAACCCGGGTAGAGCGCGAAGCGGGTGCCGCGCGACCCCAGGTACTCCTGAGCCGGCTTGCGTCGGCCCTGCGGGGCCCGCCGGTCCTGCCGGTCGTCGCGCACGCCCAGGCGAGAGAGCAGGCCTGCGAGCATCGAGCGGTGGATCGCCTCCGCCGATCCGCCCCCCGCGTGCTGCGGCTGCGGCTCGCCGCCCCTCCCGACGCGACCCCGGCCGGAGCCCTGCGCGATCCGCGAGAGCTGCCGCACCAGATCCATCCATTCGCGCACTCGCAGGAAGTTCAGGAATTCGGCCTTGCACATGCGGCGGAACGAACTCGACGAGCGCTCGCGCTGCTGCTCCTGCAGGTAGTTCCAGAGGTTGAGCAGGGTCATCAGGTCACCGAGCGGATCGGCGAAGCGCGCGTGCAGTTCGTCGGCCTTGCCGCGCTGCTCCGCCGGGCGCTCCCGCACATCCTGAATCGTGAGGCCCGCGACGATAGCGAGCACCTCGTTCGTGACGCCGTGCCCGCGCGCCTCGACCACCATGCGGGCGAAACGCGGCTCGATGGGCAACCGCGAGAGCTCGCGGCCGATCTTCGTGATGCGATGCGCGCGACCCTGCTGCGAGACCGCGCCGAGCTCGAGCAGCAGGCCGAGCCCGTCGCTCACGCCGCGGCTGTCGGGCGGGGTGAGGAACGGGAAATCGGCGACCTCGCCCAGGTCGAGCGCGAGCATCTGCAGGATCACCGAGGCGAGGCCGGTGCGCAGGATCTCGGGTTCGGTGAACTCGGGGCGGCTCGCGAAATCCTCCTCGCTGTAGAGGCGAATCGCGATGCCCGGGCTCGTGCGGCCCGAACGGCCCGAACGCTGGTTCGCGCTCGCCTGCGAGATCGCCTCGATCGGCAGCCGCTGCACCTTGCTGCGCGAGCTGTAACGGGAGATGCGCGCCGTGCCCGCATCGATCACGTAGCGGATGCCGGGCACCGTGAGGCTCGTCTCGGCGACGTTCGTGGCGAGCACGATGCGCCGCGCGCCCGCCATCGCACCGCTCGGCCGTTCGAATACGCGGTGCTGCTCGGCCGCGCTCAGCCGGCCGTAGAGCGGCAGGATCTCGGTGCGCGCGGCTCGGCTCTGCGCCCGCAACCGCCCGCTCAGGGCATCGGCCGCATCGCGGATCTCGGCCTCGCCCGACAGGAACACCAGTACGTCGCCCGGCGCCTCCCGCGCGAGCTCGTCGGCCGCTTCGCCGATCGCGTCGAACAGGTCGCGCTCGATCTTGCGAATCTTCGGGGGAGCCCCCGCACCGGCCTTCGGATCCGGTGCTTCGATCTCCTCGACGAGCGGACGATAGCGCACTTCGACGGGGTAGGTGCGCCCCGACACCTCGATGATGGGCGCGGGCTCGCCCGTGCGCGCGTCGGCGAAGTGCTCGGCGAACGACACCGGGTCGATCGTCGCCGAGGTGATGAGCACCTTCAGATCGGGCCGCCGCGGCAGCAGCGTCTTCAGATAGCCCAGCAGGAAGTCGATGTTCAGACTGCGCTCATGCGCCTCGTCGATGATGATCGTGTCGTAGGCGCGGAGGTCGCGGTCGCGGTGGATCGCGTTCAGCAGGATGCCGTCGGTCATCAGGCGGA
>JBEBWI010000065.1:0-14707 GCA_040392345.1 Leucobacter soli | reverse complement strand
CGGAACGCGGAAGCTGACGGCTCACCCGGGCCTCACCCGCCTTCTGCCTTCTGCCGGCCGCTACCTGCGTTGCGCTGCCGCCGTCTGTTCCGCCACCCGCGTTGCGCGCTCCCGCCCGTTCTTCGGCTGCCTGTCGACCCTCGCAGGTTGGCAGGAGTCGCCCCAGAATTCGCGTTTGAGGGGCGACTACTGCCAAGCTGCGCGTGGGAAAAGCGCCGGGACGGCGCGAGCTGGAGAGCGCCTACGCCCCCTGGAACCGCAGGATGCGTTCCAGCGCTTCGGCCACCGCGGCCTCGCCCGCCGCGTACGAGATGCGCACGGCCCGGTCTCCTGCAACGGGGTCGAAGTCGACTCCCGGCACGAGCGCCACGTCGGCCTGCTCGAGCAGCGCCCGCGCGTAGGCGGTGGCGCTGCCGAAGCGTTCGAGCTGCGGCCCGAGGTCTGAGTAGTAGTAGAAGGCCCCGTCAGACGGTGCGGCGTTGCCCCAGTCGAGTCGGGGTGCGGCGCCCAGAATGAGCCGGCGCGCGCGGGCGAATTCGGCGACGACCGCGTCGCGCTCGGCGTAGGTCTCGGCGGTGAACGCGCTCATCGCGAGCTCCTGCGCGGGGGCGGGAGGTGAGAGAGCGAAGTTCGAGGCGAGCGCCTCGAGCGGTGCCACCAGGTCGTCGGGCAGCAGCGCCCAGCCGAGGCGCCACCCCGTCATGCCCCAGTACTTCGAGAAGGAGTTGATGACGATCGTCTCGGGGTCGAGCGACGCCGCGGTGACACCGCGCGGGTCGGCGGCGCCGGGCTCGGGGAAGGTGATGCCGTGGTAGATCTCGTCGCTGATGAGGCGGGTGCCGTGCGCGCGGCACCAGTCGACCAGGGCCGAGAGCTCTGCGCGGCCGAGCATCGTGCCCGTGGGGTTCGCGGGCGAGGCGACGATGAGACCCGCGAGCGCGCCGTGTTCGGCGACGGCGGCGTCGAGCAGCGCGGGAGTCGGCTGGTAGCGGGTGTCGTACGTCGTGGCGATTTCGACCACCTTGACGCCGAGCGCCCGCAGAATGTTGCGGTACGCGGGGTACCCGGGGCTCGCGAGCGCGACGCGGTCGCCCGGGTCGAAGGCGGTGAGGAAGACCAGCTGGAAAGCGCCGGACGAGCCGGTGGTCACGGCGACGCGACGGGGATCCACCTCGAGGCCGTACCAGTTGCGGTAGTGCCCGGCGATGCCCTCGCGCAGCGGGGTGGTGCCGAGCGGCCCGGTGTAGCCGGCGGGTTTCAGCGCGCCGGGGGCGGGCCTGGCGCTCGGCTCGCCCGCGCACAGCGAGACCACGTCGTGCCCGGCGGCGCGGCGCTGCGCGATCTCGTCGGTGATGCGCATCACCTCGAACGCGGGCACCGCCGAGCGCTGCGATGGCTGCATGCGGCCCGGCACAGGCCCATCGTCACCGGGCTGCATCAGAAACGGACGACCGGGTTTCACCATGCCTCCACGCTACCGCCTCCACTCGAACCGCGCGGGCGTGCTCGGTGCTACGCCCGCCGAATCTCGGTGCCCTCGGCCACGCCCGTGCGGGCCTGCAGCGCGGCATCGACAGTGCCCAGTGACCCGCCGCCCAGCGAGTTTCCACCTAGTGGATCGCCCCCACCGGCCACGCCGACACCCAGTTCGGCCAGCACCGGTTCGGCGAGGTCGGCGAGGTCGAGCACCACGGCGTTCACCGAGGCGATGAGGGGGTCGCCGAGTTCGGCACCCACCCGGGCCAGCACCGAGCGCGTGGCCGCTGCGACGGGGGCGGCACCGCGATCCACCAGCGATTTCGCGGCGCGACCATAAGTGACGCCGTCACCCGAGAGGGCTTCGGCGACGATCTCGTCGCCCGCGAGGCGCACGTGCAGTTCGAGCACGTTGGAGGTCGAGGCGAGTTGCGCCGCGCCGGCGAACGGCAGGGGAATGCCGGACGGGGCGCCGCCGGCCGCGTGATCGGAATGATCGGAATGATCAGCGTGATCGTGCGAACCGGCGGACGCCCCGCCGAATGAGAACTTCAGATCCATGAGATCGAGCGTACGCCCGAAAGCTGACCGCGGTGACCCGCGGGGCTCAGGCTGCTCGAGCCGCCGCCGCTCAGGCGCTCGCGACGACCTCGCCGTACGGTGCGTAGGCGAGCTCGGGGAACGCCTCGTGCACACCGTGGTTGGCGAGGGTGCCCTCGTGGGCGTTCAGGCCCTTCGCGAGGGCCTCGTCGCCGGCGAGCGCCGCCTTCCAGCCCTTGTCGGCGAGCGCCACCACGTAGGGCAGGGTCGCGTTCGTGAGCGCGGCCGTCGAAGTCTCGGGCACGGCGCCCGGCATGTTCGCGACGCAGTAGTAGATCGAGTTGTGCACCTGGAAGGTGGGGTCGTCGTGCGTGGTCGGCCGCGAGTTCTCGAAGCAGCCGCCCTGGTCGATGGCGATGTCGACCAGCACCGAGCCCGGCTTCATCTGCGCGACCATCTCGTCGGTGACGAGCTTCGGCGCCTTCTCGCCCGGGATCAGCACGGAGCCGATCACGAGATCGGCTTCCTTGAGCGCCTCGGTGATGTTGTGCGCGTTCGAGGTGCGGGTCTGGATGCGGCCGTTGAACTCGTCCTCCAGCTGCTTGAGGCGCGGCAGGAAGATGTCGATGACCGTGACGTCGGCGCCCATGCCGTAGGCGATGCGGGCGGCCTGCTCGCCGGCTGCGCCGCCGCCGATGACGACGACCTTGCCGCGACGGGTCGCGGTGACGCCGCCCAGCAGCATGCCGCGGCCGCCGTTGGCCTTCATGAGGCTGTAGGCGCCGACCTGCACCGAGAGACGGCCCGCGACTTCGCTCATGGGGGCGAGCAGCGGCAGCGAACGGTTCGCGAGCTGCACCGTCTCGTAAGCGATCGCGGTGGTGCCCGAGGCGAGCACGGCGTCGGTGAGGGTCTTGTCGGCGGCGAGGTGCAGATAGGTGAAGAGCACCTGGCCCTTGCGCATCTTCGCGTACTCGGGGGCGATGGGCTCCTTGACCTTGAGGATCATGTCGCTCGAGGCCCAGACCTCGTCGGCGCTGTCGACGATCTTCGCGCCGGCGGCCGCGTACTCGGCATCGGTGATGGCCGAGCCGAGGCCGGCGCCGGCCTGCACGAGCACCTCGTGGCCGCGACGCGCGAGCTCGTATACGCCCGACTGCGTGATGGCGACGCGGTTCTCGTTGTTCTTGATCTCGGTGGGAATGCCGACGCGCATGATGTGCTCCGTTTTGTTGTTGCGTGGTGTGTGCGTACTACTGCGCACTTCTGCCTTGATTCTGCACTATATTCGTTTCAAGTTGATTACGGTAGAATTCTGTACGGAAATAGTTGAGAATTGACTTTAAAACCTCTGATTTGCTTGGAGTCGTGATGGAACGATCGAAGAATCTTCGCGAGGAGCCGCCGCTCGATGAGGTGGATCGCCTGATCGTCGAAGAGCTGCAGCTCAACGGCCGTATGACCAACGCCGAGCTGGCAGAACGCGTCGGCATCGCCGCATCGACCTGCGTGGCGCGAGTGCGCAGCCTCGTGGCGCGCAAGGTCATCACCGGTTTCACCGCGAAGGTCGACCCCGGAGTGATCGGTCTCACGCTCGAGGTGCTCATCAGCGTGTCGATCCGTTCGGGGGCCCGGCAGCGCATCTCGGAGTTCATGGAGGAGCTACGGGCGGCGCCCGAGGTGATGCAGCTGTTCTTCCTCGGCGGCGTCGAGGATTTCATCATTCACCTCGCCGCGCGCGATTCGGACCATGTGCGCGACTTCGTGATGGAGCACCTCTCGGCGCACCCGGCAGTGTCTGCGACCCGCACGAGTATCGTCTTCAGTCACCACCAGAACCCGGTGCGAGTCGCGGGGTAGGCTCCGCGACAGCATCACGCGACAGCCGAATATTGAAGATCGGCAGGAAGAACTGGCACAGCGGGCCGATGAGCACCGCGAACAGCACCGTGCCGATGCCGACCGCGCCGCCCAGCAGCCAGCCGATCGCCACGACCGTGACCTCGAGCCCGGTGCGCACCACCCAGATGGGGAGGCGCGTGACCCGGTGCAGACCGGTCATGAGGCCGTCGCGCGGGCCCGGGCCGAGCCGTGAGCCGATGTAGACGCCGGTGGCGAGGCCGATCACGACGATACCGCCCAGGAGGTAGAGGATGCGGGCCCAGAGCGCGTCGGTCTCGGGGATGGCCAGCAGCCCGAGGTCGGCGAACGGCCCGACGAGCAGGGCGTTGAGCACGGTGCCGAGACCGGGCTTCTCGCGCAGCGGGATCCAGCACAGCAGCACGACGGCGCTGGTGATCACGGTGATGAGCCCGAACGAGATGGGGAAGTGCTCGATGATGCCCGTGCTCAGCACGTCCCAGGAGGCGGTGCCGAGCTCGCTGCGCAGCAGCATGGCGATGCCGAAGCCGTAGAGGGCCAGACCGACGAGCAGTTGCAGCAGACGGCGGGGCATCCGCTCGGGCGGGGTGCGGCGGCGGGCGGCATCGTTCTGCCTCGCGTCGGGTGCGCGGTTCAATGCTTCTCCATCGGGTTGAGGCGCAGCTCGTGCGCGTCGAGCGCTTCTTCCGCGGCGCGCAGCGTGGCGCTGCCGTAGTGGCCGATCGCCCGCTCCTCGAGCAGTGCGGCGCGCTGGGCGTCCAGCACCTCTCGGGCGAGGTGCACGTAGGCGCGCGCATCGCGTTCGCGGTCGCTGCGTTCGGCGGCGGGGCGCGGCGGTAGGGCGAAGCCGAGCGGGGCGACCGACTCGTGCGCGCTCGTGCGCGCGCGGCGCAGCACCGTCTCCGAGTAGGGGGCGTGCTCGGGGTCCGCCTCGGCGAGTTCGGCCTCGCGTTCGGCTGCAGCGTCGAGGGCGTTCTCACCGGCCTCGACCAGGTCGCTGTAGAGGGCTTTCAGCTGCGCCGCATGGTCGTCGCTCGAGGGGCCGCTGGGCCTGAGCTTGCGGATCACGGCGGGGAGCGTGAGCCCGTGCAGCAGCAGAGTCGCGACTGCGACGATGAAGGCGATGAGCACGATCTGCGAGCGGTAGGGCACGGTCGTGGGAATCGACTGCGCGGCGGCGAGCGTGACCACGCCGCGCATGCCGCTCCAGCCGAGCGTGATCGCCCCCCGCCAGTCGAGGCCCTGGTCGCGGGCGTGCGCGAGGTCGGCGGCGCTGCGCTTCTCCAGCAGCTCGACCCGTTCGAGTCTCAGCGCCTCGGTGTCGCTGCGATCTGCCGGGTTGCTGCCGGCGCGGGCACGAGTCGCGAGTCGACCGAAGCCGCGGGCGCGCGCCTCGTAGCGGGGCAGTGAACGGGAGAGGAAGAACACGGTGGGGGCCATGAACGCCATGCGCAGCGCGATGAGCACGGCCACGACGCCGAGACCGAGGAATCCGGTGTGACCGAGCGTCACGTCGCTCTCGCCGACGTCGACGATGAGGGAGTGCAGCTCGAGGCCGATGAGGAGGAAGACCCCGTGCTCGAGCAGGAACTGGACGGTGCGCCAGTTCATGCGTTCGCTGAATCGGGCCTGCGCGCTGAAGCGCCTCGCGCTCTGGTGGCCCGAGTAGAGCCCGGCAACCACCACCGCGATCACCCCCGACGCCTGGGCTGCTTCGGCGGGCACGAACGCGATGAAGGGAACGGTGAACGAGACGACGGTGTCGTAGACCGGGTTCGAGATTCTCGAACGCACCCACACCATGACGATGCCGACCGCGAGGCCGATGAGGGTCGCGACGACGACCGCATAGGCGAAGAGCGCGGCGGCCTCCCAGAACACGAAGCCTCCGGCGACGGCCGCGATCGCGGTGCGCAGCAGCACGAGCGAAGTGGCGTCGTTGACGAGGCTCTCGCCCTCGAGAATGGTGACGAGCCGGGGCGGCATGCCGAGGCGTTTGCCGATCGACGTGGCGGCGACCGCGTCGGTGGGGGCGACGACGGCGCCGAGCGCGACGGCTGCGGGGAAGGGGATCGCGGGCACGACCCAGTGCAGCAGCGCGCCGATGACGAAGGCTGAGAGGATCACGAGCACCACCGAGAGGCCCGCGATCGGGCCGATATTGCGGCGCAGGTCGATCACGGGCACGTTCACGGCGGCCGCGTAGAGCAGTGGCGGCAGCACCACCATCAGGATGATCTCGGGGTCGAGCTCGATGAGCGGCACCCACGGCACGTAGCCGATGCCGATGCCGAGCACCACGAGGATGAGCGGTGCGGCGATGCCGATGCGCGACGAGAGGATCGAGACGCCGACCACGAGGATGAGCAGGGCGGCAGCGGTGAGCAACCACTCGGTGAGTTCCATGTTCAGAGAATAGTGGGTGCGGTGGATGGTGCGACGGCGCCCCTGCGCGCAGACGTGTTCGTGCCAGTCTCTGGCGCA
Source organism: Leucobacter soli (assembly GCA_040392345.1). Classification (GTDB taxonomy): domain Bacteria; phylum Actinomycetota; class Actinomycetes; order Actinomycetales; family Microbacteriaceae; genus Leucobacter; species Leucobacter soli_B. Next base: position 8,326 of record JBEBWI010000065.1, on the reverse strand, counting down.
GACCTCAGTCCGAGACCTCGACCTCGACGTTCACGCCGCGGAAGGCGCCCCAGGTGTCGGCCGCGGCGCGCACGCCCGCGAGATCGAGCGTTTCGCCGGGGAAGGGTTCGACACTGATGCGGGTCGATTTCGCGCGTGCGGTGCGGGTCCACACGCCGACGGTGCGGCCGCCCTGCACCACCGTGGCGCGGAACATGCCGTTACGGCCGGGAACGATGCGCTCGAAATGCTCGGGATCGAGCACGGCGGTGCGGTCGGTGTAGCCGAGCAGGTGCTCGTCGAAGCCGGGAAGCAGGAGTGTATCGACCGCCGAGGCGGCATCCGCAGCCGTGTCGAGCAGCTCGGGGTCGGCCCAGTAGGCGACGCCGCCGCTTTCGACCCCGACGAGCCGGCCGTCTGCGACCGCACCGGCGATGCTCTTCCGGGCGTCGCGCACGCCGAGGCCGGTCCACCAGGCGAGATCCCGTTCCTGGACGGGGCCGCGACCGCGGGCGAAGCGCGTCGCGAGTTCGATGAGCGCCTCGTCGCCCTCGAGCCTGCGCGGGTCGGTGATCCATTCATCGGCCAGAACGAGCCGAGGCTCGCCGGCCTCGCCAGCGCTCACCTCATCGGTGCCCGCCGCTGTGCTCACCGGCCCGGGCACGGTGATGCCGTTCTGGCAGAGCCACCACACCACGTGGTACCTCCACGGGCCCACGCCCTTCTCGGGGTGACCGATGCCCGCCTCGACCCACGCGGCGCCGAGCTCGTCTCGGGAGAGCGACCGCCCGCCGCTCAGCCGTTCCACGGCGATGTCGGTCATGCGGGTGAGCGTCGCGTCGTCGAGCCCGATGAATTCTCGCCGTTTCGGGGCACCGGCGAGCACGCGTGCGCCCAAAGCGGCCTGCATCCAGCCGATATCGCGGGCCTCGAGCACATGGATGGTGCCGCGCATCGGCCATGAGCGCACGAGGGCGCCCGAATCGAAGGCATCGAACACGTCGCGATCGGTGACGCCCGGGGCGCGCACACCGAGCGCCCACCGCGCCGCATTCCAGTCCTGCCCCTGCAGAGCGAGCAGCCCGCGGGTCACGGCGGTCACGCGATCAGCGCCCGAGATGGCTTCGTCGCTCGCACCGGCCCCCGGGAGCGTCTGCCACAATCCGAGCGCCCGCATGCGCAGCGCGCGAAGCTCGGCGGCGTTCAACTGCCCAGTGCTCGTCCGCATGCCCGCAGCGCCTTTCAGAACCGCGCGCGCCAGTACGGCCCGGGCACCATCTCGGCGGCACCGGGCGCTCGCAGGCGGTGCGCCCACTCGAGCGGCAGATGCGGGTTCGCGAGCACCGGGCGCCCGACAGAGATGACGTCGGCCTGCCCGGTGACGAGAATGCCCTCGGCCTGTTCAGCGCTCGTGATGAGGCCGACCGCCCCGACGGGCAGGCCGGCGGAACGGAGCCGCTCCGCGATCCACACCTGATACGAGGGGCCGGAAGAGATGCGGGCGTTCGTGGTGTTGCCGCCCGATGATGCGTCGATGAAGTCGACGCCGTCTTGTGCGAGCCAGCCGACGAGCTGCGTCGCGGCGTCGGTGTTGAAGCCGCCCTCGACCCATTCGTCGCCCGAGACCCGCACGAGCACGGGCAGGTCTGGGTGGGCGGCGCGAATGCCCCGCACGATCTCGCGCAGGAGGCGCGCACGGTTCTCGGCGCTGCCGCCGAACTCGTCGTCGCGCAGGTTGGAGAGAGGAGAGAGGAATTCGTGAATGAGGTACCCGTGGGCCGCGTGCAGTTCGACGAAGTCGAAGCCGGCGCGCACCGCCCGGTCGGCGGCGGCGATGAATGCCTCGATGACGCCCCGAATCTCTGCGGCGGTGAGCTCGTGCGGGGTGTCGAGCTCGCCGAACGCCTGTGCCGTGGGGGCGACCGTCTGCCAACCGCCCTCGTGCGGCGGCACCATGTCGCCGTCGGCACGGTTGGGCAGCCAGGCCTGGGTCGAGCCCTTGCGGCCGGCGTGCGCGAGCTGAATGCCGATGCGAGCGCCGTGCGCCTTGGCGAGGGGCAGCATGCGGGCGAAGGCCGCCTCCTGGGCGTCGTTCCAGAGGCCGAGGCAGTTGGGGCTGATGCGCCCCTCGGGCACGACGCCCGTGGCCTCGACCACGATGAGACCTGCGCCGCCGCGGGCGAGTGCGCCCCAGTGCAGCAGGTGCCAGTCGTTCGGTGCGCCGGTTTCGGGCCCCTCTGATGCCGCCGAATACTGGCACATGGGCGGCACCCAGAGGCGGTTGCGCACCTCGAGCCCGCGCAGTGTGAACGGTTGGAAGAGCAGTGGGTCGGCCATGTCGTCGAGTCTAATCGGAGGGTACGACAGAGCGTTTCGCCGCCGTGTCTCACCGACCTGTGCCACCCTGGTACGGCACCGGTTTCGAAACAGCCAGTGGATCGCCCGGAACCCCGGGCACTGAACGAAGGTGGGGCATCGCATGAGCCTGGGGCGACTGCTCGACGAGCACGCGGGTCGTGCGGAACTCTCACCCGACGAGGCATTCGCGCAGTTCGAGGAGTGGGCCTGGGAGGAGAAGGGTCTGCGGCTCTACCCGGCCCAGGAGGAGGCGCTGCTCGGCATCGCCCTCGGGTCGAACGTCATCCTCTCCACCCCCACCGGCACGGGCAAATCCCTCGTCGCGCTCGGCGCCCATTTCACGGCGCTCGCCGAGGGCCGCCGCACGGTCTACACGGCGCCGATCAAGGCGCTCGTGAGCGAGAAGTTCTTCGACCTCGTCGATGCCTTCGGGCCCGAGCGGGTGGGCATGATCACGGGTGACACCTCGATCAACCCGGGCGCGCCGATCCTGTGCTGCACCGCCGAGATCCTCGCGAACCTCGCGCTGCGCGATCGCGACGCCGACAACCCCGACGCCGCCGCCCACTCGGGCGACCGGCCCACGGGCATCACCCAGGTCGTCATGGACGAGTTCCATTTCTACGCCGAGCCCGAGCGCGGGTGGGCGTGGCAGGTGCCGCTGCTGCTGATGCCGCGCGCCCAGTTCCTGCTGATGTCGGCGACCCTCGGCGACGTGACCGGGCTGGCTGCCGACATCTCCCGGCGCACGGGTCGCGACACGGCGCTCGTCACCGGGGTGGAGCGCCCGGTGCCGCTCAGCTTCGCCTACGAGGTCAAGGCGGCGCACGAGGTCGTCGAGCAGCTGCTCGAGTCGGGCGGCACGCCGGCGTACCTCGTGCATTTCAACCAGTCGCACGCGGTCGAGCAGGCGCAGGCGCTCGCCAGCATCAAGCTGGTGGATCGCGCGGGGCGTGATGAGATCGCGGCCGCGATCGGCTCGTTCAAGTTCTCGACGGGGTTCGGTCAGACGCTTTCGCGGCTGGTGCGCAGCGGCATCGGCGTGCACCATGCGGGCATGCTGCCCCGGTACCGGCGGCTCGTCGAGCAGTTGGCCCAGCGCGGGCTGCTGCGAGTGATCTGCGGCACCGATACGTTGGGCGTCGGCATCAACGTGCCGATCCGCACGGTGGTCGTCACGGCGCTCACCAAGTTCGACGGTACCAAGATGCGGAGGCTGAGCGCGCGCGAGTTCCACCAGATCGCCGGGCGCGCGGGCCGGGCAGGTTATGACACCGAGGGCGATGTGATCGCGCTGGCGCCCGAGCACGAGGTCGAGAATGCGCGCGCGCAGACGAAGGCGGAGGCGCAGAAGGCGGCGGGGAAGAAGGCGAAGCCGGCCAAGAAGCGGTCGGCGCCGCAGGGATTCGTCGCGTGGAACGAGCAGACGCTCGAGAAACTCGTCTCCTCGGAGCCCGAGTCGCTCGTGAGTCGCATGCGGGTGACGCACTCGATGGTGCTCGGCGTGATCGGCCGGGGCGAGCGGTACGAGGGCGAGGCGCTCGAGGTGATGCGCACGCTCGTGTTCGACAGCCATGAGCCGCGGGCCGAGCAGGTTGCGCACGCGCGCACGGCGCTGTCGATATTCCGCACGCTGCGGCAGGGCGGCATCGTCGAGGTGCACCTCGACGAGCACGGTCAGAGGCTGCTGCGCCTCACCGTGGAGCTGCAGAGCAACTTCGCACTGAATCAGCCGCTGTCGCCGTTCGCACTCGCTGCGATCGAGCTGCTCGATCCCGAGTCGCCCGAGTATGCGCTCGATGTCATCTCGGTGATCGAGGCGACGCTCGAGGATCCGCGGGCGATCGTGCGGCAGCAGGAGCATCGGGCGCGCGGCGAGGCGATCGGCGCGATGAAGGCCGCCGGCATCGAGTACGACGAGCGCATGGAGCGCGTCGAGGAGGTGACGTACCCGCAACCGTTGAAGGAGCTGCTCGGCGAGGCGTTCGAGGTGTACACCAGGGAGGTGCCGTGGGCGCGCGACTACGAGCTGCGGCCGAAATCAGTGGTGCGCGACATGGTGGAGCGGGCGTTCGGGTTCAGGGACCTGGTGAGCTTCTACCAGCTGGGCAGGGCCGAGGGCACCGTGCTGCGCTACCTGTCCGATGCGTTCCGGGCGATCGAGCGCACTGTGCCCGAGCAGGCGAAGACCGAGGAGCTCGCCGCGCTGATCGACTGGTTGGGCGAGCTGGTGAGGCAGGTCGACTCGAGCCTGCTGGATGAGTGGGAGGAACTGGCGCACCCCGATCTTGCGGAGCATCGCGCGCACCACGGCACCGGTGCTGCCGGGGAGGCGGCGCTCGACATCGCGCCGCCGTCGCGCTCGGTGGTCGCGAACGAGCGCGCGTTCACGGTGATGGTGCGCAATGCAGTGTTCCGCAGGGTGCTGGCCGCGGCGTTCGACCGGATCGACGAATTGGTCGAGCTCGACGGGCCGCACGGCTTCGGCGCGGAGCCGTGGGGCGACGCTCTCGACGCCTATTTCGACGAGTACGACACGATGGGCACCGGGCCTGAGGCGCGGGCGGCGGCGCTGCTCACGATCGACCGGGCACCGGCGCGGGCTGAGGGCGTGTGGCGCTTCAGGCAGGTGCTCGACGACCCGCAGGGCGACCGGGACTGGGCGATCGAAGGGCGGGTGGATCTCGCGGCCTCGGAGGAGTCGGGAGAGCCGGAGATTCGCGTCGACCGGGTGGGCCCGACCGGCGCCTGACGCGAGCTCCGCTCGCCGGTGTTCAGAACGCGCTGAAGGCGTCGCGGAGCAGCCGCGTGCCGTGATCCACATCTATGCCGAGCGCGCGGAGATCGGCTGCGGCCTGAAGCGCGATCGTGCGGGCCGCGGCTTCGACGGGGTCGTCGGAGAGGCTCACGAAGGTGCCGGCGCGCCCGCGGCCCTCGATCACGCCGGCCGCTTCGAGCGACTTGTAGGCTTTCGCGACGGTGTTCGGGGCGAGGCCTCGTTCGGCGGCGAGGGCGCGCACGGTCGGCAGTTTCTGGCCGGGGGTGAGCCGCCCGTCGGAGATCGCGGCCACGACGCCCTCGTGCAACTGCCGGAACGGGGCGACGGCGCTCGCCGCGTCGATCGCGAACACCTCGTGTCCGTCGGCAGGTGCACCACCGTGCCCATCACCTGTGGCCTCCGGAAGATCGGGGTCGTGCGAGTGGTTCGGCCGCGCCTGCGAAGTCATGTCGAAATCATAGCCAGATCGCGTAGTCTTCCCGCCGTCCCAGCTGTCATGATTGGCGTGGGGGCACGGTTGGTACTCGGGGGAGTGCCGATGATCGATAGGGGGCGGACACGCATGATGCCTGATGGGACTCCGCGTGCGCGGGTACTCGCTGTAGTCGGCACGCGACCGGAAGCGATCAAGATGATTCCGGTGATCCGCGCGCTCGAGAAATCGGGCGTCTTCCGCCCGGTCGTGATCGGAACGGGGCAGCACACGAGCCTCATGAGCGATCTGATGGATGCGACCGGCATGATGACCGACGCCAACCTGCACGCGTCGGAGGTCGACGGTGGCGGAGCTTCGTCGCTGAACCAGATGGTGGCGAAGGTGATCACCGGAATCGACCGCATCTGGCGCGAGCAATCGGTGCCGGCCGATGCGCAGGCGAAGGGGCACCGCACCCCGGTGGGGGCGGTTGCGTGCCTCGTGCACGGCGACACGAGTTCGGCTGCGGCTGCGGCGCTCGCAGCGTTCAATCTGCAGCTGCCGGTGGTGCACGTCGAGGCGGGTCTTCGCACTTCGAACCTGCTCGCTCCGTTTCCCGAGGAGGGAAACCGGCAGATCATCTCGCGCCTCGCCGCGCTGCACCTCGCGCCGACCTCGGCGAACAAGATGAATCTCGTGCGGGAAGGCATCGACTACGATCGGGTCGTCGTGACCGGCAACACCTCGATCGACATGCTGAAATGGGCCGCGGATCTCGAGCCCGACTTCGGCCCCGGGCTCGAGACGCTGACCGCGATTGCCGCGCAGGAGGATCCGCCGCTCGTGCTGGTGACGGCGCATCGGCGTGAGAACTGGGGTGCGGGTCTCGAAGGGGTGGCGGTCGCCGTGCGGAGGCTTTCGGAGCGGTATCCCGAGACGCAGTTCGTGGTGCCCATGCATCCGAATCCGCTTGCTCGCCTTTCGTTCGAGTCGCAGCTCGGTGAACGGCCGAACGTCTGGCTGGTCGAGCCCCGCGACTACTTCGCGTTCGCGCATCTGATGCGTGCGGCGCGGATCGTCATCACGGACTCGGGCGGGGTGCAGGAGGAAGCGCCGTCGCTGGGCACGCCGGTGCTGGTCGCACGCGACTCGACGGAGCGCACCGAGGGGGTCGAAGCCGGCACGCTGACGCTCGTCGGCACCGACCCGGAGCGCATTGTCGCAGAAGCCGGCAGGCTGCTCGACGACCCGGAGGAGCGCCGCAGGCGGGCAGCTCTCGAGAACCCGTACGGAGACGGCCGTGCGGCGGAGCGGATCGTGAACGCCCTCGATCGGGTGTTCCGCGATGCGCCGGCGGCGCAGATCGCGGAGCCGTCGGATCAGCTTCGCAAGGCGGTGCTTCGGTGTCTCGGCCTGGCGAATGCCGAGTTGTAGGGGGCGGGGCGTTCGATGGGGGCCCTGAACGAGATCGTCTATTTCCTCACGCATCTCTATGACGGCCTGCCATGGTGGTCGGTCCCGATCTTTCTGATCGCGCTCGTGATGATCCTGGGCTCGGTGCTCTCGACGATCGTGCTCAGCGTGCAGGCGGTGCGCCAAAGGCGAGTGGATCGGGGTCGCCCGCGGCACTCCGATGCCGGCATGTCCGAATCCGATTTCCTGTGGGTGTTCCTCGTGCCCGCCCTGAATGAGGAGGTCACGATCGCAGACTCCGTGGGGCGTCTCACCGAGGTCGAGGTGAGCAACAAGATAGTGCTCGTGATCAACGACGGCTCGGATGACCGCACCGCGGAGGTGCTGGCAGGGTTGGGCGCCGCAGAGCTCACCGTGCTGCACCGGCGCCTTCCGGAAGCGAGGCAGGGGAAGTCTGAGGCGTTGAACGATGCGTGGCGCTACCTGCACCGTGAAGTGCTGACGGGGGAGCGGTATCGGAGGTGGCCGACCGACCGGGTGATCGTGTCGGTGGTCGACGCAGATGGGCGCCTGGATCGCGAGGCGGGTCGGATCGCCGGCTTCTTCGACGATCCGCGAGTGGGCGGCGTGCAGTCGCTGGTGCGCATCTACAACCGTTCAACGGCGCTCACCTGGGCGCAGGATGTCGAGTTCGGGGTGTTCGGCGTGGTGCTGCAGCGGGGGCGCACGGGCTGGGGGTCGGCGAACATGGGCGGGAACGGCCAGTTCAATCGCCTGGCCGCGCTCGATGACGTGGTGGTCGAAGACGAGCAGGGAAGGCGGGGCCCCTGGAGGGCGGGCCGTCTGACCGAGGATCAGGACATCGGGCTGAGGCTCTCGTTCGCCGGGTGGAAGGGGGCGCAGAGCGATCGCATCTCGATCAACCAGCAGGGTCTGAACTCGCTGCGGGCCCTGTACCGCCAGCGCACCCGGTGGGCGCAGGGAGGTTGGCAGGTGCTCGATCAGCTGGGCAAGGCGGTGACCAATCGCAACCTGAGCATGGTCGGGCGAGTGGATCAGGTCTGGTACCTGCTCACGCCGGTGGTGCAGGCGTGGGTGGGGCTTTCGGTGGTGCTGAGCGCGATCTTCCTGATTACGGGCATGGCGCGCCCGCAGTGGACGATCACGATCGTCGTGCTGCTCTATCTGTTCTCGGCCGTGCCGGGGCTCTCCGGGGTGATGCTCGCGAGACGCAATACGGGGGTCGGCGGTTTCCTCCGAGATCTACTGCTCGCGCACCTCTATCTGGTCTATTCCTGGCTCATCTACCCGGTGGTGTATCGAGCCTGGATGCGGGAGCTGTTCGGCCGCAAGTCCTGGGCGAAGACGAAGCGCGAGGCGAT
>JBEBWI010000064.1:0-15060 GCA_040392345.1 Leucobacter soli | reverse complement strand
GGGGCATAACGCCGTAGTCGCGATTCGCTCCTACGACGCCTCGTAGCCGCTCGGATACCGGCGAAGCGCCCCGGGAATCCTTCAGGATCCCGGGGCGCTTCCCAGTTGGCGTGCCGGCCGACCACGGAGTTCCGCAGCCGACCGGTACATCTATTCAGCTGACGCGGTGCAGCGTCAGAATCGTGGCGTCGCCCTCTTCTGCCTGGCGGAACGCCTCGAGCTCCTCATCCCAGGCCGCACCGAGCGCAAGCCGCAGCTCGCGCGAGAGCAGTTCGGCGTCACCGGCCGCACCGACGATGGCGGCGCGAACCGCGTTCTCGTTCAGCACCCCGTTGCCCGCGGAGTCGACCTGCATGTGAAAGATGCCGAGGGCGGGCGTGTGCATCCAACGCCCACCGTCAGTCGCAGCGGTCTGGTCCTCACTGATCTCGAAGCGCAGATGCTGCCACCCGAACAGCGACGAGGCCACGTTCGCAGCCGTGCCCACCGGCCCGCGCCACACGGCCTCGGCGCGCAGCATTCCGGGCATGAGCGGCTGCGGAGACCAGTCGAGCCTCACGACCTGTCCGATCTCGCGGGCCAGCGCCCACTCCACGTGCGCGGCAAGCGCCTTCGGGCACGAGTGCATGAAAAGCACCCCCGAGGTCTTCACCTGCGTGGTTCTCGACGTCATCTCAGCCTCCTTAGCGATTCGAAACGTCTTCCCCTACGTCGAATCCAGGCACTGATCATGCGTCGTGACGATCCTCCCACTTTTTCGCCGAGGCGGCAACGTTTCGCCCGAATTCGGGCTGTGAATGCCGGGGGAATCCTCGGAGCGCCTGTTCCCGGCTCCACGCCTTGCCTCCCCGAACGTCGAAATGTCTGTCTCGCTCAGCGGTAGACCCCGTCGACGGCGGTGCCGAGCACCCGTGCAGCCGCGAGCGACTCGGGATCGCAGCTGCGGGGATCCACGTCGATCACCGTGAAATCGGCGAGCAGGCCCGGAGCCAGTGCCCCGATCTCGTGCTCGCTCTGCAACTGCCATGCGGCGTGCAGGGTGTGGGCCCGCAGGGCGTCGGCGCGGTTCACGGGGGTGCCGTTGCCGAGATGTCGCCCGGTGCGCGAGGTGCGCGTCTCGGCGACCGCCATGTTGCGCAGCGGCTCCGTGGGCGTGACCCAGCCGTCGTTGTGGAATGTCGTGCGGTGCCCGAGCTCGAACGCCGCGCCGGCGTCGGTCCATGCCGCACCGTGCTCGGGGCCGAACAGGTCGTCGATCAGCGCGTCGCCCCAGTAGGTGATGTGGTCGACGAAGAAGCTCACCGTGACTCCGAGTGCCAGCGCGCGCCGCATCTGCTGCCGCGTCATGGCGCCCAGATGCTCGAGGCGGAACCGGTGATCCACGAGCTCGAACCGATTGATGATCGCTTCATAGGCGTCGAGCGTGCTCTCGATGGCGAGATCGCCGTGCGCGTGACAGGCGAGCTGCCAGCCGTCGACGGCGTACCCCGAACCGATCTCGATGAGTTCTTCGGTGGTGTAGTTCGCGACTCCCCGGTGCCCCGGTGCGAGCCCGAGCGCCCGGGTCTGCGCCGTATCGAGGTAGGGGAAGGAAGTCGCGATGTTGCCGATCCACGGCGAACCGTCGGACCAGGTCTTCACGCCGATCTGACGGAACCAGGCGTCGCCGTTCGCGCGGGCGACGGATGCGGATCCTCCGGGCCGAGACATCTCGTAGGCGCGCAATCGCACGGGCAAGCCGTCCGGGGTCTCGCGCAGCGCTGCGACGAGCGGATTCAGTGCGGCGTCCCACGAGAGGTCGGCGACCGTCGTGATGCCGCGCGCCCGCAGATCGGCGAGGTGCGCAGCGAGGATCCGCGGCATCTCTTGCTGGGCTGCTGCAATCGCGGGCTTCGTGATCCGCATCACCGCGGCCGCTTCCAGGGCGGTACCGGTGAGGTCGCCTCTCACGTCGCGTGCGAATGAGGCGCCGGGTGGATCAGGGGTGTCGCGATCCACCCCTGCTGCGCGGGCCGCAGCGGAATTGAAGTACGCGGAGTGTCCCGAGTTGTGCACGATGACGAGCGGCACATCGCCCGCGAGCGCGTCGAGCTGCTGCAGCGTCGGCGTCGTCAGGCCGACCTGCAGCAGCGGGTCCCAGCCGTTGGCCATGATCGCTGCGGGGCAGGCGGATACGGCGTCGCGCAGCTTCGCCATCACTTCGTCGGCGGTGGTCGCCGTCACCGGGCGAATGTCGATCACCAGGTCGCTCAGCAGCAGCGAAGCCTCCCCCGGGTGCCCGTGCGGCTCGATCAGCCCCGGCAGCGCCCACCCCTCGCCCAGGTCGACGCTCTCGGTGCCGCCCGGCACCTCCTCGTCAGCACCGACCGCGAGAATACGACCGCCCTGCACGAGCAGCGCCTCAGCGGGCGCGGCGCCCAGTGGATCAGCGATATCCGTTCGGATGAACAGTCCACGATATCGGGTCGAGGGCTTCCGCGGATCGGCGGGGAGCGGGGCGCTTCGATGCGGAGTTGCCATGCTTGATGTTATCGGTCTCCTGGTGTCCCTACTCGGACTGCTCGCGCACGGGATCCACGGTCACCAGTTGACGTCGAGCACGCACCGGCACCGAGGTGATGTACTGCTCGATGAAGCGCGCCAGCACCATGTGAGAGGCACGCACGTCGGCCGCCGCACTCCGCTCGATGATGCGGTCGGTCTCGAGCGGGTCGAAGTACCCGTGGTGCGCATAGGTGCGAATGCGATCGATGAACGCATTCGTGTCGAGCTCGGGGTGGAACTGGGTGGCGTACACGTTGTCGCCCACGCGGAACGCCTGCACCGGGCAGGCCGTCGAGCTCGCGAGCACCCTGATGTGTCGCGGCACTTCGCTGATCGCTTCCTTGTGCCCGACGAAGGCGTCGAACTGAGCGGGCAGCTCATGAAACAGTGGATCCACCATCCCATCCGCGGTCAACTCTATTGTGGTGGCCTGAGAGGGCTCCCCGAACGTTCGGTCGACCTTGGCGCCCTGGTGCGAGCCGATCGTTCCGATGCCGTAGCAGATGCCCAGAAATGGGAAGTCCCGGGTGACGACCTCGTCGAGCAGCACGGCGAGGTCGCGTTCGACCCGCAGCTCCGTCTCGGACTTGAGCTCGGTCGGCTCGCTCACCGTGAACGGGCTGCCGGCGAGGATGATTCCCGAGTACAGGGAGAAATCGATCGGTCGCAGCGGAGCCTGATCGACACGGATCCACTCGAGTTCTTCGGGCAGCAATCCGGTCAGCGTGCAGTAGGCGGCATGCTCATTCGAGGCGACGGCGTCGTCGTCCCGGGTGGTGATGAGCAGAAACGGCAGCATGCATCAACCGTAGACCGGAATCGGGAGGCTCGCCAACTGCGCTGAAACCTACGGTAATCGCCGCAGCCGACAGCTCGCCGAGGCAGTGCGACGTCGAGAACGATCGAGATCGACAGCGCCGCAGGGAATTGGTAGGGCGTGCGGGGCTTGAACCCGCGACCGACGGATTATGAGTCCGCTGCTCTAACCGGCTGAGCTAACGCCCCCTGGCAACCGTTCAAGCTTAGCGGAGGCGGCGGTGCGATCGCTCCACGCCTCACCGCGGGCCACCCACGGATCGGTCAGGATTCCTCGGCGGCCGGAGCCTTCTCGAGTGCGTTCTGGCCGGCCTGCGGGTGATACTTCGCGAGCCCGAGCACGCCGATGAGCGCCACCACGCCCGTCAGAATGAACACGCCGATAGCCCAGAGCGGCGCGTTCGCGGCCTCGTTCAGCACGATGATTCCGATCAGCACTGCGACGAGCGGATCGATAACGGTCAGCCCTGCGATGACCAGGTCGGGCGGGCCCGAAGAGTACGCGTTCTGCACGAACACCATGCCGAGCAGTGCGCCGATGATGAGCGCCGCGACGCAAGCCCAGGTCAGCCATTCGAACTCGTCCTGCTGCAACCGGCCGATGACCGTCTTCGCGAACGTCGCGACGAAGCCGTAGAGCACTCCGGCGCCGACGATGTAGAACAGTGCGACCGCCCGGTGCCGCAGCAGCACGAACAGCAGCAGCGAGGCCGCGAGGATAACCCCGAATATGATGAGAATGGTGATGAGCTTCTGGTCGGTGACCGGGCGGTCGGCCGCGGTGAAGGCGGCAACGAAAACGAACACCATGATGCCGCCGACGCACATCGCCAGCGACGTCTTCACCCGTTTCCCGAGTCGTACCCCGGCCATTCGAGAGTTCAGGATCGCCGTGATCACGAGCGCCACGACGCCGATCGGCTGCACCACGATCAGCGGGGCGAGCGAGAGCGATCCGATCTGAAACCCGACGGCCAGGCCCAGAAGCACGGTGCCCACGATCCACGAGGGTCGGCGCAGCAGGCTGAACACGTGCCGGAACGAGAGACCTGACCCGGCGCTCAGCCCGACGATGCGTTCGACCTTGTTGAGGCCCCGGGACTGGTACTGCGCGCCGAACGACATGAGCGCAGCGCCTGCGAGCGCGAGCGGGATGCCCCAGAACTGGGTGGGGTCGAGCGACACCGCGTCGGCGAGATCTTCGCCCAGAACACCGGCAGCGGGAAGCAATGTGAAGGTCACCCCCTCACGTTACCGTGAGCTGACCGTATCGCAGGTGAAGCCGGCCGAGTGTTCACCGGGGCGAGGCTACTCGCCCCGCATGAGCTCGACGAGACGCGCCGCAGCGAGCGGCACCTCGTCGTTCACGATGATCGCGTCGAACTCGTCCGCGGCAGCAAGCTCCACCTTCGCCGTCTCGAGACGACGGTCGCGCTCCTCCCGACCCTCGGTACCGCGCCCGACCAGGCGCCGCACGAGCTCTTCCCAGCTCGGCGGGGCGAGGAACACGAGCCGCGCCCCCGGCATGCTCGCGCGCACCTGTCTGGCGCCCTGCAGATCGATCTCGAGCAGCACCGTCTCACCGCGCGCGGCGGCCTCGACCACCGCGTCGCGCGGAGTGCCGTAGCGGAACTTGTTGTGCACGGTCGCCCACTCGAGCAGGTCGTCGGCCGCGAGCATGCGATCGAACTGTTCGTCGTCGACGAAGAAGTAGTGCACGCCGTGCTCCTCGCCGGGTCTCGGCGCGCGCGTCGTGACGGACACGGAGTGACTCACTTCGGGGTAGTGCTCGCGCACATAGGCCGCGACGGTGCCCTTCCCCACGGCCGTAGGGCCGGCGAGCACGGTCAGCATCGGGCGCTCGCTCAGCTCGCCGACGCCGGTGCGGGCGCGCACGAACTCCTCGAGCCGTGCGCGCTGCCGCTTGCCGAGACCACCGAGCCGCTTCCGCGGCGAGATCTCGAGATCGGCGAGGGCGCGTTGCATCTTGACCTCCCCGACCGAGGGGAACGTCTGCAGGTAGTCGGTGACGCGCAGCGTCGAGGCCGGGCTCCCGGGGGTCAGCGAGTCGGTGAGGGTGCGCAGCGCTGTGATCTCGCCGCTGCGGAGCTTCTCCTTGAGCTCGGCACGGGCCCGACGCGCCGCGATCGCTGCCCGGTTCGCGGCGACGCGATCCACCTCGGGCATCGCCCGCTGCGTGTCGTTCGTATGCTCGCTCATCGTGTCTCCCTTGTGGATCGGCGGATGCCTGCCGTCTTCTACGATTGTGCCAGGGCGTCGCCGATGGCGTCGGCCCGCTGCCGGATGCGATCTGCAAGGCCCGACGCACCGCCCGCGAGGATGCTGCGCGATTCGTTCGCGAGCAGCGCCCACCCGAGCCCGCCGAAGATGCGCTCGGCCTCTTCGACGCGCGCGCCCTGCGCGCCGAAACCGGGCGCGAGCACCGGCAGCGCGGGGGTGGCCGGGGGTGCATCGATGTCGATGCCGTAGTCGCCGAGCCGCAGCGTCGCGCCCAGCACGACGCCGACCGAGTTGACGTGACGGTCCGAAGGATTCTCGAACGCCAGCGCATCCTCCACGATCGACTGGGCGACTGTGCGGCCGTCTTCCCGCACCGCGGTCTGCACCGCACGCGCCTCCGGGTTCGAGGTCGCCGCGAGCACGAAGAGACCCTTGCCGTGCGCGCGAACGAGATCGAACGCGCCCGAGAGACTGCCGAAACCCTGGTAGGCGGCGACGGTCATCGCGTCCGCCTCGAGCGGGGATCCGGGTGTGAGCCACGCCTCGGCGTATGCCGTGAAGCTCGTGCCGATGTCGCCGCGCTTCACGTCTGCGATCACGAGCGTGCCGGCAGCCCGCGCGTCTGCGAGCACGCGTTCCAGAGCCGCGAACCCTGCCGAGCCGAAACGCTCGAAATAGGCGATCTGCGGCTTCACGCATGCCGCGACTCCGGAGGACGCCTCGACCACTGCGCGGCCCAAGGCCTCCGCGCCACCCGCGGAGTCGGGAAGACCCCAGGCCGAGAGCACGGAGGCCGACGGGTCGATGCCCGCGCACAGGTGCCGCTTCGCGGCGAACTCCGCCCCGAGCCGGTTCGAGAAGGTCGCCTGCGTCGCGCCTGCCTCCGTCATCGTCAGACCGCCTCGGCTGCCTCGCGTGCCGCGACACGGTCGAGCTCGTACTCCTGCAGCGACTTCACGTCGAAGGAATCGATCTGCGCCGAGATCGCACCGACCGCGGCCGAGAGCTCGGAGACGGTCGTGAAGATCGGCTTGTCGGCCGCTACGGCCGCGGCGCGGATCTCGTAACCATCGGCCCGAGCCGAGCTGCCAGAGGGCGTGTTCACGATCATGGCGATCTCGTCGCGATTGATGAGATCGACGATCGTGTCGCCCGCCGCGTGCTGGGAGTGCTTGCGCACCGTCTCGCTCTCGATACCGTTGCGCGCGAGCACCACCTGGGTGCCCTGCGTCGCGACGATGCGGTAGCCCAGCTCTTGCAAGCGGAGAGCGGGCAGCACGATCGCGCGCTTGTCGCGATCCGCCACCGAGATGAACACCGTTCCCGACTTCGGCAGCTCGCTGCCCGCGGCCGACTGGCTCTTGGCGAACGCACGCGGGAAATCGCGATCCATGCCCATGACCTCACCGGTGGAGCGCATCTCGGGGCCGAGCAGCGAGTCGACCACGAGGCCCTCGTGGGTGCGGAAGCGCTTGAAGGGCAGCACGGCCTCCTTCACCGCAATGGGCGAATCGATGGGTGCGCGCGAGCCGTCGCGTTCGGGCAGCAGCCCGCAGTCGATGAGCTGCTGAATGCTCTCCCCCGCCATGACGCGCGAGGCCGCCTTCGCGAGCGGAATGCCGAGCGCCTTCGAGACGAACGGCACCGTGCGCGATGCGCGCGGGTTCGCCTCGAGCACGTAGAGCACGCCCTGACCGATCGCGAACTGCACGTTGAGCAGACCGCGCACGCCGATGCCCTCGGCGATGCCGAGCGTCGCCTCGCGCACTGCCGCGATCTGGTCGTAACCGAGCGTGACGGGCGGCAGGGTGCAGCTGGAGTCGCCCGAGTGCACACCGGCCTCTTCGATGTGCTCCATCACGCCGCCCACGTACAGCTGTTCGCCGTCGTAGAGCGCGTCGACGTCGATCTCCACCGCGTCGTCGAGGAAGCGGTCGACGAGCAGCGGGTGCCCCGGACCGACGAGCGCGTGACCTTCGATGCGGCCGAAGTAACCGCGCAGCGACTCGGTGTCGTAGACGATCTCCATGCCGCGCCCGCCCAGCACGAACGAGGGGCGCACGAGCACGGGGTACCCGATCTCCTCGGCGATGCGGATCGCGCCCTCTTCATCGATCGCGGTGCCGTTGCGCGGCGCCAGCAGGCCCGCACTGTCGAGAATGCCGGAGAACGCCCCGCGCTCCTCCGCGAGGTCGATCGCCTCGGGCGAGGTGCCGAGAATGGGCACCCCGGCGTCCTTGAGCGGCTGGGCCAGGCCGAGCGCGGTCTGGCCGCCGAGTTGCACGACGACGCCGAGCAGTTCCCCGCTCTGCTGCTCCGCGTAGATCACTTCGAGCACGTCTTCGAGCGTGAGCGGCTCGAAGTAGAGGCGGTCCGAGGTGTCGTAGTCGGTCGACACGGTCTCAGGGTTGCAGTTGATCATGATGGTCTCGTACCCGGCCTCGGAGAGCGCGAACGAGGCGTGCACGCACGAGTAGTCGAACTCGACACCCTGCCCGATGCGGTTGGGGCCTGAGCCGAGAATCACGATCTTCTTGCGGTCGGAGGGCGTGACCTCGGTCTCGAAGTCGTACGACGAGTAGTGGTACGGCGTGAGCGCTGGGAACTCGCCCGCGCAGGTGTCGACGGTCTTGAACACCGGGCGCAGACCCAGGCCGTGGCGCAGGCCGCGCACCTCGGACTCGGAAACGCCGCGCAGTGCGCCGATCTGCACGTCGCTGAAGCCGTGCTCCTTCGCCTCGCGCAGCACCTCGCGGCTCAGCTGCGGCGCCTGCCGTACCTGTTCCGCCACCTCGTTGATCAGCACGATCTGATCGAGGAACCACGGATCGATCGAGGTCGATGCGAAGACCTGTTCGACCGTCGCACCGAGGCGCAGCGCCTGCTGCACATCGACGATGCGGCCGTCGGTGGGGCGCTTGATGGTCTCGAGCAGTTCCTCTACGGTGCGGGTCTGCTCTCCCCAGTGGAACGAGGTGCCGCGCTTCTCGAGCGAGCGCAACGACTTCTGCAGCGCGGTCGTGAAGTTGCGACCGATCGCCATGGCCTCGCCCACCGACTTCATGGTGGTCGTCAGTGTGTCGTCAGCGGCCGGGAACTTCTCGAAGGCGAACCGCGGGGCCTTCACGACCACATAGTCGATGGCCGGCTCGAAGCTCGCCGGCGTCTTCTGCGTGATGTCGTTCGGGATCTCGTCGAGACGGTAGCCGAGCGCGAGCTTCGCAGCGATCTTCGCGATCGGGAAGCCCGTGGCCTTCGAGGCCAGCGCCGACGACCGCGAGACACGCGGGTTCATCTCGATGACGATGACGCGACCGGTGTGCGGGTCGACCGCGAACTGGATGTTGCAGCCGCCGGTGTCGACGCCGACCGAGCGGATGATGTCGATGCTGATATCGCGCAGCTTCTGGTACTCGCGATCCGTCAGGGTGAGAGCCGGCGCCACGGTGATGGAGTCACCGGTGTGCACGCCAACCGCGTCGACGTTCTCGATCGAGCAGACGACGACCGTGTTATCGGAGGTGTCGCGCATCAGCTCGAGCTCGTACTCCTTCCAACCGAGGATCGACTCCTCGAGCAGCACCTCGCTCGTGGGGCTGTAGTGCAGGCCGTCACCGGCGATGCGCACCAGATCCTCTTCGGTGTAGGCGAAGCCCGAGCCGAGGCCGCCCATCGTGAAGGAGGGGCGCACGACGAGGGGGTAGCCGAGATCCTTGGCGAACTCCTTCGCCTCCTCGAGAGTGTGCGCGATGTGCGAGCGGGCCACGTCGGCGCCCGACTCGATCACGAGATCCTTGAAGATCTGGCGATCCTCGCCGCGACGGATCGCGTCGACCTTCGCGCCGATCAGCTCGACGCCGTGCTTCTCGAGGATGCCCTGCTCGTGCAGCGCCATGGCCGCGTTGAGCGCGGTCTGCCCGCCGAGCGTCGGCAGGATCGCGTCGGGGCGCTCCTTGACGATGATCGACTCGATGACCTCGGGGGTGATCGGCTCGACGTAGGTCGCGTCGGCGAAGTCGGGATCGGTCATGATCGTCGCCGGGTTCGAGTTGACGAGGATCACCCTCACGCCCTCTTCGCGCAGCACGCGGCAGGCCTGGGTGCCCGAGTAGTCGAACTCGCAGGCCTGGCCGATGACGATCGGGCCCGAGCCGATCACGAGCACCGAGTTGATGTCTTGACGCTTTGGCATTAGTTGTTCTCCTTGGCGCCGGTGTTCGCAGATGCGGAGGCGCGGTTCTTCACGAGCTGGCGGAAACGGTCGAAGAGGTAGAAGGCGTCGTGCGGGCCTGCGGCCGCCTCGGGGTGGTACTGCACGGAGAAGGCCGGGATGTCGAGGCATTCGAGCCCCTCGACGACCTGATCGTTGAGGCTGATGTGGCTCACGCGCACGCGGCCGAAGCCCTCCGGTGAATCGCTCTCGCCCTCGAGCGGCGCGTCGACCGCGAAGCCGTGGTTCTGAGCGGTGATCTCGACGCGGCCCGTGGCGCGGTCGAGCACCGGCTGGTTGATGCCGCGATGCCCGAAGGGCAGCTTGTAGGTGTCGTAACCGAGCGCGCGGCCCAGCAGCTGATTGCCGAAGCAGATGCCGAAGTACGGGATGCCGTCGCGCAGCAGCTCGCGCAGCAGCTCGACCTGGCGGTCGCTCGCCGCCGGATCGCCCGGGCCGTTGGAGTAGAAGAGCGCGTCGGGCGCGAGCGCGCGGATCTCGTCGAGCGTCGTCGACGCGGGCAGTACGACGACGTCGAAGCCGTGCTGCGACAGGTAGGTCACCGTCGCCCGCTTGATGCCGAGGTCGAGCACCGCGATGGTGCCGACGCTCGCGATGCCCTCGGCGGCGGGAACGTCGTATCGTTCGGGTGTGGTGACCACATCGGAGAGGTGCTTGCCGGCCATGCCGGCCTGTTCGCGCACGAGCGCGACCTGCGCCTCTGCAGAGAGTTCGAGCGCATCGCCGGAGAACACGCCGGCGCGCATCGCACCGGCCGAGCGGATGTGCCGGGTGATCGCCCGGGTATCAACGCCAGAGATGCCGACGACCCCGTCTGCAAGCAGATCCTCGTCGAGCGAGCGCTGCGCGCGGAAGTTCGAGACGCGGCGCGCCGGATCGCGCACGATGAATCCCGCAACCCAGATCTTGCGGGATTCCATATCGGTGTCGTTGACACCGGTGTTGCCGATGTGCGGCGCGGTCATGAGCACGATCTGCCCCGCGTAGGAAGGGTCGGTGAGGGTCTCCTGATACCCGGTCATACCGGTGGAGAACACGATCTCGCCGAGCGACTGACCGGTCGCGCCGTACGCGCGGCCCTCGTATCGGGTGCCGTCTTCGAGTACCAGCACCGCTGGCCCCTGGGGCACTGCGTTCGCGGGGGGCGCGGTCGGCACCTGGTTGGCGGTGGTGGTCATCGGGCATCCTCCTGGGTCGAAGTATTCGCGTCTGTGGTGTCGTCGGTCGACGACTCGGGGGCGCGCGCGGCCTCCCCCATCTGTGCGGTGAGCGCGGTGATCGCGTCGGCGAACGCGCGGTGGTCGGCGTCGCTGTCGAAGCGGAAGCTCGACTCGAGCGTGCGCCCTTCCGAGCTCCAGCGGAGCAGGGAGAGCCCGCCGCGCTCGACGGCCTTGCCGACGCGCACGCCGGCGGTGGCGCTGCCGAGCACCTGCTCCTGGCTCAGGTGCACGGGCGACTCCCCGGCGACCGCGATCGTCACGCCATCGCGCCGAACTGTGAGCTCGGCATAACCGCGATAGCGGAGTCCCGGAGCGGCAACGCGCACGAGCGGCTGCCCCTCGGGAGTCGTCGACACGTAGAGCACGCGGGGGTAGTGCGCGAGCAACTCCCCCAGCGGCGCCGAGGCGGCACCGCTCACCCCGGCGTCGCGCCGTGCGCGGGCGCGCCAGCCGAACCACATGCCGAGAAAGATGACGACGACGATCGCGATGAAGATGATCGCGAAGAGCGGGCGGTTCACTGGTCTCCTCCCTGAACGGCGGTCTGACGGGCCGCACCGGCGACGACCGAGGCGGCGACGACCTCTCCCGCATCGTAGGTGAGATACCCGCGACGCACAGTGGTGTGCACTCGCCCCGGCAGCTCCATGCCGAGGTAGGGCGAATTCGTGCTGAGGCCCTTGAGACGCGACAGATCGAACACGCTCGTGCCGCGCGGATCCACCAGCACCAGATCAGCAGGCTGCCCGGGCTCCAGCGCACTCGGATGCCGCTCGAGCCCGCCGATCGTGGCGGGCCGCTGCGACAGCAGCTGCTCGAGATCCGCCCAACTCGCGTAACCGCCCTGCAGCAGCGAGATGATGGCGATCGACACCGCTGATTCGAGGCCGACCATGCCGAAGGCCGCCGCATCCCACTCGCACTCCTTGGCCTCGGCCGGGTGCGGGGCGTGATCCGTCGCGATGATGTCGATGACGCCGTCTGCGACGGCCTGCCTGAGAGATGCCACATCGCTGTCTCGTCGCAGCGGCGGGTTCACCTTGTAGCGGGGGTCGTAGCTGCGCACGAGCTCGTCGGTGAGCAGCAGGTGGTGCGGCGTGACCTCGGCGGTCACCTGCACCCCGCGCGCCTTCGCCCAGCGCACCACTTCGACCGAACCGGCGGTCGAGAGGTGGCAGATGTGCAGCCGGGCCCCGATGTGCTCGGCGAGCAGCACGTCGCGCGCGATGATCGACTCCTCGGCGACCGCAGGCCAGCCTTTGAGGCCGAGCTCGCTCGACAGCGCTCCCTCGTTCATCTGAGCGCCCTCGGTGAGACGCGGATCCTGCGCGTGCTGCGCGATCACTCCGCCGAAGGTCTTCACGTACTCGAGCGCACGTCGCATGAGCAGCGGGTCGTGCACGCACTTGCCGTCGTCGGAGAAGACGCGCACCGCGGCGCGAGACTGGGCCATCGCGCCGATCTCGCTCAAGCGCTCACCGGCGAGGTCTTCCGTCACCGCACCGATCGGGCGCACCGTGGCGTAGCCTGCAGCGTCGCCGAGAGCCTGAACCTGCTCGACGACGCCCGCGGTGTCGGCCACAGGAAGCGTGTTCGCCATCGCGAAGACGCTGGTGAAGCCGCCGGCGGCAGCGGCACGGGTGCCCGTGAGCACCGTCTCGCTCTGTTCGAAGCCCGGTTCGCGCAGGTGCGTGTGCAGGTCGACGAGCCCGGTCAACGCGACGAGCCCCGCCGCGTCGATGACGCGTTCGCCGTCGCGCTGCTCGAGATCGGCGCCCCGCTCGACGATCAGCCCGTCGGCGATGCGCAGATCCACCGGTTCAGCGGTGTCGATTCCCTCGCCGCGCTCGGTCAGCTCTGCTGCGAGGCGCGCCCCGCGTATGAGGATTCCCGGATTCATGCTGCGTGCTCCGTTCGCTCGCCGGAAAGAAGAAGATAGAGGGCCGCCATGCGCACCGACACACCGTTCGTCACTTGCTCGAGCACGGTCGATCGGGGGCTGTCGGCAGCGGCCGAGGATATCTCCAGGCCGCGGTTCATCGGCCCGGGGTGCATCACCAGGGCGGTGTCCGACAGCTGCGCCAGTCGCGCGTCGTCGAGGCCCCAATTACGAGAGTACTCCCGCTCGTTCGGGAAGAACGCCGCGTGCATGCGCTCGCTCTGAATGCGCAGCATCATGACGACATCGGGGCGATCCTCACGCAGCGCCTCATCGAGCGAGTGCCGCACGGTCACCGGCCACGTGCGGGCGCCGTAGGGCTGCAGCGTCTCGGGCGCGACGAAGGTGACGTGCGCCCCCAACGAGTTCAGCAGCCACAGATTGCTGCGCGCGACGCGCGAGTGCGCGAGATCGCCGACGATCACGACCGACACGCCGTCGAGATCGCGACCCCGGCTGTGCTCGGCGCCGAAGAGCCGACGCCGCATCGTGAATGAGTCGAGCAGCGCCTGCGTCGGGTGCTCGTGCGTGCCGTCGCCCGCATTCAGCACACCGGCGTCGATCCACCCACTGCGTGCGAGGCGGTCGGGTGCGCCGCTCGCCGGGTGGCGAATCACCACGCCGTCCGCACCGATGGCCTGCAGAGTCTGCGCGGTGTCCTTCAGCGATTCGCCTTTGCTCACCGAAGAACCCTTGGCGCTGAAATTGATCACGTCGGCGCTCAGCCGCTTCGCAGCGGCCTCGAACGAGATGCGGGTGCGCGTGCTGTCCTCGTAGAACAGGTTCACGACGGTCTTGCCGCGCAGCGTCGGCAGTTTGCGCACCTCGCGCTGCTGCGTGGCCGCCATCTCCTCGGCGGTGTCGAGGATGCGCAGTGCGTCCTCCTTCGCGAGAGTGCGCGTGTCGAGCAGGTGCCTCACGCGAGCTCCTCCGTCGAATCGGACACGCCTGATTCGCTCGAGATCGCGACCTCGTCGAACCCGTCGTGCTCCACCAGGCGCACCGAGATCCGCTCGTGCTTCGCGCTCGGCAGGTTCTTCCCGATGTAGTCCGCGCGAATCGGCAGTTCGCGGTGACCCCGGTCGATCAGCGCCGCGAGCCGTACGACCCTGGGCCGACCGTGATCGTTCAGCGCGTCGAGCGCGGCGCGCACCGTACGCCCGGAGAAGAGCACGTCGTCGACGAGCACCACAGTCGCCCCGTCGACGCCCGAAGCGGGCATCTCGGTCGGCTGCGGCGACCTGGTCGGGTTCTTCGCGAGGTCGTCGCGGTACATCGTCACATCGAGGCTGCCCGCAGGTACCTGCACGCCTTCGATGCGCGAGATCGTCTCGGCGATGCGGCGCGCCAGAATGGTGCCCCGGGTGGGGATGCCCACCAGGATGAGGCCCGTTGCGCCCTTGTTCGCCTCGATGATCTCGTGCGAGATACGGGTCAGAGCCCGCGTGATCTCGGCGCCCTCGAGCACCGTACGCGTAGCCATATCACCGCCCCCCTTCTGCGCCTCACGGGACGCCGTTAAAGAAGTGCTGTTTCGTATCGATCTTAGCGCGACGCGGCGTGCTGGGCGACTCGACCCAGCACCCCGTTGACGAAGCGACCGGAATCATCGGTCGAGTACTCCTTCGCCAGCTCCACCGCCTCGTCGATCGCGACCGCCGTCGGCACCTCGTCGTTGTAGAGGATCTCCCACGACGACATGCGCAGCAGTGCCCGGTCGACGTTCGGCATGCGGTCGAGGCTCCACCCCTGGGCGTAGCTCGCGATCAGCTCATCGATCTCGTCACGATGATCCGCGACTCCGTCGACGATCTCCCGGGCGTACAGCCACGACTCCAAGCGGTCGGGCTCGGCCGCCGCACGCTTCGCCTCGGCCGCGACGACGTCGGCGAGCGAGTCGCCGCGCACGTCGGCTTGGAACAGCATGTCGAGCGCCCGCTTCCGGGCCTTCGTTCTCGCGCTCATCTGGGCGACGCGCTAGTCGTTGACGCGACCGAGATAGTCGCCCGTGCGCGTATCGACCTTGACCCTCGTGCCGGTCTCGAGGAACAGCGGCACCTGGATCTCGG
>JBEBWI010000063.1:0-15061 GCA_040392345.1 Leucobacter soli | reverse complement strand
CGGGGGAGATCCTGCTCTTCGACATCGGCGGCGGCTCGTTCGAGATCGCGCAGGGCTGCGACGAGTACCCCGACGTGCAGGTGTCTCTTCCGCTCGGTGCCGGGCGCACGACGATCAACTACCTGCGCGAGGATCCGCCCCCACGCGAAGCGGTTTCGGTGCTCAGGGCGCACGCGCGAGAGGTGTTCACGGAGGCGCGTGACACGCTGTTCGCAGGCCGCCCGCGGCCGACCCGCGTGGTGGGTTCGTCGAAGACGATCCGCTCGCTCGGGCGCCTGATCGGCGGGCCGCCCGACCCGGTGACCGGCGATCTCGCCCCGCTGCACTACACGGGTCTGCGCGAGTGGGAGCCCACGCTGCGCGAGATGCCGTCGACGGTGCGACAGTACCTGCCGGGCATCACCCCCGAACGCGGGTACCAGGTGCTCGCGGGCGCGATCGTGCTGCGCACCGCGATGAAGGTGTTCGACGTGCCGACCCTCACCGTGTCGCCCTGGGCGCTGCGCGAGGGCATCGTGCTGCGGTACATCGACGCGCTGGACTCGTCGGGTGCCCGGCCGGTCGAGGTCGACGCGTAACCCGAGTGCGCGGTGCAGGCGTTCCATTCGATAGTGGATCGCGACACCCTGACCGGCCACCTCGTTTTGGGCAACTGGCGGTCGATGGGGTAGAGTAAATCCTCGGTGCTGCACTGCTTGCAGGGTGGCCCTTGGGGTATGGTGTAATTGGCAACACAGCGGTTTCTGGTACCGCCATTCTTGGTTCGAGTCCAGGTACCCCAGCGATAGAAGTCCTGATCTTCCGCGGAAGTCAGGACTTCTTGCTTTGATCGAACGCGCCTCTGCAGCTGACACAGCCCGTTCCGTGACCAGAGCGTGCCTCGGCGGATCGCATCTGTCGAGAAAGCCGACGACAGCCGTGGGGCGGAGCCGCCCCGCGATCTGCTGTTCGGTGGGGCGTTCGTTCCCGGTCTATTTGTCGGTGCTCATTACGCGCAGCAGTGCGCGGATGCCCTGGGTGAGCGCGCGAAGGTCGTCGAGCGCAAGCCGGTTCAACGGTGCACGGCGCAACTCGGGGCGAGCGGCGAGCAGCTGCTGCACGGTCTCGCGGCCGGCGGGAGTGGCGACCACGCGCCGTACGCGTTGGTCGTGCGGGTCGAGCGTCCGCTCGATCATGCCGTGCGACTCCAGGCGGTCGACGATGCCCGACATCGTCGCGAGCGAGACTCCGACGGTCTTGGCGAGCGCCTGAACAGTGCTGCCTTCGGGCTCGATCATGAGCAGGGTGAGTACCTTCAACTGCTGCATCGTGAGCCGAAGCGACAGCATGGGTTCGATGATCTCAGGCACGAGGGAGGTCTCGATGTTCTGCTGGATGCTGAGCAGCTCGTCGAGTAGGGCCTCGCGCTCGGTCTGCTCATCACTGTCCACGGTTCGAGCGTATCGCGTCGTTCGCAGCTGGAGCACAGCTTGATTTGCATAGCCTTGAGCTAAGTTTCGTGTGACGCAAACCATATGCATGCGATTTCTGCCCCTCTCTCCCTCGAATCCCGGCGGTGTTCCTGTGTTCCATCTCGCTCGCTTCAGCCTGGCCAACCGCATGCTGGTCGCACTCGTCACGCTGCTGATCGCGGTGTTCGGCGTCTTCTCGATGATGCAGCTCAAACAGGAGCTGATCCCGTCCATCGAGCTGCCGCAGACGACGGTAGTGACTGTGGTGCCCGGCGCGAGTCCAGAAGTGATGGATGAGCAGGTCAGCCAGCCGATCTCGCAGGCGGTGACGGATCTCGAGCATGTGGAACAGATCGTCGCGACGTCGTCGTCGAGCATGTCGATGGTGTCGATCGCCTATGCCTACGGCGCCGACGCCGATGAGTTCCGCGCCTCGGTCGAGCGGGCGATCAATTCGATCTCGGGCTCGCTTCCTACCGATGCCGAGCCGAACCTGGTGGCGGGCAGCACCGCCGACATTCCGGTGATCTTCATGACTGCGTCGTCTGCGGACGAGGGTCTGGCGGCCCTGTCGGCAACGCTCAGCGACACCGTCGTCCCGCGTCTCGAGGCCGTCGAGGGCGTGCGTTCGGCGGCGGTCTCGGGCGGTGCGGTGGAGCGCGTCGTGATCACCCCGGATCAGGCCGCCCTTGCTATGAACGGCCTGACCGCGCAGTCGATCTCGCAGACGCTGCAGGCGAACGGCATGACTCTGCCGCTCGGAAGCGTGACCGACGATGGCTCGCTGCTGCCGGTGCAGGGCGGCACGCCCGTCGTCTCCATCGAAGACATCAGGGCGTTGCCGATGGCCAGTCAGACCCAGCCGGGCGCGGTCGTCACGATCGGCGAGGCTGCAGGCGTCGAGCTGGTCACCGAGGCGCAGACCTCGATCACCCGCATGAACGGTGAAGAGGCCCTCTCGATCTCGATCACCGCGAACCAGGGCGGCGACGTCGTCGCGATTTCGCACGCCGTCGGCGACGCGATCACCGAGCTCGTCGGCGATATCCCGGGTCTCGAATTGACGGTCGTGTTCGACCAGGCGCCGTTCATCGAGGAGTCGATCGAGCACCTGGCGGTCGAGGGCCTGCTGGGTCTGCTGTTCGCGATCGTGGTGATCCTGGTGTTCCTGCTCTCGCTGCGCTCGACGATCGTGACGGCGATCTCGATCCCGCTATCGGTGCTGGTCACCTTCATCGGGCTCAACCTCGGCGGCTACTCGCTGAACATGCTCACCCTCGGCGCCCTCACGATCGCGATCGGCCGCGTGGTCGACGACTCCATCGTCGTCATCGAGAACGTGAAGCGGCACCTCTCATACGGCGAGGAGAAAGTCACGGCGATCCTCTCGGGCGTGCGCGAGGTCGCAGGAGCGATCACAGCCTCGACCCTGACCACGGTCGCGGTGTTCCTGCCGATCGCTCTCGTCGGCGGCATGGTCGGCGAACTGTTCGCCCCGTTCGCCCTGACCGTCACCATCGCGATGCTCTCCTCGCTGCTCGTCGCCCTGACCATCGTTCCGGTGCTGTCGTATTGGTTCCTGCGCCAGCCGAGGGACGTTTCGGACCCCGAATCCGTGCGGATCGCAGCCGAGGAGAAGGAGCACAACGGTTGGCTGCAGCGCGGGTACAAGCCGATTCTTCGCGGCACGCAGAAACACCCGGTGATCACTCTCGTCGCCTCGGCGCTGCTGCTCGTGATCACGGTGTCGCTCGTTCCGCTGCTGAAAGTCGACTTCCTCGGCAGCACCGGGCAGAACATGGTCATGATCACCCAGACCTTCCCCTCCGGCTCAGACCTCGACACGGTCTCGAACGGCGCCCGCGACGTCGAGGATGCGCTCCTGGGCATCGACGGTGTCGAGGATGTCATGCTGATGGCGGGATCCAGCAGCGGCGGTGCGGGCGACTTCTCCGCGCTGCTCGGCGGTGGTGGTGGCACGGCGACGTTCATTGTGAATACCGCTGCCGACGCCGACCAGACGGCCCTGCAAGACGAGATTCGCGCCGATCTTGCGAAGATCGACGGGCCCGGCGAAGTCAGCCTGTCGGACTCCGGCGCTATGAGCGGCGGGTTCGGCGGTTCTGTCGACGTCATCGTGACGGCCGCGAACGAGTCGGATCTGGCCGACGCCGCCGACAGGGTCTATGCGGCGCTGGTGGGCACCTCGAACGCGACCGAGGTCGCGAGCGACCTCGCCCCGGCGCAGCCGACCGTGCAGATCGCGGTGAACCGAGAGATCGCCCTTGCGAACGGGTTCACCGAGATTCAGCTTCTCGGCATGGTCGGGAGCGTCCTCTCGCCGCAGAGCATCGGCAACGTCACGATCGACGGCGAGCAGTACCGCATCTTCATCGATGCGGCGCCCGCCCCGCAGACCGTGGCCGAGCTGCAGGAACTGCAGGTTCCGACCATGACCGGTCTCCGGCCGCTCACCGACCTCGCAACGGTCGAAGAGGTTATCGTTCCGACCTCTCTCACCCGTCAAGACGGCAACCTCGTCGCCACCGTTTCGGTCACACCCGCCGAGGGTGAGCTGGGCGCGGTCACCAGCGACGTGCAACAGCGCATCGACGACATCGAGATGCCGACCGGCACGACTGCGACTGTCGGCGGCCTCGCCCAGACGCAGCAGGAATCCTTCGAGCAGCTCGGCCTGGCGATGCTCGTCGCCATCGCGATCGTGTTCCTGCTGCTGGTGGCGACCTTCCGGTCGCTCGCGCAGCCGCTCATCCTGCTCGTGTCGATTCCGTTCGCCGCGACCGGCGCGATCGCCCTGCTGCTGCTCACGGGCCGCCCGCTCGGAATCTCGGCCCTCATCGGCATGCTCATGCTGATCGGCATCGTCGTGACCAACGCGATCGTGCTCATCGACCTCGTCAACCAGTACCGCAAGCAGGGGCAGAGCGTGCACGACGCCGTGTTCAACGGCGCACGCCAGCGCCTGCGCCCGATTCTGATGACGGCCCTCGCCACGATCTTCGCGCTCACCCCGATGGCGCTCGGAGTCACCGGCTCCAGCGGCTTCATCAGCCAGGATCTCGCGATCGTCGTGATCGGCGGGCTCATCTCCTCGACCGCGCTCACGCTGATTCTGGTGCCCGTGCTGTACCAGCTCTTCGAACGGGGTCGCGAACGACGCCGTGAGCGGGGCCGCGAACTCCGGTAGCGCGTCTCCGGCGGCTCATCTCCTCCGTCGAGGCGGCGCAATTTGCGCCCGCACTGCGAGTTTCACGACCAGTTGCGCCGCCTCGACGGGGTAGGGGAACGGGAAAGGGCTCGCCGCGAGGCGAGCCCTGATCCACTATCGAACGCTAGCGAGCGGTGTAACCCGCGTCCGCGTGGATCGTGGTGCCCGTGACGTACGAGGACTGGTCGCTGAGGAGCCAGAGGCTGGCCTGCGCGATCTCGTCGGGCTTGCCGAACCGGTTCAGCAGGCTGAGCTGAGGAGCATAGTCGGCCTCGGTGAAGCCGAACTGGTCGAGCGCATTGCGCAGCATCGGGGTGTCGATGGCTCCGGGGGCGACCGAATTGACGCGGATGTTCTCTGCGCCGTACTCGAGCGCCGCGACCTTGGTCATGCCGACGACGCCGTGCTTCGCCGCGACGTAGGCGATGTTCTGCGGCTGCGGGCGGAAGCCCGAGACCGATGAGATGTTGACGATCGAACCGCCGCCGCCCTGAGCGAGCAGCTGACGAATCTCGTACTTCATCGAGAGCGCGGTGCCCTTGAGGTCTACCGCCATGAGGCGATCCCAGTAATCCTCGTCGAAATCGGCGACGTTCTTATCGTCGGGCGTGATCGCGGCGTTGTTGACGGCACCGTCGAGGCGACCGTACTTCTCGACGGTGGCCGCCACCATCCGCTCGACCTCGGCGCTCTTCGAGACGTCGACCCTCACGAAGAAGGCGTCGCCGTCGTTCGCGACGATGTCGTCCGCCACGGCGCGGCCCTTCTCCTCGTTGAAATCGGCGACCACGACCTTGGCGCCGGCCTGCGCGAACAGGCGGGCCGTGGCCTCGCCCATGCCCATCGCTGCACCGGTGACGATCGTGACTTTGCCCTGCAGAACCGGAAATACCATGTTGCTCTCCTTCGTCTGATTCCCTACTCTTAATCTACACCTGTCGATTAGTTTCCGAAAGGGGTGCGTCATGGCCGAAGACCCGAGGCAGATCAGAACCCGGGCGGCGCTCACCGGCGCACTGCTGCGCCTGCTCGAAGACGAGCCCCTTGCCTCCATCGGCGTCGCCTCGCTGTGCCAGGCCGCCGACGTGCACCGCACGACCTTCTACCGGCATGCGGGAAGCATCGAAGAGTTCGCCGTCGACGTGATCACGCGCGAGCTCGACACGATCGCGACCATGCCGGAGGGGGCAACGGCGACGCTGGGCGCCTATGGTCGCACGATGGTCGAACTGCTCGACCACGTGGCGGGGGAGCGGTACCTCTACCGCCCGCTCCTGCTCTCGAAGTGGGGGAGCGCGCTGCGGGCCGCGATCGATGAGCGCATGCGGCATCGCGTGCGGCTCGCGCTCGAGGTGTTCGCGGGCGTGAAGGGCGTCGAGGTGCCCCCGCACCGAGAGGAGATCGTCGCTTTCATCAGCGGGGGGCTCGTCGGCACCATCGCGCTTTGGGCGCTGGGCGATGATACCGATGCCGAGGGGTGGGCCGCGCGCGTGCAGGCGCTCATGCCGGCTTGGTGGCCGGTGCGCTGAGGCGGCTCCCATGCGCGGTGCATGCGGGGCTTCAGTGCGTCCGACAGGCCGCGTCTCGGCCAACGTCGATGCCCCCGCGCGGGCTCCGGATTCCCCGGGGAGAACTGCTCCGAATCAAAATCATCAAAACGTTTGCATGATCTGTTCACCGTGAGTTAGCATCATCAAAACGATTTGGTCGCCGGTGCCGGATCGTGGCAATGTAGCCGAACTCACCGTGCATTTGGAGGGAAATCGATGGCGATCATTCAGAAGCGTCGACCCGTCTGGGCGGCGACGATCGGTGCTGTGGCCACGGTCGCATTGGTGGGCTGCTCCGGCGGGAGTACTGGTACCTCAGAGACCGCCGTCGGGACCGGCGGGTTCGATGACATGAGCCCGATCACGCTCGTCACCCAGTCGCCATACGGCCCCGACCATTTCATGTCGAAGATGTGGGTCGAGTACGCCGACGTCGTAGAGGAGAAGTCCGGCGGCAAGATCAGTTTCGACATCTCCTACGCGTCGGCGCTGGTGCCGGTAGCGGAACAGGAGGCGGCCCTGCGGGACGGCCTGCTGGACATCGCCTGGTCTATGCCGGCCTACAACCCGGGCGAGCTTCCGGTCAATGCGATGCTCACCGAGGTCGCGTTCCTGACGGAGCAGACGCCGATCGTCTCGCAGCTGCAGGGGTACGGCTCCTCGGAGTTCGGCTTCGCCGAGGCCCAGGTGCGCGATGAGATCACGAACGCCGGCTTCTATCCGCTGCTCGCGCTCGTGCAGCAGCAACCGCACTATCCGCTGCTGTGCACCGGCTCTCCGGCGACCACGCTTGACGAGTTCGCCGGCAAACGCATCCGTGTTCCGGGTGCGGGCTGGGCGACCGAGGTGGAGGCGCTGGGCGCTGCGCCCGTGAACCTGCCGCAGGGCGAGGTCTACGAAGCACTCGAGCGCGGCGTGATCGATTGCGCCATCGTCGCCTTCGGCAATAGCGCGGCTTCGGGGCTCTTCGATGTCACGGACTACTGGATGGTCGACACCAAGGCCGGCTTCCAGGGGTGGAACTCCACTCAGATCGTGATCGCGGACCGGGTGTGGCGCGAACTGCCGGCCGAAGCTCAGGAACTGCTCTGGACCGAATCGCACAACACCTTGCTGCGCAGCATGATCAACGAGACCATGGCCGCGATGGCCGACGAGATCGTCACCGCCTCCAGCCAGGTCGAGATCCTCGAGTACGACGACGAGGTGCGAGCGATTCTCACCGGGCAGCGGGACGAGATCCTGGTCGACGTCGACGCGCGTCTCACCGAGAAGCTCGGCGAGCAGTCGCTGATCCGCGACTACACCGCGATGCAGGAGACCTGGCTCGAGCGAGTGCTGGATCTCGGTTACTCCGACGACGAGAATCCGACCTGGTCCGAATGGGCCACCGCCTATCTGAAGAACCCGACGGACATCGGCCCGTTCATGGACGCGTACGCGGAGCACGTGACCGCGAAGTACGGTCCGTCCGCCGGATAGCCGTTCCCGGGGTGAGCCGTCTGCGATCCGGCGGCGGCTCACCCCGGCATTCGCGTCGAACACCCATCGATGACTGTCCAGCAAAGGGAGCACTGACGCATGTCAGAAATGTCTATCCTCATCGAAGAGGAAGAGAAGAAGAAGCTGTCGTTCTGGGATCGAACGATCGCGCGGGTGACCAACCTGTTCGGTCTCGTCGGCGGACTCGGGGTCGCGCTCCTGATGTTCCATGTCGTGTACGACATCGGCGGCAGGCTCTTCTTCAACAAGCCCGCGGTGGCGACGCTCGAGATATCGCAGTACTGGTACATGCCGATACTCGTGTTCTTCGGCCTCCCGCTCGCCGAACGCGTGCACGAGCACATCAGCGCCGCGATCGTCTACGACCGTCTCAGCCCCAGGATGAAGATGGAGTTCACGGTCATCGCAACCGTCATCACCGTCGCGATCCTCGTCGCCATGGCCTGGTTCGGGTACGAAGAGGCGATGACGCTCATGCATCAGAAGGCGACCGGCATCGCGAGCGGCGTTCCGATCTGGCCCATGCGCTTCGTGGTGCCGATCTGCAGCCTGCTCTTCGCCGCCGAGGTGGTGCTGCGCGCGATTCGTACGTTCACAGAACTGAGGCTGTTGCAGACGGCCGACCTCGAGGAAGGGGCATCAGCATGAGCCCGACCCTGGCACCCGCAGTCCCGCAACGAGACGTCGTTCCTCAGAAGCGCCCGAAGCTGCAAGACGCGAAGTACTGGCGCGCATGGCCGGTGCGCATCGTGCTCTACGGCGCAGTTGCGGCGACCACCGTTGCGATGTTCGCGTTCGACCTCTCCACGCCGGCCATCGGGGGGCTCGCGGCCCTGCAGATGGTGGCGCTCCTCTTCATCAACATTCCCATCGGTGCCGCGATGGCGCTGTCCGGCGCCCTGGCGTTGTTCGTGATGCGCGGCGAGGGAGTGATGGCGGGTGCGTTCCGAAGCATCCCGTTCGGCACGGCCGCCGTCTGGACGTACACGGTGATCCCGATGTTCATCTTCATGGGTTTCCTGCTGTGGCGTTCCGGAGTGACCGAACGCATCTACGACGCCGCTTCCAAATGGTTGTCGTGGATGCCGGGTGGGCTCGCCGTGGGTACCAACTTCGCGGGTGCCGGCATGAGCGCGATCACGGGATCCACCGTGGCGACGATCGTCTCCCTGGGCCGAATCGGGCTCCCCGAGATGTTCAAGAAGAACTATGATCCGCGGCTCGCGACCGGAGCCGTGATCATCGCGGGAACCGGCGGGCAGCTCATCCCGCCGAGCATCTACATGGTGATCTACGCGGGCCTCGTCTCGGTGCCCGTGGGCCCGCAGCTGATGGCAGGCATGGTCCCGGGCCTGCTCCTTCACGTGCTGTACGCGATCATGATCATCGTCATGGTGATGATGATGCCTCGATTGGTCGGCAAGAAACGCGGCGAGCCGTGGTCCGATCCGTCGATCACCTGGCGGAGCCGGTGGGTCTCGCTCGTGCGGGTCTGGCCGCTGCCGGCGCTCATGATTCTCATGTTCGGCGGCATGTACGGGGGCATCTTCACCACGACCGAGGCCGGCGCGATCGGCGCGATCGGCGCCCTGGTGCTCACCTACATCTACCTGCGGCCGAAGCAGGCGACCCGCGCGTTCGGGCAGTCCCTGAAAGACACCGTCAGCTCGACCGCCGGCATCTTCTTCCTGTTCTTCGGGGCGATGATCTTCAACCGGGCGCTCACCGTCTCGGGCGCCGGCAACGTCATCACCGAAGGGCTCGCGGATCTCGGCTTGAACGCGATCACCTTCATGCTCGCGATCATCGTGCTCTACCTGGTGCTCGGCATGATTCTCGACCCGCTCACCATGATGCTCGTCACCGTTCCGCTGCTCGTGCCGACGGTGCAGGAGCTCGGTATCGACATGATCCTCTTCGGGGTGTTCGTGGTCGCGCTCGGCGAGCTCGCGGTGACGACGCCACCCGTGGGAATGATGGTGTTCATCCTCACGAAGATCGCTCAGGCGAAGGACGTGAATCTGGGCACGAAGGTCACTCTCGGTCACGTGTTCGTGGGCGCGGCCTGGTTCATCCCGATCTCCGTGGCCATGCTCATCGCGATGATCTTCTGGCCCGGGATCGCGATGTGGCTGCCCGACATGATGATGCAGCGATGAGCGGCGGGGGTGGATCGCGGCCGTCAGGCGGTCGTGGTGACGCGCGGCAGCGTCGTTCGCCATACCAGCTCGGGAAGGTTCACGGGCTGCTCGGCCGGGGGGGCCTCGCCGTTTGCGTGGCGGATCGCGAGTTCGGTGCCCAGCGCCGCGGATTCCTCGAGTCGCAGGTCGAGCGCCGTGATCGGGGGGTTCGTGGCGCGGGTGCTCTCGCTCTCGGTGAGAGCGGCCAGCATCAAGTCGTCGGGAATGCTCAGGCCCAGATTCTGCGCGGTGCGGAGTACCGTTGCGGCCGCGGAACTCGCCGCGCAGATGATGGCGTCGGGGCGGGCATCGGACCGGAGGATCGGGACGATCAGATCCTGAACCTCGGCGACGGTAGCGCCCTCGAAGATCTCGAGGTGGTGCTGGGGGAGCGCGTGCTCGGTGCACCACTCGGTGTAAGCGGCTACCGTCGACCGGCCCCAGTCGTTGTCCTCGGTGCCGGAGAGATAGAGGATGCGCCGGGCACCGTGCGCGAGGGCGGTGTCGAGCAGCTCCTTCATGGGCGTTGCGTAGTCGACCTTGACGCTCCAGGGGAAGTCGGGGCGGTCCGGGTCGATATCGATGGTGACCACCGGAAGATCCTGGGAGATCAGATAGGTGAGCACTTCGTCGCTGCCGTAGGGGTGCGCGACGATGCAGACGTCCATGGGCACCTGCGCGACCGAGGGGTCGAGAATGTCGGGAACGTTGACGAGACCCCGGCCCTGCTCCAGAGTGTGCGCGGCGATGCTGCCCATGAGCCTGATGAAGGTCATCGTGCCCCGCTTCGAGCCGGCGATCGCGTCGCGGGGCCGGAGGATCAGGCCGATGACACCGGTGCGTGCCATGCGCAACGATTTGGCGGAGGGATCGGCCCGGTAGCGCAACCGCTTGGCGACCTCGCGCACTCGCTCCTGCGTCTGCTTCGAGATCGGGCGGCCGCCCGAGAAGACGTGCGAGACGGTACTGATCGAGACCCCGGCCTGCTCCGCGACATCGCGGATCGTCGCACGCTGAGGCTTCTTTGACGGAGCAGGCATTAGGACATCCAAATCATGAACTTGAATTCGAGTGAACTCGGTCCAAGCGTATCATCAAACCGATTTGACAACGCGGACTCTACATCTTCCCGGGAAGAAAGGCCCTTCATGACCTCCACACAGAACGCTCACGGCAGCCTCGCGGCCGCATCGATTCAGTTCGAGTCGGTGCCCGACGTCGACGAGAACCTCCGAACGATTCGGCGACTCGCCGCCGAGGCGACGAGCGCGGGTGCTGAGCTGCTGGTCTTCCCGGAGGCGTCGATCTACGACTGGGAATCGACCCCCGAGACGCTCGCGCAGGTCGCCCGGAACGATTCACAGCGTTTCGCTGACGAGCTCCGCGCGATCGCGCAGGCGGAGAACGTGGCGCTCCTCGCCGGTACCTATGTGCCGTCGGAGGAGGCGCGCCCGCTGAACCGTCTCGATTTCGTCGGCTCGAACGGCGAGACGCTCGGAACCTACGACAAGGTGCACCTCTACGACGCATTCGGCTACCGGGAGTCCGACACCGTGCTTCCGGCTCCCACGAGCGGCGAGAACGGCGGGCTCCTCGTCGTGCCCTATCGGGGCTTCACCTTCGGCGTCATGAATTGCTACGACCTGCGTTTTCCCGAGTTCGCGCGTGCCCTCGTCGAGCTGGGCGCCGACGTGCTGCTCGAATCCTCCGCGTTCGTGGCGGGGCCGTACAAGGAGATGCACTGGGAGACGCTTCTGCGTGCGCGCGCGATCGAGAACACGAGCTATGTGGTGGCCTCGAGCCAGACGCCCAGGCGTGCCACCGGGCGCAGCATGGTCATCGATCCGATCGGCCTCATCGCCTCGACGTGCGTGACCGACGAGGGATTCTCGATCGCTCGGCTCTCGACCGCGCGTCTCGAGGAGGTTCGTGCGCAACTGCCGGTGCTGGAGAACCGCCGTTTTCAGCTGACCCCCCTGCGCGCGAGATGAGCGCTGAATCGCAGCTCAGCCATCGGGTCGACCGCATTCCGGTCGCCGCTCGGGAGGGCGGTGCGAACGGCACCGTCGTCAGCGCTCGGGAGGAGAGCACGCGGGCCGGGCTCGAGATGCTCGATCGCGGCGGCAACGCGATCGACGCGGCGGTGGCCGCCGCACTGGTCGCCGGAGTGATCGAGCCGATGGAGACCACGCTCGCCGGGTGCGGGTTCATGCTGCTGCACCACCCGGTGCACGGCGCGTGGTCGGTGGATTTCGGCCCGCTCGCGCCGCTCGATGCCGATTCCACGATGTTCGAGCTCGATCCCGACGCGGAATCTTCGAACGTGCTCGGGCTCGCCCCTGTCGTCGACATGGCCAACGTCTTCGGCCCGCTTGCTTCCGGGGTGCCTCGTACGCTGCTCGCGCTGACCATCGCTCAAGAGCGGTGGGGCGAACTCGACCGCGAGCTCGTGTTCGCACCCGCGATTCGACTGGCTCGCGAGGGCTTCGCAGCCGACGCCTGGTTCGTCATGAACGCGATGCAAGATCTCGAACGGCTCGCTGCCGACCCCGGCTGCCGAGAGGTGTTCCTCGACGAGGACGGCCTGCCCAGGGGTCGTCGTTCGGCTGCACCCTACGGCCTGTCGGTCGGGGAGGCGGATCGTGTGACGCAGCTTCGACTCGCACAGACGCTCGAGACCGTAGCCGCCGAGGGGCCGCGTGCGCTCATCGACGGGGCGATCGCCGATGATCTCGCGAGCACCTCGAAAGAGCTCGGCATGCGGTTGAGCGCGGCAGACCTGCGGCGGGCGGAGCCGAGGATCGAGCGGCCGCGTTCGCTCGATTTCCGCGGGCACACGGTCTGGGCGCCGAACGCGCCGGGCGGCGGGACCACCGTGCTGGAGATCCTATCGATCTGGTCGAAACTGATTTCGGAGAACGAGGCCGGTGATCTGAGTCGCGCCGAGAGATTGCGGTTGCTGTCGCGAGCGATTCGGCACGCGTTCGCGGATCGCTACCACTGGCTCGGCGACCCGGAGGTCGTTCCGGTGCCCACCGATGCGCTGCTCTCCGAGGAATACGCTGCGGTACTCGCTGAGATCTGCAGCAGGGAGGAATGGGCCGTCGACGACGATGTTCCGCCGTGGACCCGGTTCGCGTCGCATGCGATCCACGATCCGTGGCGCTTCGACCCCGAGGGGCGTTCGCAGCGCTGGAACCCCGCCGGCGCGAACGAGCCGACGAGCGGTACCACGCACGTCTCGGCAGCCGGCACCGACGGGTGGGTCGTCTCGATCACCCACACTGCCGCGAATCACTTCGGTTCGGCGGTGCTGTGCAGAAGAACCGGGTTGCTGTTCGACGCTGCGATGGCGTGGTTCAATGCTGTTCCCGGGGCCGCCAACAGCATCGCCGGGGGCGCCAGGCCCGTCGCGAACATGGCGCCCGCGCTCGTGACCGGGCCCAGCCGCGCGGCGGCTCTCGGGGCCTCCGGCGGCAGGCGCATCATCAGTGCCGTCGCGCAACTCGTGCTCGAACTCGCCGAGAACGACCGCAGTGCGGCCGACGCGTTGGCGGTGCCTCGTATCGACGCGAGTGGATCGCGGGTCGTCGTGCACGAACTCGACTTCGAGGCCGCTGTGCAGGTGGCGGAGCTCGACTCGCTCGTCGTGCCCCACACGAGCATGCCGCATCAGCTCGATTTCGCGCGGGCGAGCATCGCGACAGTCGATGCGAACGGCGCAGTGGCCTCTGCGATCGATGCGCGCGCCTACGGCTGGTGATCAGTGAAGTCTCAGCGCGGGGTCGGTGGGACTCCCGCGCCACCGACTGCTCAGCTCTCCGGGGTGAAGTTCAGCGAGAGCGAGTTCATGCAGTAGCGGTCGCCCGTGGGGGTGCCGAAGCCGTCGGGGAAGACATGGCCCAGGTGACCGCCGCAGCGGGCGCAGCGCACCTCGGTGCGCTCCATGCCGTGCGAGTTGTCTTCGAGCAGCTCGACCGCGTCGGGCCGCACCGACTCGTAGAAGCTCGGCCACCCGCAGTGCGAGTCGAACTTCGTGCCGCTCTTGAAGAGCTCGTTGCCGCAGCCCGCGCACGTGTAGACGCCCGCCCGCTCCTCATCGAGCAACTCGCCCGTCCATGCGCGTTCGGTCGCCGCACCGCGCAACACCGCGTACTGCTCCTCGCCGAGCTCCGCGCGCCATTCCTCTTCGGACTTCTCGACCTCGTATGCCATGCCACGATTCTACGCCTTTCCGCCGTGCGCCGCGGCTGCCGTAGGCTGGGGGCATGACTGATTCGCGCTCGCAGCAGACATACCAGGTGCGACTCGGATGGGGGAGCGACGGCATTACCCGGCTTGCAGACTCCGGCATTGTTGTCATCATCGACGCCATCGAGGGGGTCGATGCGAACGCCACCACCGCTGAGACCCTCGCCGCACAGGCCGCGGCGCTCCCGCACGCCCCCACGGTGTTCGTCGGGTCGCTGCGCACCGCGACCGCGACCGCGCGGGCGGTGTACGAGGAGCAGATCGCGCGCGGCGGACGCACCGCGATCAACCTCGTGCTCGCGGGCGACGAGCTCGGCGGTTTCGCGGTCGAGGATTACCTCGCCGCGGGCGCGATCGGAGACGCGCTCTCGGCGCTCGGCATCGACCACTCGGCGCCCGACATCGCGGTGGCGACCGAGGGGTTCCGCCCGCTCACGCGCGCACTCAAGCACCTGGTCTCGGCGAGCGCCGCGGGTCTCGCACTCGCGCAGGCCGGGCGGCGCGACGAGGTGAAGGCTGCGGCCGAACTCGACGCCGAGACCGAGGCGACGCGCTTCACGAACGCCTAGCGAGACGAGCCCGACCACTCGTTCGTCGTGATCCACCTCTTCGCATGCCCACCGTGATCCGCTTCGCGAACCTTAGCGGGGAAAGGGAGAGCCCGGCGCCGAGCACGAATGCGCGACACCGGGCCCTGCGGAACGAGCACTTACCGCGAGACGACCTGGCGCTTCGAGGAGATCACGCCGGTGTCGAAGCCGGCGAGGTGCAGGCCGCCGTGGAAGCGAGCGTGCTCGATCTTCACGCAGCGGTCCATGACCACGTCGAGGCCGGCCTCCTCCGCGATCGCGGCGGCCTCCTCGTTCCACGAGCCGAGCTGCAGCCACAGCGCCTTCG
>JBEBWI010000062.1:0-15227 GCA_040392345.1 Leucobacter soli | reverse complement strand
CCAGCTTTGTGCTTCAAGGCGCTCCGCGCGCTAGGCGCCCGCAAGGGCATAGCCCGCCCAGATGCCGAGACCCGCGAGAAGTACGGCGGCAAGCAGCTGCCCGAGCCCATTCGCGAGCGCCAACGCCCAGCGTCCTGTCCGCAGCAGGCGGATCGTATCGAAGCTCGCCGTGCTGAAGGTCGTATAACCACCGAGAAGCCCGACGCCGATCACCCACCACCAGCTGCTCGAGAGCGCACCGCCCATGAGGGCGCCCGCGGCCACCCCGATCGCGAGCGAGCCGCTGAGATTCACCGCCAGGATGCCCCAGGGAAACGCCGATGTCGGCGTCGACGCTCGACGCGCACGCCACAGCGTGATAGCTCCGTCGAGCAGCAACCGCAGCACGGCGCCGAGACCGCCGGCGAGTGCGGCGGCCAGAGTGAGCCAGCCGAATCCGATCATCGCGATCCACCCCCACTCGACCACCCGCGCCGGCGCCCGGCGACCAGCACGCCCACCCACGTCGCGAGACCGCCGAGTACGACCGTGCCGAGGCCGTAGAGCGCTGCAATCGCAGGGTCGCCTTCAATGACGAACGCGGCCACCGCCTCGGCCAACGCACTGTAGGTCGTGAACCCGCCGAGCACACCCGTGCCCAGGAAGAGCCGCGTGCGCAGCCCACTCGGCGTCTCGGTTCCCGAGCGCGCCAACGACTCGAGCAGCAGGCCGAGAAGGAACGCGCCGAGCAGGTTCACGAGCAGCACGGCGAGCGGGAAGCGCCCCGCCGGCCACACCGTCATCGTTGCGATCTCCCTGAGCAGCGTGCCGAGCGTTCCGCCCGCGAAGACGAGCAGCAGGCTCGACGGGCGCAGGAATACGGGCGGGGTGCGCGCCTCGGCTTCGTGTTCCACCCCCTCATTCTGGCACCCCGTGCTCGCGAACAGCTCCGGCTCGCCTCCGTTGACGTTGGCGGCATTGCCGCCGCACTCCAAGTGCGCCCCGGCGGCACTCCCGATAACCCAGGAACTCCCCCGCGTCGCCGCGTCGTGATCCAGCCGATCACCGAGCATCTGCGCGCACCGAAATGCTCACCCCCGAATCGAGTTCGCACCACACACGGCCTCCGCGCTCCCCAAGAGTGACACCCAGTCTCCCCAATCGCTTCCCCGACTCACCTTCGCCCGCCCCGCGCCGGGCGACGGATTCGAGCACGAAGTAACAGCGAAACATGTAGATATTCGACAATGATCTACCGAATTTTGTTGACGAAACTTGAAGCACCCCGAAATCCGATTCGGGCATCCTCGGCAAGACGACACAATCTCCCGTATATCTCACGAAACTCGGTGTCAGTATCGCTCCGAGCCGTCAGGCACATCCGACCACCCGCGCCCCGGAGCGCGAGTTGCCAACGGAGGCAACCCGCGCGGGCCGACCGCAATGGAGCACTCAATGTCGAGTTCTGAACCCACCACCCACTCCCACGGCATCGGGATGCGCGTCACCGTCATCGTGCTCAGCCTGATGCTCGGCGCAATGACCGCGTTGTTCTTCGTCACTCACTCGAGCGTGGCCGGCGGCGCAGGGCTGCTCGCCAGCGGCACGGGGCAGGCGAGCGAAGGCGCGGCCGACCTCGCCGCGGGCGCCGCACGGGTGGATCAGGGCGCCAGCGACCTGGCCGCCGGCGCGAAGA
The DNA here is from genome assembly GCA_040392345.1 of Leucobacter soli. Taxonomy (GTDB): domain Bacteria; phylum Actinomycetota; class Actinomycetes; order Actinomycetales; family Microbacteriaceae; genus Leucobacter; species Leucobacter soli_B. The sequence continues at coordinate 13,552 of JBEBWI010000062.1, read as the reverse complement.
AGCTCGACGCCGGCGCCGCGTCGGCCAGCTCCGGCGCGACACGGCTCATGACCGGCACCGCGTCAGCAGCCGACGGCGCGACGCGGCTGTCGACCGGGGCCGGCACCTTGAGCACCGGCGCAGCGACAGCGGCCGACGGCGCGCGCACGCTCTCGACCGGGGCGAACTCGGCGGCGGCCGGCGCGAACACCCTCGCGGCCGGCGCTGGAGAGCTCGCGACTGCGCTCTCGAACGGTGTGCCTGCGGCGACGCAGGGCAAGAGCGACATCGTCGGGTTCGGCTCGCAGACGCAAGCCCTCGGCGCAGGTGCCGCACAGGTGAGTGCGGGCCTCAGCGCTGCGGCTGAGAGCACGGGCCAGCTGAAAGGCGGGGTCGACGGCGCCGATGCGGGGCTCGACCAGGTGATCGCCGCCATCACCGCGATGCAGGGCGGCGCTGAGAACGCGGGTGATCCGATCGTACTGACGAAGGCCCATCTCGACGGTCTGATCAACGGCATCACGAACGTGCAGCACTCGGCGCTCGCGCCGACTTCAGGCGGCCTCGCCCAGCTGCAGGCCTCGCTCGCCCCGACCGGGGCGCTCGGCGGCGGCGCGGCACAGGTGGCCACCGGCGCGGGCACCCTTGCGGCGAAGGGCCCGAGCATCGAGGCCGGCATCACGAACCTCGCGAACGGCATCATCTCGGCGAGCGACGGCGCCGGTCGGGTCGCGGCGGGTGCGGCGAACCTGGCACACGGCAACGCGCAACTCGCGAACGGGGCGGCCTCCCTCGCCACGGGCAATTCCCGCCTCGCAACCGGCGCGGCAGAGCTGAACGACGGCGCGACAAAGCTGGCCGCCGGCACCGCGACGCTGCACGAGGGAGCCGAAGCACTCTCCGAGGGCACGCTCACCCTCTCGAACGGAACCGGCGATCTGTCAGCCGGCGCCGCGAAGCTCGCCGGCGGAACAGGAGAACTGGCGACGGGCGCCGAAAGCCTCGCAGACGGCAACACGCAGATTCAGGTCGGCGCGGGCACCCTCGCCGAGGCCACCGCGGGCATCGGCCCGACGATGCTGCCGTGGTTCGCGAGCGTCGCCCTGGTCGGCTTCATCGCGATCGGCTTCTGGGTGGGGCATCGCGTCACGCATCGCAGCCGCGTCGGTCAGGCAGCAGTCAACGATCGCTGAACCGTCGCCTCGTTCGTCGCCTCCCGACACGAGTAGATTGGGAGGCGATGAACGAGATCAGAGTGAGCGCGGTCGTCATGCGCGACGCGGAGGGCAGGGTGTTGAACGTGCGCAAGCGCGGCACGACCATGCTGATGCTCCCCGGCGGCAAGCCTGAAGCCGGCGAGACCCCCGCCGTGACCGCGATGCGCGAGTTCGCCGAAGAGCTCGGGGTGCAGCTCGACGCCGCGCGTCTCCGCGAACTGGGCGAGTTTCGAGCCGCTGCGGCGAACGAGCCCGGGCATGTAGTGGTGGCGCACGTCTTCGAGCACCCGCATGTCGAGGGCGTACGGGCCAGTGCCGAGATCGAGCATCTCGAGTGGATCGACCCTGCCGCGCATCGCGACGACATGGCTCCGCTCAATACCGAGCACGTGTTCCCCGCACTCGCCGCCGCCAGTTGACTCTCGGCGCAGGCGCGATTCATACAGCTAACTGCATGGTCGCACGCGTAGCCTGAGATCAGCGATCGGCATATGCCTTTGGCTTTCACGCCATGTGCGAGCTCCACCTGCGAGCACGCCGATCCTGCGGGAGTTCCACATCTCTTCTCAAGCCCCCTCCCAAATCGACATATCCTTCGCGGGCCTCGGCCCGGTACGCCAGACCTATGCGACTTCGGAGACCTTCCCGAAGATGACCCGCGCCTACACCGAGGTGGCGCAGATCGTCAAGGAGAGCGGGTTGACGCGACGCACACCGTGGTTCTACGCGATCGTCGCCACCGTCATCGCGCTCGGCTTCGGCGGAGCGATCACCGGTTTCGTACTGTTCGGGAACAGTTGGTATCAGCTCCTCATCGCCGCCGCACTGGGGGTGCTGCTCACGCAGGTCTCCTTCCTGACCCACGAGTCGGCGCACCGGCAGGTACTCGCCAAGGTGACGGCGAACGACCGTGCGGCACGGCTCCTCGCCGGTTTCGTCGGCCTGAGCTATTCGTGGTGGGATTCGAAGCACAGCCGGCACCACTCGAACCCCAACCAGGTCGGCAAAGATCCCGATATAGACGTCGACACCATTTCGTTCCTCGAAGAGGATGCGGCACAGGCGCGCGGCCTTCGCCGGCTGATCACCCGCAAGCAGGGGTGGCTGTTCTTCCCGCTGCTCACCCTCGAAGGGCTCAACCTGCACTATCAGAGCATCAAGCATCTGCTCTCGCGGCAGCCGGTGAAGCACCGGGGCCTCGAACTCACCCTCATCATCAGCCGGTTCGTACTGTACCTGACCCCGCTGTTCATCTTCCTTCCCGTCGGCATGGCCTTCGCGTTTCTGGGCGTGCAGCTGGCCGTGTTCGGCGTCTACATGGGTGCCGCGTTCGCTCCGAACCACAAGGGCATGCCGGTGATCGCCCCCGACGCGCGTCTCGACTTCTTCGCCAAGCAGGTGCGCACCTCGCGCAACATCTCGGGCGGCTGGTGGGCCACCTGGCTCATGGGCGGGCTCAACTACCAGATCGAGCACCACCTGTTCCCGACCATGCCACGGCCCCACCTCGCAAAGGCGCGAGAGATCGTGCGGGAGCACTGCGCCACGCTGAACGTGCCCTACACGGAGACCACGCTCTGGCGCTCCTACGGCATCGTGATCGCCTACCTCAACCGGGTGGGTCTTGCCGCACGCGACCCGTTCGAGTGCCCGATCACCGCCCAGTATCGGAGGGCGTGACGCCGAACTCGCTCGGGTTCCCGGGTTCGAGGCCGCAGACGGGCGCCTGGCCTCCGGGCAGCTGCGCGGCCTCCCTTCGTCGGAACCTCACGACTACATCGGAACGGTAACGTTGCGCGCTCGAACGGTTGCCCGCGGCACTGTGCGCTCCCTAGGCTGACGGTATGACTCCCTCAGCCGAAGAAGAGAATGCGATTGGCCGCGCCGCGGGCGAGGGCGACCAGTACGAGAAGCCCAAGCAGGAGCAGGAGTTGCGCGCCGACCTCGAAGAGACCTGGCAGGCGGAGTCCCCCGCCACTGCCCGGGAGACGGAGTTCGCCGACGAAGTCGACGGCCGGCTCGGCACGCGCCACCGCGGTAGCGGTAAGCGTCCCTCCGCATAGCGCCCAGCGGCTCGCCGCACTCCGAATACCCGATTCGCCGACTGCCCCGTCCACTTGCCCGCACGAGTTCTCCGAGGAGCCGGAATGACGCAGAACCCCACGCTGCACCGCACGATACGCCGTACGCTGATGGCGGTGCTTGCCGCCGTGATGGTCGTCGCACCGCTCGCGGCCTGTTCGGCGAACCAATCCGAGTCCAGCATCGGCGTCGCGCCGGCGACCTCAGGCTTCGACGGAGCAGTCGACATGGCCCAGCTCGAGACGGGTTCGTCGGAATCGGCGAGGGCGCAGCTCGATGCGAGCGCCTCCGTGATCCGCTCGGGCGATATCTCGATAGAGACCCCCGACCCGGCGACCGCGGCGGAGGAGGTCGCCGAGATCGCGTCCGGCCTCGGAGGTTCGGTCGAGTCGCAGACCGTCAGCGAAGCGAGCGAGTGGAGCCCGGCAACCGCGACACTGATGCTGCGCATTCCCGCCGACCGATTCGACGAAGCGTTCGAAGCGCTCGACGGCGTCGGAGATGTGCGCTCGCAGAACCAGAGTTCGGCGGATGTGACCCTGCAGCACGTCGACCTGCAGGCCCGGGTCGAAGCGCTGCAGGCCTCGGTGGATCGACTCACCGAGCTCATGTCCGGCGCCGCGACGACGAGTGAGCTGATCGAAGCGGAATCGGCGCTCTCGCAGCGGCAGCAAGAGCTCGACGGCCTGAGCGCGCAGCTCGACTCGCTCGAGAACCAAGTCGCCTATTCGAGCATCTGGGTGACGCTCGGCGCGAAGAGCGCGCTGCCCGGCGGGCCGAAGAACTTCTGGGAAGGGCTCGTCGCGGGGGTCGAATCGATCATCGCGGCCGGCGCGGGCGGGCTCGTACTGCTCGGCATCCTCCTCCCGTGGGTCATCGCGCTCGGCGTCATCGCGTGGATCGTGGTGCTGATCGTGCGAGGCGCGCGCAGGCGCGGCCGCCGGCGCCGCGCCTCGACCGAAGCACAGGCTGAAGAACGTGCGTCCGAACAGTCCGCTGCACAGGCAGAATAGAGACCAGGCAGATACCACGGAGCAGAAAGCTGGTTGAGACCATGACCGAAGACATGCGAGAAGCCGCGCGCAAGCGCATCAAGGCGAAGCGGGATTTCTGGAGCCTCGTGCTCGTCTTCGCCGTCGTCACCGTCATCATCAACGCCGTCTGGTTCCTGAGCGGATATCGCGACTACTACTGGCCGGCCTGGCCGATGCTCGGCTTCGTGATCGCGCTCTTCTTCACCGCGATCGGCGCGTACGGGCCGGGCAGCAAGCCGATCTCCGACGGCGCGATCGATCGAGAGATCCGCAAGATGAACGGCGACAGCTGATCGGGTCGCGCACGGGCACGTACGGCGAACGGCCCCGCTCGCATCGCGAGGCCGTTGTCCGTTCTCCGGGCGTCGAGCGCCGCGCGACAACGCCCGGACGGACGCAGTACCCAGACACGCACAGCACTCAGACGAGCGCCGGCGCCAGAGACCGCACGGGAGCGTTGCCGGGCTCCGCGATCCACCCCAGATAGCTGCCCTCGAGCTCCACCACGCGGTACCCGGCACGGCGCAGGCCGCTCGCGACGACGCTGTTGCGCCTGCCGCTCTGGCAGTAGCTGACGATCGGTCCCGCGTCGGGGGCCGGCAACCGGTCGAGATGCCACATCACGCCCCCGCCCGACAGCTGCACCGCACCGGGCAGGTGCCCCTGCGCGTACTCGGTCTTGTTGCGCACGTCGAGTAGCAGCGCGCGGTCGAAGCGGTCGAGCTCTTCGGGCCGCACCGTCTCCGGGCGCACGAGCTCAAGCCCCTCGAGCGTGGTGATGAAGCCGGCGATCGAGTCGATACCGACGCGCGCAAGATGGTCGCGCATCGTCTCGGCCTCGCCGCGCGAACCCGCCAGCAGCACGAGGGGCCTGTGCTCGAGTTCGGGATCGTAGACCCACGAGCCGTAGCTCGCGGCCTTGTCGACCCCGGGTATGTTGAGAGAGCGTGCGACAACGCCCTCGTGCACCGCGTCGTGCCGGCGGGTGTCGACGAAGATCACCTCGTCGGCGGCGAGCGCGCGGCTGAGCTGCTCCCCTTCGTACTCGGCGAGTTCCGGCCGCACCCCCATCACCTGCGGGCCGACCCGGTTCTGCACCTTCATACGTGCGAAATAGGCGTGGGCGTCGGGCTGACCGCTGAGCAGTTCGTCGACGAAGCCCTGCTCGTCATCGGCGTCGAGATACTTCCCCCACCATGAGAAGACGCGCTCGTAGCCGACGGTGGTCGACGGGATGGCGCCGAGCGCCTTGCCGCACGCGGAGCCCGAGCCGTGCCCCGGCAGCACCTGCACATAGTCGGGCAGGGTGAGGAATCGGTCGCGGAGGCTGGCGAACAGATCCTTCGCTCCCGTGAAACGGGTACCGATGCCGCCCGCCGCCTCGTCGAGTAAATCAGGCCGGCCGAGATCGCCGACGAATACGAAATCGCCCGTCAGCATGAAGCCGGGCTCCGTGCTCTGCGCGCCGTCGGTGATGAGAAACGAGAGGTGTTCCGGGGTGTGCCCCGGGGTGTGTACGGCTTCGACGGTGATGTTGCCCAGGTGGATCCGGTAGCCGTGCTTCATCCGCACGGCGGCATCGAACGTCTCGGAGTACGTCCAGTCGGGTCCACCCTCGTCAGAGACGTACATCTGCGCGGCGCTGCGCGCGGCGAGCTCCCGTGTACCGGAGAGGTAATCCGCGTGAATATGGGTCTCGGTGACCGCGATGATCCGCATGCCGTGCTTCTCGGCCAGCTCCAGGTAGACGTCGAGGTCGCGGCGCGGGTCGACCACGATCGCCTCGCCCTTCGCCTGGCAGCCGATGAAATAGCTCGCCTGCGCGAGGTCTTCGTCGTAGATGCGTTCGAGCAGCATTTCGAGTTTCCGTTCGTTCGTTCGCGGTTCGATATTGATTCGACAGTGGATCGCGGTGGAGCTAGCGACCGAAGATCTTGGCGAGGAAGCCGGGGTTCGCAGCCTTGGCAGCGTCGATCTCTGCTTGGCTGTGCCGACCGTTGCACCACTTTCCATGAGGCACACTCGCCTTCACCGCTGCGACATGCTGCCCGCACCCGGCCCAGGTCGTCTTCCCGCAGGTGCGGCATTTCACGGGACTGCACATGTGCGCCCTCCTCTTCTCGGTCCCTCCAGCGATTCGATACCCCTAGGGGTATCCCGTGCACTCACTATACCCCCAGGAGTATTATCCTTGTCAAGTCACTCCGGCCACTCCGTAGGTCGGGGCGCCTCATCCGATCCGAGAGACAGCATTTACTTGAAGATTGGAATACATTCGTGCCGGTACGAGTTGCACCCACCATGCCTGCATCGACTTCGACACAGACCGCGCACACACCAAACCCCACACCGAAGCCCTCCCGCCCACTCCTGATCGCCTTCGGCGCAGTGCTCGCCGCCGGCCTCATCGCAGCTGGAACGATCTGGGCGGTCACGGCAGCGTCTTCTTCAGAGGCTCAGACCGCGTCGGCGACCGGCACGCTCCCCGCAGACACCCGCATGGGCGTGGTCGCGCTCGTCACCGACGACCTCGGGCCGATGCGCGACTACTACGTCGATGCCGTCGGCCTCGAGGTGCTCGCCGAAACCGAACAGTCCGTGGAGCTCGGCCTGGAGGATACGCCGCTTCTCACTCTGACGGAGGACAGCGCCGCCGCGGTCGACGATCCTCGGCGCGCAGGTCTGTACCACTCCGCGATCCTCTACCCCGACGCGCCCTCACTGGCGCGCACCATCTACGGCATCGCCACGACCGCGCCGCAGAGCTACGCCGGCAGCGCGGATCACGCGGTGAGTCTCGCGTTCTACTTCTCGGATCCCGACGGCAACGGGCTCGAACTCTATACGGACACTCCCGAGAGCACCTGGGTCTGGGAGAACGGCATGGTGCAGATGGGATCCGCCCCGCTCGACCCCAACGCGTTCATCGCGGAGCACCTCGAGACCGCGCCTGGCGACGGGGAGACGGTGATGGGTCACGTGCACCTGCGCGTGGGCGACCTCGACGCGGCTCGCGGCTTCTACTCGGACATCCTCGGTTTCGACGTCACCGCCGAGACCGATGGCGCCCTGTTCTACTCGGCCGGGGGATACCATCACCATCTCGCGACCAACACCTGGTCGAGCGCCGGCGCCGGCGCGAGGCCCGATTCCCAGGGCCTCGCGGCCCTCACTGTGCACCTCGGCAGCGACGAGGCGCTGACCGGGCTCGCCGACCGGCTCGCCGCCGCGGGGCTCGACTTCTCGAACGAATCGGGGCGCATCAGCGTCGACGACCCGTGGGGCAACACCGTCATCGTCACAAGCTCGTAGGGCAGCCCGAGAGGAGGAGCGGAACGCGGCGTCGCCCGGCATCCTTCCGGAAACCACCGGGGTTCAGCCGCGCAGGATCTTCTCCATGGCCTTGCCGCGGGCGAGTTCGTCGACCAGCTTGTCGAGGTAGCGCACCTCGCGCATGATCGGGTCCTCGATGTCTTCGACGCGCACCCCGCAGATCACCCCCGTGATCAGCGATCGCGAGGGGTTCAACGCGGGCGCCTGTGTGAAGAATCGCTCGAAGTTGGTCTCGTCCGCGAACTCGCGTTCGAGACTTTCCTGGGTGTGGCCGGTCAGCCAGCGGATCACCTCGTCGAGCTCCTCCTTGGTGCGCCCCTTGCGCTCGACCTTCGCGATGTAGAGCGGGTAGACGCTCGCGACGGACATCCGATAGACGCGTTCGACATTGCCTGCCATTTTCAGCTCCCGTTCAACGTGCGACACCGGGCACCGGCGCCTTCATACCTCCGAGAGTAGACGACCTCGGAGCCGTGCAGAAGCCGCCGATGCGCCCGAACGACGGCTCAGGAATCCCAGATCGGCCCGAACGCGGGAATCCCTCGACGCTCGAACTCGCCGACCACCCGGTTGGTGACCGGTTGGTTCGCAACGCAGATCACCGCGTCGGCTCCCGAGGCGAGGAACGCCTCGTAGGCGAGTTCGAACACGTCGGGCTTGCCCTGCTCGGTGGTGTTCCAGATCACTGCCTCAGGCTGCGCGGCCATTACCTCGTCGACAAGACCGTCACCGTAGGTTTCCCGCGGCGATTTCGTCACCCAGACCAGACGCGCGCCCTGCGTATCGGTGAGCAGGTGCCCGAGGGCAGGGCCGATGCCGCTGCCCGTCGTCACGTAGAGCACACACGTGAACAGCTTCTTCGCGTTCGCCACGCCGACGGTGGGGATGCCGCGCAGCCAGAGGTGCGTGGGCGGCTCGTCGATGAAGCGCGAGGTCCAGCCGCCGGCACGCGAGACCACCATGCGGTAGCCGCTCTCACCGGGCGCGGCGGGCACGCAGGCGAACGGGTGCCAGCCGAGCAGCGGGTGCCGGCTGATGGAGCGGGTCGTGCCCACGGGAGGCACGTAGCCGTGGTCGAGCCGCACGATCGCGGCATGGCTCGACGGCTTCTCGACGGTGATCGGGACGCGTCGCAGCAGCAGCCACTGCCACACGGCGAGACCGGTCGAAAGAACAAGCATCCAGAAGATCGGCGAGGTCAGGAGCGCGTGCCCGAAGGTGCGCACCGGGGCCTGCAGGTGGGCGAGTACCAGCGCGTTGATCCATGCGAACACGAAGACGATCCAGGTGCCGAAGCGGTGCGACGCCTCGAAGAGGTCGTGGTGCTTCGTGCGCACCCTCGGGGAGGCGAGCACGCAGATGGTCAGCAGCACGAGCACGACTGCGAGCGCAAGCCCCACCGATACGTCGTCGTAGCCGAACTCGCCGTCGGCCCAGGCCGGCACGAGCAGCACCACGTAGACGACGTACCAGAAGGTTCCGGCGATCGCACCGCCCACGTGCAGCCCGCCGACGTGGTAGTACTGCGCGAGCCGCCAGCGCAGTTGCAGCGGCCAGCTGGTGGGCGCGCGCGTGGCGAGCGCCGAGAGGAGGTTCACCGCCCAGTGCTGACGGGGCAGGATCGCGAAGAGCAGGTTGACCTGAGAGATCGCGGCGATGAGCTGCAGGCTGCGCGCGTGCGGTTGCCACCAGTCGGCGATCGCACCCCAGGCGAGGATGACCAGGTTCACCGCGATCACGCTCACGATCAGCACCGCGTACAGCATGACCTTCGCGCGGCCGCGCCGGTGCTCCTGGACCTCGATCTCCGTTGCTTGCTCTGTCATGCCCCATCCCCCGGGTTCGCTGTAGTACCAGCACCCGACACTAGTGGATCAGCGTGCCCGGTTCCCGGCGACGCGCACGAAGCTTCGAACGACTTGCCGCGAGCCGAGACTTCGTGGCTCGCTGCCGCTCACATCAGCAGGCCCCCTCCCCACGGCAGGTTGACAGTATTCGCCCCAACTTTCTCGAATTCAGGGCGACGACTGCCGACTTGCGGAGTCGGAGCGGGTCCGTGTGCCAGGCGTGGATCACGCGCGCCGCTCCCTCAGCGCCCGGAAATGCTCCGGTGTGGGCTGCACCACCGAGGCGGCGAACTCCGGATGCTTGGGCAGCCAGGCTGCGAGGTACGGGCACACCGGCACCACCGAGCGCCCCTCGTCGATCGTGCTCGCAACCGCGAAGCTCGCGAGCACCGACGCGAGCCCTTGGCCGCCGTACGCCTCGGCCACGCTCGTGTGGTCGAACACCCGGTGAGGCTCGCCCGCGGCGGTCTCGGTGTCGAGGTAGGTGATCTGGCCGATCTCCTTCGGCCCGCTCTCCCCCGCTTCGCGGTCGAACAGCGCGTATCGGGATTCGTCCGCACGGTGCTCGACGATGAATCGTTCCTGGGTCATGAAGGCTCCTTCGGTTCGTGGGCGAGTCCGGTGCGTGCATCGGACGGGTGGATCACAGTGGTCGACTCCTCTCCCATCACCCGCAGATGGTCAGTAGCCGCCCCAGAATCTCAATCTTCGGGGCGACGACTGCCAACCTGCGGAGGGCGCGGAGGGCGCGGAGGGCGGGGCGCTCGAGAGCGAGGCCGGCGAGAGCGGGGCGGTCAGGAGCGCGGCCTCAGGCGGGTGAGCGGCAGCACCGGGGCCGGCAGCGGCCGCGGTTGCCCCGGAGGATAGGGACCGAACAGCGACGGCTTCCCGACGTCTTCGGGGTGCGCTGGATCCAGGCCGATCTCGGCCTGGTAGCGCCGCCGGTACTCGACGATCTCCTCGTGGGTGCGACCGACGAAGTTCCACCACATGATGATCTCCTCCCCGAGCGGCACGCCCCCGAGCAGAATCAGCCGAGCTCCCTCCTCCCCGGCTGAGACGACAATCGTGTCCGAGCCGGTCGGCACGTATGCGAGGGAGCGGTGCGGCACTCTGACGCCGTTCACCTCGAGATCAGCCGACTCGGCGAGCACCGCGTATTCGAAATCGCCGCGCGCAGGAATCGAGATCGTCGCCCCCGTGGCGACGTGCAGCTCGGCGCCGAGGAGTTCTGGAGTACGCGTATCGACCGGCGAGACCGAGCCGAAGAGCTCGCCGATGAACACCCGAGCGCTGAATCCGGGCGCCGCGACCTCCCGCGGTGCGTAGTGCGCGAAGTGGTGTTCGCCCAGTCGTGTGCTCTCGGGCAAGGCGTACCAGAGTTGCACGCCGTGCAGGCTCGTGGTGTCCGCACTGCTGATCTCCTGGTGGGTGATGCCCCGGCCGGCGATCATGAGGTTCAGTTCGCCCGGTCGCACCTCGGCGGCAGTGCCGCCCGAGTCGAGGTGCTCGATGCGCCCGGTGAAGATCCATGACACGGTGGCGAGCCCGGTGTGGGGGTGACGCGGCACCCGCATCCCTCCTGTCAACGAGACGTCGTCGGGCCCGTAATGGTCGAGAAAGCACCACGCGCCCACCAGTGATCGCCGCCGCTGAGGGAGCGTGCGGTGGACCGTCATGGCGCGCGGGCCGCCGAGCGGCACCAGCCGCGGCTCGAGCACCTCGACCGCGGTGCACGGCTCACCCGCACCGAGCACCGCGAGTCCGGGGTGCTCGTCGAGATTGCTCATGGGATCAGCCTTCCCGTCGGCACTCGCCTGTTCGCTACCGCCGACCTCGCTTACGCGCCACTCTTCCAGGAGAGCCCGGCGGGCGCAACCGCCTAGAGGCCGCCCGCCCGGCGCACGTGCGACCTGGCGTGCGCGATCGCGGGCGCAAGCTCTGCGAAGAGGTGATTCGGGTGGCGCAGCGAGGCGATCACACCCGTTTTCTCGAGCATGGCCCGGTGCTCGGGGCGCACCCCCTTGATCAGCACGGTGACGCCTCGACGCTCGAGCGCGGCCACCGCCTCGGCGAGCGCGTGGGCGCCCGTCGCGTCGACGATCTGCAGCCCGGACAGGCGCAGAATCACGACGTCGACGGCGCGCCGAGCACTGCTCTCGCTGCTGTGCCCGGCACTGCGCGCGGCGCCGCTCTCGGCGCCGATCTCATCGGCCAGCCGGTCGGCGGCGCCGAAGAAGAGCGAGCCCTGAATACGGAAGAGCGCGATCCGCTCGTCGCCGGGTTCGGGCTCGCCCGGTAGCGACTCGCGATGCGCACCGCTCGCGCGGCTGAGCGCGCGCAGCGCGAAGAATGCGGCCACGGCGATTCCGATGCCGACTGCGACGATCAGATCGAAGACGACCGTCACGAGCATGGTCAGCAGGAACACCGACGCACTCGACCGGCCCGTGCGGAAGACCCTCCGCATCGTGCCGGGCGACACCATGCGTGCCGCGGTCACCATGAGCACGCCCGACAGCGCCGCGAGCGGGATCGCCGACACGATGTCCGCCGCGATGAGCACCACGAGCAGCAGCACGAGGGCGTGCACGATCGACGCCGCACGGGTCTTGGCTCCGCTGCGCACGTTGACCGCAGTGCGTGCGATGGCCCCGGTCGCCGGCATGCCGCCGAAGAAGCCGGCCGCGATCGAGGCGAGACCCTGACCGACCAGCTCCCGGTCGGCGTGCAGCGACCCGGTGTCGGCGAGGGAGGCCGCTACCCGGGCCGAGAGCAGGGACTCGATCGCGGCGAGCGCGGCCACCGCGAGAGCCGGGCCGGCGAGGGACGCGAGCATCGCAGGATCCACTGCGGGGAAGGACGGCGCCGGCAGGGAGTGCGGCAGCGCGCCGATGTTGGGAAGCGGGAGGCCGGCGAGCACCGCGGCGAGCGCGACGACGACGATCGCCACGAAGGAGCCCGGAATGCCCGGCGCCCAGCGCCCGAACGCGAGCATGATCGCGGCGACGACCGCCACCGCGGCGAGCGGCAGAAGTGCGCCCGGCCAATCGGCCGCGAGCACCGACTGCCAGGCTGCGACGACCGCATTGGTCGAGTGCCCGGCGCCTGCGACTCCGAGCGCCGCGGGCACCTGCTGCATGAATATGATCACGCCGATGCCGGCGGTGAAGCCTTCGATCACCGGCCATGGGATGTAGCTCACCGCTCGGCCGAGGCGGAGCACGCCGGCGACCAGCACCACGAGGCCGGCCATGACGCTGACGACGACGACCGCGCCCGGGCCGTGCAGCGCGACGATCGGGGCGAGCACCACCACCATCGCGCCGGTCGGGCCGGACACCTGCACGTTCGAGCCGCCGAACACTGCTGCCACGAGCCCCGCGACGATCGCGGTGATGAGCCCGGCCTCCGCGCCCACCCCCGAGCTCACACCGAATGCGAGGGCGAGCGGCAGCGCCACGATGCCGACGGTGACGCCCGCGACCAGATCGGTGCGCCAGCTGGTGCGGAACCCGCGGTAGTCCGCGGGCCCGGGAAGCAGGGATCGGGCCTCGCTCCACGCAGAACTCATCGGCTCGCAGTCCTGTTTCGCGAGTGGATCGGGAGCCGCGGCAGCGTCGCCACCGCGGCTCCCCGCGTCTCGTCGTCGTCGAGCACGCCGCTGAGCAGCCGGCGAGCCACCTGCAGCAGTTCGGCCACCTCGGGGAACGCCAACCGGTAGTAGACCACGCTGGCGCGCCGTTCGGAGCGCACCAGGCGATACCGGCGCAGCACCGCGAGATGCTGGGACAGGTGCGACGCTTCGAGACCGGTTTCCGTGAGCATCGCTGCAACCGAGGTTTCCTCGGTGCCGCTCAGTATCTCGAGGATGCGGATGCGGTAGGGGTGCGCGAGCCCTTTGAACAGGTTCGCCTTGATCTCGTACAGCGGTCGCTGCGCGTCGCCGAAAGGCACGGGTTCCTCCTGTCGCCGCCGGTCCTGTTCCGCCGCGTCCTTCCCCCAGCCGCCCGACGAGCCTCGGACGTGCCTCAGAAGTGCGCATTGCGGTATCGACACG
>JBEBWI010000061.1:0-15347 GCA_040392345.1 Leucobacter soli | reverse complement strand
TCGGTGGTGCCGCCGAAGATGGTCTGCACGCGGGAGTCGAGGTAGTCGCGCGCGACGGGGTACTCCTTCATGTAGCCGTACCCGCCGTGCAACTGCAGGGCGCGCTGCACGACCTTCTGGTGCAGTTCGGTGACCCACCACTTCGCCATGGCGGCGGTGGTCTCGTCGAGTGCGTGGCCCGACGCGTCTTCGATGCAGCGGTCGATGAAGACCTGCGCGATCTGGATCTCGGTGGCGAGTTCGGCGAGGTAGAAGCGGTTGGCTTGGAAGTCGGCGATGCGCTGACCGAAGGCCTGACGCTCCATCGAGTAGGCGAGTGCGCCGTCGAAGGTGGCACGCATGCGCGCCATCGAGTTGATGGCGATGTGGAGTCGTTCAATGGAGAGGTTCTGCCGCATCTGGGTCCATCCGGTGCCCGCTTCGCCGAGCACGTTGCTGCGGGGGATGCGCACGTCTTCGAAGAAGAGTTCTGCCGTGTCCTGTGCGGTGAGCCCGATCTTCTCGAGCGGGGCACCGCGCGTGAAGCCCGGGGTGTCGGCTTCGACCACGACGAGGCTGATGCCTTTGCGGCCGGCCTCGGGGTCGGTGCGCACGGCGACGATGAAGGAGTCGGCGAGCAGGCCGTTCGAGATGAAGGTCTTGGCGCCGTTGATGACGAGGTCGTCGCCGTCGGGCCGAGCGGTCGTGGTGATCGCCGCGAGGTCGGAGCCGGTGCCGGGTTCGGTCATGGCGATCGCGCCGACCTTCTGCCCGGCGATCATCGGGGCGAGCCAGCGAGCGTTCTGCTCGTCCGAGCCGAACGCGATGAAGTAGGGGGCGACGAGGTCGTTGAAACCGCACAGCGACATCGCGATTGCGGTGGCGCCGACGCGGCCGAGTTCTTCCAGCACGATGGCGTTGAAGCGGAAGTCGTCGACGCCGCCGCCGCCGAACCGCTCGGGCGCCGACATGCCGAGGATGCCGGTTTCGCCGGCCTTGGCGAAGAGCTCGCGGTCGACGAGCCCGGTCTTTGACCACCTGTCGAGGTTCGGCACGACCTCTTTCTCGACGAAGCGACGTACGACATCGCGGAATTCATCGTGCTGCTCGTCGAAGATCGTTCGAGAAATAAATGGTTGCATTTTTCAATGATACAACGGGAGTGCGCTCGAGTGAAGGGGGACTTCCCGGAGAATCGAGCGGCTTCGGCACAGTGAACCACCCGCGGTGCCGGCGCTGTGCGTGTCGCACAGGCGAGGGGCGTAGACTCGCCCGGTTCGCTCGTTCGGAGCCGGATTCCGGGAAGGGGAGGCGCGCGTGTCGCGAGAGTATCAACGGCCTGTGCTGCAGCCCACCTCGAGTTTCGAGTGGATCATCGGTTCGGACGAGCCGGGAGCGGCGCACCGGCTGGCGCAGGAGACGTCGTGGGCGCTGCTCGATCGCGTGCGCAGCGTCGCCGATCCGGGTGTGGTGGATCGGGTCGTGGCGATGGCCGCCGGTCACGGCATCGACGACATCGCGGAGCTGTGGGCGAGCGCGGGGGCGCATTCCCTCGCGGGGGTGCTGTGGCGCCTGTACCTTTTGCGTCGCATCGTCGATTCGGACCCCGAGGGAACGGCAGAGCTGTTCCGCGCCGGTCAGGTCGTGTCGGTCACGATCGACCCGATCGTGGCGGGGCCCGCGGAGCCGGTGAATCCCGCGTCGATCGCAGCTCTTTGCGACACGCTGCTGCGCGGGGTGTTCCGGGGCGACTTCGCGGTCGCGCTCGAGCGTGCTGCGAGCTACTGCCGGGTCATGTCGGCGGGGGCCGCCGCCATCGCCGATGGCCGCGATGCCTTCGACGACGAGCACGCGGCCCAGCTGACGACCCGCGCGCTGCGCTACTCGACATTCGCCGAGGAGTTGCACGCGGGCTCGCGCAGGTGGCGCGACGGCACGCTCGACTGACATCGGCCGGGCATCGACTGACCCGGGCCCGGGCGCGCTAAACTGGGTGTGCCGGGCCGCAGTAACCCCGGGCTCCAATTTTCGCCGCTTCGAGCGGCCTTCCGCCGAGAGGCGTTTCTGCGGTCCGGTTTCTTCGTGCACGGGCGCGATGCGCGCTGCGGTCGGTGGGGCGGTCTCCGCGGCAGCCGACCGCATGCACCCGACGAACGGCGTTCGACCGGCACCCCAACCTCGCGAGGCGGCGCACTTTGCGGCTTTCCCCGCGCGTCCAACGACGAATTGCGCCGTCTCGAGGGGTGAAGCGGCTATCGCCCGCGTCGCCTCTGGCTCTGCTTCTGTCTCTGCTTCTGCTTCTGGCGAGCGCGTTTCTCGGCCTCGCGCTTCTCCTGCGCCGCGGCCAGCTGCGCCCCCCGGGAGTTCTTCGGCGGTTGAGACTTCTTGCCGGCTTTGCCGCCGGTCTTCCCCGCCCCGCCCTGCGCCTGCTTCCGTGCCGCGTCACTCGCCTCGCGTCGCTGCCCGGCCGGCGCGATGGCCCCGGGGCGTTCGCTGCGCGCGGTGCGCCCTCGCATGATGCCGATGAGTTGCTGCACGTCGCCCGCGTCGCGCTCGCGCTCCCAGGTGGCCCAGATCTCGGTGCCGGGCAGCGGATCGCCGGTGATGGCGAGCACCGCGTGCGCGCGCTTCTTCGTGACGTGGCGGGCGAGCGGCAGCGGCAGCAGAATGCCGCCGAGGCCCGACTCGACGAGTTCGAGCGCCGCCGGGAGGTTGCGGGGCGCCCACGACGGGTCCTGCCACGGCGCGGCCGCGGGCCAGGCGTCGAAGTGGCCGGGGTGACCCAGCAGGGTGACGAGTCCGAGGGCTTCGTGGTCCACTGCGGTCTGCGACGCGAGCTCGTGGTCGGCCGGCACGACCAGTGCGACGGCCTCGGTGTAGAGATGCACCGCGAATCGCGGGGGTGGATCGGCGTCGCCGCCCCCGGTGCCCGCGCCGGTCGGCCCGTTCGGCGCCGTGCTGCCCGCAGGGCGCATGCCCGGTGCGACGCGCTCGAGCTTCACGTCGACCTCGGCTTCGCCTTGCGGCACTGCGCCCGTGTGGGTGAGCGGCACGAGCTCGAGCGGCACGGTCGGTACCGCCACGGCCCATCGGCCGGCCCACTTCGACGGGGCGACGCCGCGCGCGAAGCCGAGGCGCAGCGCCGTCGGGCCGGGTTCCGGCGCGGATGCGGCCGGGGGGTGCGCGTCGTCGCGATCCACTGGGAAATGAGACGTGTCGTTCGTCACGGGGCCACCTCGGAATAGATGTCGTGGTCGTAGCCCAGGCGGGCGGCGGAGAGCGCGATGCGATACTCGCCGGGCACGGGCTCGCCTCGCAGCGGTGTGCCCTCTTCGAGATAGTGGGGCAGAGCCAGGCGGTCGTGCCCCTGCGGCGGGTGCCCGCTCGCCGGCACCACGCGCCACCAGGCCACGGCATGCCCGTAGTAGGCCATCACCCGCCCGACGGCGCGGGGCGCGTTCGAGCCGAGCGCTTCGGCGATGTCGCCGTACGTCATCACGCGACCCGCTGGAATGCGGGCCACGACGGCGAGCACGGCGTCGACGAATTCAGGGCTGGGCACGGTTCCAAGCGTATGCCCATGCGGCGGCGGATGCAGCGATCTGCCGTGCGCCCGCTGCGGGTCAGCCGAGCGAGGAGACGCCGAGCAGGCTGCCGATGGCGAATGTCACCGCCACCGCGATGCCGCCGAAGAGCAACTGCCTGCCCGCGCCGGCGAACGGGTTGCGGCTCGTGAACTGCGCCGCGAGGAACCCCGCGAGGAGCAGGCCCGCCGCGCCGAAGCCGAGTCCCCACCAGATCGTGCCGAAGCCGAGCAGGAACGGCAGCACGGGAATGATCGCGCCGGCGCTGAACGCGGCGAGAGAGGCGCCCGCGGCGACGTAGGGAGAGGGGCGCTCGTCGGGGCTCAGCCCGAGCTCGTGCGCGAGGTGCACCTTGAGGGCCTGCTCGTGGCTCGCATGCACCTGCGAGGCGGCGGCGGCCGCCGTGTCCTCCTGCATGCCGAGCTCCTGGAACATGACCGCGAGCTCGGCCTCCTCGCCCTCGGGGTTGCGCAGCAGCGCGCTGCGCTCGGTCTCGACCTCGACCGAGAGCTGCTCGTTCTGCGTGCGCACCGAGGCGTACTCGCCGAGTGCCATGGAGATGGCGCCCGAGATGAGGCCCGAGACACCGGTGATCGCGATGATGCCCGGGCTCGCACCCGCGGCTGCGATGCCGGTGATGAGGCCGACGTTCGAGACCAGCCCGTCCATCGCGCCGAACACCGAGGCGCGCAGCCAGCCGCTGCCGGCCGACGAGCTGTGCTGGTGGTCGTACTCGTGCGGGTTCGCGATGTCGTAGTCGACCACGGTCTGCTGCTCCTGAATGCGTCTGCGTCTGCTGCTTCCGCGCTGCGTGACCCCGAGTCGTGCTTCGAGGTGATCCCGAGGCGTTCCGGGGCGCCGCGCGGCGTCCGAGAGGCAACCGTAGCAACCTTTTCGAGTGCGTGAGAACCTCGAAGAATTGCTCGCGTGCACGCCTGCTTCGAGTACGTGCGCACGTAGTTTCGGGGCCCCGCGGGTCGTAGTCGGACCCGTGCATCCGGGGGTCGGGGCGCGCCGGCATCGCGGCAGGCCCGCACAGTGGATCGCGGCCGGGTGCGGGCAGGCGCGCCTCGGGGCGCCGGAATCAGCGCAGGGCCGAGCCGAGCGCCCCCTCCGCGGCCTCCACCGCCGCGCCCGAGGCGACGAGGTCGCACGCGAAGCCGATCGTGGGGGAGAGGAACGCATCGGTGCCGGGGCCCGCGATACGAGTGCGGAAGAGGGCGTGCACCGCTGCGGTCGCGCGGCCCGCACGCGCGGAGTCGGTGCCTGCCGCTGCCCCGGCGCCGGGCTCCGCGTCGAGCCCGGCAGTCGAGTCCGCGCTCGTGCACGAACCCTCGGACGATCCTTCGAACGGCCCCGCGCCCGGCCGCGCGACCGCACCCCGCAGGTCGAGTGCGCGGGTGGAGGCGAGCAGTTCGATGCCGAGCACGCGGCCGAGCCCGTCGATCGCTCGGCGCAGTTTCCGGCCCGCGTGCCACCCCATCGAGACGTGATCCTCCTGCATCGCTGAGGAGGGGATGGAGTCGACCGACGCCGGCGCCGCGAGCCGCTTGAGCTCCGAGACGATGCCCGCTGCGGTGTACTGCGCGATCATGAGGCCGGAGTCGAGCCCGGGGTCCGAGGCGAGGAACGGCGGCAGGCCGTGATTGCGGGCGACGTCGAGGAAGCGGTCGGTGCGGCGCTCCGAGATGCTGGCCACGTCGGCGACGGCGATCGCCAGGAAGTCGAGCACATAGGCGACGGGGGCGCCGTGGAAGTTGCCGTTCGACTCGACTCGGCCGTCGGGGAGCACGACCGGATTGTCGATCGCGCTCATGAGTTCGACGGATGCGACCCTGCGGGCGTGGGCGACCGTGTCGCGCGCGGCGCCGTGCACCTGCGGCGAGCAGCGAAGCGAGTACGCGTCTTGCACGCGGGTGAACTCCTGTTCCCCGGGTCGCTGAATCAGCCCCGAATCGGCCAGCAGGCGCCGCATGTTCGCCGCAGAGTCGCCCTGCCCCGGGTGGGGGCGCAACGCCTGCAGATCGGCGGCGAACACCGTGTCGGTGCCGGTGAGCGCCTCGACGCTCGCGGCTGCGGCGAGATCGGCGGCCGTGAGCAGCGCACCGAGGTCGTGCAGGGCGAGGCACAGCATGCCGAGCATGCCGTCGGTGCCGTTGATGAGGGCGAGTCCTTCCTTCTCCTCGAGTACGAGGGGGGCGATGCCGGCCTGATCGAGCGCGCTCGCCGCCTCGATCGGAGCGGTGTGCGGGTCGATCTCCACCCGCACGAGCCCCTCGGCGAGTAGGGTCAGAGCGCAGTGGGCCAATGGGCTGAGGTCGCCCGAGCACCCGAGCGAGCCGTACTCGTGCACGACCGGGGTGATGCCGGCGTTGAGCACGGCGGCGTAGGTCTCGGCCACGACGGGTCGCACGCCGGTGCGCCCGGTGACCAGGGTGTTCAGCCGCAGCAGCATGAGCGCGCGCACGACCTCGCGTTCGACCTCGGGGCCCGTGCCGGCGGCGTGCGAGCGAATCAGGCTGCGTTGCAGCTGCTGCCGCTTCTCCTGCGGAATCTGCACTTTGGCCAGTGCCCCGAAGCCGGTCGAGATGCCGTAGTGCGGCAGTGCATCGTTCGCGAGCGCCTCGATCATGCGGCGGCTCTCGGCCACCCGTTCCAGCGCGGTTGCCGAGATCTCGACGCGGGCGTCGTGCCGGGCGACCGCGACGACATCGGCGATCGTGAGTGGATCGTCGCCGAGAGTGACGAGTGGGGTGGCGCTCGGATTCATGCTTCGATTCCAGCGCACGCCGGGGACCTCCGGCAGTGCCCCTCGCGGCAATCTGTCCGGAATCCCAGACGTACCCGAATGGATCGCTGGTCAAGAGCTCCGTTCGACGGGTAGCGTCGGTGCCATGGATAGCGGTGATACGGGTGGCGAGGGCACCGGCGGGCTGCGAAGCGATGATCTCAGAACCGACGAACTGCGAGTCGAAGAGCGGCGAATCGGCGCGGAGCCGCAGCTGTCGCACGATCCGCTCTGGCCCCGGGCCGGAGCCTGGGGCAGGCCGGGCCGCCGCGATGTCATCGATCTCGCGATCGTGGGGGTGCCGACCTCCCGCACCTCCCTCTCGCCGAGCAACGCGCACGAGACGCCGGAAGCCGTGCGGCAGGCGCTCCGCAGGTACTCGACCCACGTGGTACGGCCGGGAACGCCCGAGTCGCGCGGCGAAGAGGCGGAGTGCGTGCTCGACGAGGCCCTGCGAATCTTCGACGCGGGCGACACTCCCGGCCCTGACACCGAGCCGGGGGAGGAGGCCGCGGCCGAGCTGATCTCGAGACTCGCGGCCCGAGCCCACCTGATCGTCGCGCTCGGCGGCGACAACGCGCTCACGGTGCCCGCGATGCTGGGGGTCGCCCGCGGCGCGGGGGCGGAGCAGGGCACGGGCGCAGAGGCCGCCGGCCTCATCACCCTCGACGCCCACCACGATCTGCGCGACGGCCGCAGCAACGGGTCGCCGGTGCGGCGCCTCATCGGCGCGGGCCTCGACCCGCGCCGCATCGTTCAGATCGGCATCGCCGACTTCGCCAACTCGCGGGCCTACCGCGAGCGGGCGAGGGATCTCGGGATCACGGTGATCCACCGCGACGAATTGCACGAGCGGGCGCTGGGCGAGATCGTGGCCGAGGCCCTCGACATCGCGGGCGCGGGCGGCGGGCCGATCCACGTGGATATCGACGTCGATGTGTGCGACCGCGCGGTGGCCCCCGCCTGCCCCGCCTCGATACCGGGCGGACTGCAGGCGCACGAGCTGCGACGGGCGACGCGGCTGTTCGCCGCCGACCCCCGGGTGCGCGGCATCGACTTCGCCGAGGTCGACGCGACCGCCGATGCTCCCGATGGCCGCACCGTGCGTCTGGTCGCGCTCTGCGTGCTCGAGGCCGCTGCGGGGCTGGCACGACGCCTCGGCCTCTGAGGGCTCCCGCCGAGGCCGCTGCCCTCGGCCGATGCGGGTTGCGGGACTCGCACCGAACGTTCATTTCGGCGCGTGTAAGATAGAACGTTCGCTGTTATCCGTTCGTTAGGAACCACCTTTATGTCTCTCGCCACACGCGAAGACCTCCGCAATGTCGCCATCGTCGCCCACGTCGACCACGGCAAGACCACTCTCGTCGACGCCATGCTGCGTCAGACCAACTCATTCGACGCGCACGCCGAGGTCGACGACCGGGTCATGGACTCGAACGATCTCGAGCGCGAAAAGGGCATCACGATCCTCGCGAAGAACACTGCCATCAGCTACGAGGGCGTGCACGCGAAGAACGGCCCCATCATCATCAACGTGGTCGACACCCCGGGCCACGCCGACTTCGGTGGCGAGGTCGAGCGCGCCCTGTCGATGGTCGACGGCGTCGTGCTGCTCGTCGATTCGAGCGAGGGCCCGCTGCCGCAGACCCGCTTCGTGCTGCGCAAGGCGCTCGAGGCGAAGCTGCCCGTGATCCTCGCGGTGAACAAGACCGACCGCCCCGACGCCCGCATCGAGGAGGTCGAGGGGGAGGCGCAGGATCTGCTGCTCGGTCTCGCCTCCGACCTGTCGGAGGACAACCCGGATATCGATGTCGATGCCGTGCTCGACGTGCCGACCGTCTACCTCTCGGGCCGCGCCGGCGCTGCGAGCCACACCCGCCCGGCAGACGGCGAACTGCCCGACAACCCCGATCTCGAGCCGCTGTTCGAGACCATCCTCCAGCGCGTCCCCGCTCCGAGCTTCGACGACGAGCACCCGCTGCAGGCGCACGTGACGAACCTCGACTCCTCGCCGTTCCTGGGCCGCATCGCGCTGCTGCGCGTGCACCACGGCGAGATCAGCAAGGGGCAGACCGTCGCCTGGGTGAAGCAGGACGGCAGCGTGCAGAACGTGCGCATCACCGAGATGATGCTGACGAAGGCGCTCACCCGCTACCCGGCCGAGAAGGCCGGCCCCGGCGACATCGTCGCGATCGCCGGCATCGAGGACATCACCATCGGCGAGACCATCGCCGACGCCGAGGATGTGCGCCCGCTGCCGACCATCACGGTCGACGAGCCCGCGATCTCGATGACGATCGGCGCGAACACCTCGCCTCTCGTCGGCAAGGTCAAGGGGCACAAGCTCACGGCCCGCATGATCAAGGATCGCCTCGACCGCGAGCTCATCGGCAACGTCTCGCTGCGCGTGCTCGACACCGATCGCCCCGATGCCTGGGAGGTGCAGGGCCGCGGCGAACTCGCGCTCGCGATCCTCGTGGAGAACATGCGGCGCGAAGGTTTCGAGCTGACCGTGGGCAAGCCGCAGGTGGTCACGAAGCAGGTCGACGGCAAGACGCACGAGCCGTTCGAGCACCTGACGATCGACACTCCCGAAGAGCACCTCGGCGCGATCACGCAGCTGCTCGCCGCCCGCAAGGGCCGTATGGAGAACATGGTGAACAACGGCACCGGCTGGGTGCGCATGGAATTCATCGTGCCGTCGCGCGGCCTCATCGGATTCCGCAGCGAATTCATGACGGAGACCCGCGGCACCGGTATCGCGAACGCGATCGCCCACGGCTACGGCGAGTGGGCCGGCCCGATCATCACCCGCAACAACGGATCGATCGTCGCCGACCGCGCCGGCGTGGTGACCCCGTTCTCGATCATCAACCTGCAGGAGCGCATGACCTTCTTCGTGCAGCCGACCGCTGAGGTCTACGAGGGCATGGTCATCGGCGAGAACTCGCGCAACGAGGACATGGACGTGAACATCACGAAGGAGAAGAAGCTCACGAACATGCGTTCGTCGACCGCCGACTCCTTCGAGTCGATGACGCCGCCGCGGCAGCTCACCCTCGAGGAGTGCCTCGAGTTCGCCCGCGAGGACGAGTGCGTCGAGGTCACCCCCGAGGTCGTGCGCATTCGCAAGGTGCACCTCGACGCGACCACGCGGGCCCGTGCGGCGTCGAAGCTGAAGCAGCAGCTGGCGAAGTAGCGCGTTCGCGGTATCGCGATGACGACGAGGGGCGTAGCCGTACGGCTACGCCCCTCGTCAGTTTCACCGTCGCGCCTCGGTAGACTGTATTGGTGACTCGACACTTCCTCCGCGATGACGACCTGAGCCCTGCCGAGCAGCTGGAGGTACTGGACCTCGCTGCACGACTCAAGCAAGACCGTTTCGCCGAGCGACCGCTCGAAGGGCCGAAGAGCGCCGCAGTGCTCTTCGACAAGACGTCGACGCGCACCCGCTTCAGTTTCGCCACGGGCATCTCGGATCTCGGCGGCAACCCGATCATCGTGAATCCGGGTGAGGCGCAGCTCGGGCAGAAGGAATCGGTGGCCGACACGGCGCGGGTGCTCTCCCGCATGGTCGATCTCATCGTGTGGCGCACCTTCGCCCATGAGGGGCTCGAGGAGATGGCGCAGAACTCGACGGTGCCGGTGATCAACTCGCTCTCCGACGATTTCCATCCCTGCCAGATTCTCGCCGACCTGCAGACCATCCGGGAGCGCAAGGGCGAGCTCCGGGGGCTCACCGCCACCTATGTCGGCGATGCGGCGAATAACATGGGGCATTCCTATCTGCTCGGCTTCGCCACGGCCGGCATGCACATACGCGTCGCCGGCCCGTCCGGGTATCAGCCGCGGGCAGACATCGTCGCCGATGCCGAGCGGATCGCGGGGGAGACGGGCGGCAGCGTCACCGTCACCGATGATCCCGTCGCCGGGGTGGCGGGCGCGGATGCCGTGATCACCGACACCTGGGTCTCGATGGGGCAGGAGGCTGAGAAGGCCGAGCGCGTGGCCATCTTCGGCGCCTACCGGGTGGACGCCGCGCTCATGGCGCACGCGCAACCGGATGCGATCTTCTTGCACTGCCTTCCCGCCTACCGCGAGTTCGAGGTGGCGCCCGAGGTGCTCGATGGGCCGCAGAGCGTCGTATGGGACGAGGCCGAGAACCGCTTGCATGCGCAGAAGGGCCTCATGGCCTGGCTGCTGAAGGAGAACCGATGACTGAGAACACGAACCGAGCCGCTGAAGCCGGAGCGCTCTGGGGTGGGCGATTCGCGAGCGGGCCCTCGCCCGAGTTGCAGCTGCTGAGCAAGTCGACCCAGTTCGACTGGGTGCTCGCCGAGTACGACATTCGCGGTTCGAAGGCGCACGCGAGCGCGCTGCACGCCGCGGGCTATCTGACCGAGCAGGAGCTCGCCGATATGCGCGCGGCGCTCGACGAGCTCGCCGCGCGCGTCGCAGATGGGCGCTTCCTGCCCGACGACGGCGACGAGGACGTGCACTCGGCGCTCGAGCGCGGGCTCATCGAGATCACCGGCGTGCAGCTCGGGGGCAAGCTTCGCGCCGGCCGCAGCCGCAACGACCAGATCGCGACACTCGTGCGGCTCTATCTGCTCGAGCACGCGGCGACCCTGCGCGGATTGCTGCTCGACCTTGCGGCGGCCATTCGCGCTCAAGCGCTCGCGCACCCGGGCGCGATTCTTCCGGGCCGCACCCACCTGCAGCATGCGCAGCCGGTGCTGCTCGGGCATCAGCTGGCGGCCCACGCCTGGCCGATCGTGCGCGACCTCGAGCGCTTGCGCGACTGGGCGACGCGCGCCAGCCGGTCCCCTTACGGTGGCGGCGCCCTCGCGGGCAGTTCGCTGGGTCTCGATCCGCGCCTGGTGGCCTCGGAACTCGGGCTCGGTGATCCACTCGAGAACTCGATCGATGGCACCGCGGCTCGCGACGTGGTTGCGGAGTTCGCATTCATCTGCGCGCAGATCGGCATCGACCTGTCGCGGCTGAGCGAGGAGATCATCCTCTGGAACACGAAGGAGTTCGGGTTCGTGCGTCTGCACGACGGCTACTCCACGGGTTCGTCGATCATGCCGCAGAAGAAGAACCCCGACATCGCGGAACTCGCTCGCGGCAAGTCGGGCCGCCTGATCGGCAACCTGACGGGCCTTCTGGCGACGCTGAAGGGGTTGCCGCTCGCATACAATCGCGACCTGCAGGAGGACAAGGAGCCGGTGTTCGACTCGGTGGCGCAGCTCGAGGTGCTGCTGCCCGCATTCACCGGCATGGTCGCGACCCTGAGCTTCGACACCGGGCGCATGGCCGAGCTCGCGCCGCAGGGCTTCTCGCTCGCGACGGATGTCGCCGAATGGCTGGTGAAGCAGGGCGTGATCTTCCGCGACGCGCACGAGATCTCGGGTGAGCTGGTGCGCTACTGCGAGGAGCGCGGCCTCGAACTGCACGAGCCCTCTGACGAGGAGCTTGCGTCGGTTTCGCCGCATCTGACGCCTGCCGTGCGCGATGTGCTGACGATCGAGGGTTCGGTGAACAGCCGTGTCGGCGCCGGCGGCACGGCGAGCGTGCGCGTTGCCGAGCAGCTCGACCGGCTCGGCGAGCTGATCAGCGAGTTTCGCGCCGGTGGGCCAGCGACGAGATGAGCTCCGCGGTGCTCCGCGACTGATCCGTCGGCTGGCCGCCCTTCGCTCCGCCGGGTGCGAGGGGCATCGTGGCGCGCAACAGGGCGCCATCGGGTTCCGCCAGCAGCTCGAGGGCGCCGCCGACGCTTCCGATGCGGGAGCGCAGTCGCTGCAACCCGCTGAACTCGGCATCGTGCTCCGGCGCCAGGCCGGCATTGCGCACGCCGAGCTCGATCTCGTCGTCGGTGAGCCGTAGCGAGAGTTCGATCTCGGTGGCCGAGCCGTGCCTGAGAGCGTTCGAGACGCCCTCCTCGGCGATGCGCACGAGGAGCAGGCGCTGCGTGCGGTCGAGCGAGTCCGGAACGGGCACGTCGTCTGCGTCAAGCCGCACGGCGATCGAGTGCGGCACCCGGGCGGTGAGCGCGCGCACCGCGGGCACGATACCCCGGTCGAGCGCTTCCGGGTACAGAGCCGCGCTCAGTTCGCGCAGCGTGCGTTCGCGCAGGATGTCGATGTCCGAGCGGATCGCCTCGATCCGCTTCCCGAGGTCGAGCGCGGCTTCGGGGTCGAGCGGGGCGCGCAGTCGCTCGGCGACCGCGTTCAGGCCGGCTTCGACGAGCACCATGCGCTGCTGCATGGTTCCGTGCAGCGCGTCGGCGACATCGCGGCGCACGCGGAGCTCCTCCTGCTGCAGCGCGTTCAGGGCCTCGGTGGCGCGGGTGGTCGACAGCTGCTGCTCGCGTTCGGCGGCGCGCACGCGTTGGCTGAGGCCGACGAAGGCGAGGCCCAGCGCCATGACGATGAGGCTGACCGCGAAGGTCACTGCGGCGTCGCGGTAGAGGTTGTAGGGCAGGGTGCTCGCGTGCACGCCGGCGAGGAACTGCAGCGTCGATCGCGCTCCGATCGCCACAGTCGCGATCGCGACGCACATGACGAGCACGCTGGCGAGGCCGCGTTCGATCATGCGCCACAGCAGTGACAGCCCGACGAGGATCGCGACCGCCGACATGTTGATCGAGAAGCGCACCAGGATATCGGTGAACTCGGTGAGCGTGTGGCCTGCGATGCTCAGTCGTTCGGTCTCGAACACCCAGGCGCTCTGCGCGCTCGCACCGAAGGAGAAGATCGCCCCGACGAACAGCACGACCGTGGTGAAGAGCCGGCGGTCGGCCCGCAGGTTCGCCGCGGTGTCGCCTTCGGGGAGGCGGTTCACACCGATTCCTCGAGGTAGACGCGCACGGCGGATACCCGCGGGTTCAGCATGGCGTCGCTCAGGCCGAGCCCCGCGTAGACCGCATTCACGTGGTTGTTGACCGAGTTGATCGAGAGGTCGAAATGTTCGGCGATGGCCTGGTTGGTGAGCCCTTCGGCGAGGAGCTTCAAGACGTCGAGCTGCCGCGGGCTGAGCGAGGAGATGCGAGTGCCGACACGCGGTTCGCGTCGGGCGATGATCGTGGAGTCGATGATGCTGCGCCCCTCCGCACTCGCTCGGATCGCTCGGATCAGGGAGGCGCTCGAAGTGCTCGAATTCTTCGAGAGGTAGCTCCAGTTGGCCTGTTCATGCTCGCTCAGCTCGAGCATGACCTGCACGCGGTCGACCGCGGAGAGCAGGACGACGCCCAGTTTGGGGTTCACCGCTTGCAGCGCCCGCCCGGCGTCGACGCCGGTCCCGTCGGGCAGCTCGAAGTCGAGCAGCGCGACGTCGATCTGAGACGGGTCCCATTCCGCGAGTGCCTGGCGCACGCCGCCGGCCGAGACGACCTGTACACCGGGGAATGCGCGCAGCAGGTGCTGCAGCATCTCGCGAAACAACGCCTGATCCTCGAGGATCGCGACGCGCAACGTTGCGTGTGTGTTCGCCATGACGAGCTCCCCCGACTCGATGAACCGGGCACTTCCCCGGCTCGTTACGAGTGTAGTGGGAGGCGCAGCCGCGCCGCCGCTAAGCTGGAACCTGTGTCAGATAGTAACGAACGCGCCGAAATCCTCGCTGCTCAGCGAAACGACGACAGCTTCGCCACGCTCTGGGAAGAGTTGCAGTGGCGCGGACTGATCCACGTGTCGACCGATGAGCAGGCTCTCTCAGATCTGCTCGAGGGTGCGCCGTTCACGTATTACTGCGGCTTCGACCCGACCGCGCCGAGTCTGCATCTCGGCAACCTGGTGCAGCTGCTGCTACTGCGCCGGTTGCAGCTCAGGGGTCATCGCCCGCTGGGATTGGTCGGTGGATCCACCGGTCTCATCGGGGATCCGCGTCCGACTGCGGAGCGCACGCTGAACAGCCGTGACACCGTTGCCGAATGGGTGACCCGACTGCAGACGCAGGTGAGCCGCTTCCTCTCGGGCGAGGGGGAGAACCCGGTTCGGCTCGTGAACAACCTCGATTGGACGGCGCCGCTCTCGGCGATCGACTTCCTGCGTGAGGTCGGCAAGCATTTCCGGGTGGGCACGATGCTGAAGAAGGACGCTGTGGCGGCGCGCCTCAACAGCGAGGCCGGCATCAGCTACACGGAATTCAGCTACCAGGTGCTGCAGGGGTTCGACTTCCTCGAGTTGTTCCGCCAGTACGACTGCGTGCTGCAGAGCGGCGGCAGCGATCAGTGGGGCAATCTCACGAGCGGCACCGATCTGATTCGAAAGGTCGAGGGTGCGGCGGCACATGCCATCGGCACCCCGCTGATCACGAATTCCGACGGCACGAAGTTCGGCAAGAGCGAGGGCAACGCGATCTGGCTCGACGCCGAGATGTGTTCGCCGTACCGATTCTACCAGTTCTGGTTGAACCAGAGCGATGCCGACGTGATCGACCGGTTGAAGGTGTTCACCTTCCTCAGCCGTGCCGAGATCGAGGAATACGCGCGCCAGGTGGCGGAGGAGCCGTTCAAGCGTGCGGCGCAGAAGCGGCTCGCGCTCGAGGTCACGACTCTGGTGCACGGCGCCGCGGCGACGCAGGGTGCAATCGATGCGTCGGCTGCGCTGTTCGGGCAGGGCGAACTCGGTGCGCTCGATGCGGCGACGCTCGAGGCCGCGCTGGGCGAGTTGCCGCAGGCGGCGGGTGGATCCGGCGACTCCGTCGCCGAGCTGCTCGTCAAGACGCAGCTCGTGCCGAGTTTGAGTGAGGCCCGCCGTGCGATCAAGCAGGGGGGCGTCTACGTGAACAATGTGGCGATCGGCGAGGACGATCGTGTGCTCGCCGACGCCGATCTGCTGCACGGGCGCTTCGCTGTGCTGCGCCGAGGCAAGAAGACGCTCGCGGGCGTCCTCGCCCTGTAGTCCTGGGCGACTCGCCTGCGTGGCCGTGTGGCGAACAACCGTTTCTGGTTGTTCGTAGGTCGCGCCGCGAGCCTCTGGTGAGCGGGCTCGGGT
>JBEBWI010000060.1:0-15418 GCA_040392345.1 Leucobacter soli | reverse complement strand
CCCGTTTACCCGCCGCTTCGGGGCAACTACTGCCCATCTGCGAGAGCTGACAGCGCCCTGCGCCGAGCCCCTCGGCCGGTCGACCGCCGCAGGTCGGCCGCCGCAGGTCGACCGGCCGAGGGTCGGCCTCCGCAAGGCGCACGGCCGAGGGGCTCGCGCAGGGCGCCCGAATGCAGAATGCCCGCCTCACGGCGGGCATTTCCGTTTGTGGATCTTGGGGGAATTGAACCCCCGACCTCGTCATTGCGAACGACGCGCTCTACCAACTGAGCTAAAGACCCGAAAGCCAGATCAGCTTAGCAGTGCGGGGCATCGCGCGCGAAATCGAGCAAGCGCCCCGACCCAGGAATCCGCTACCCGGCGCTGCGACGACCGCGCAGCGCCGCGTCGAGATCGAGTTTCCCGTTGCTCGTGTCGCCGACGACACCCATCTGGCGCAGGCGCTCGGCCGTGGCGATCTGCTGCGAGCGCCGGGCAGCCGCCGAAGCCGCCGAGGCCCCGACGATTCGGCGATCCGCGCCCCGCTGGGCAGCACCCGCCTCGACCGTCTCGCCGCCGGCGCCGACAGACCCGGCTCCGGAATCAGCCGTTCCGGCCCCTCCCGCGAACCCGGCATCCGCGCCCAGACCGGCCGCCGCCTCGGCGCTGCTGCGATCCGCGCGCGCTTGCTCGAGCACCTGCTCGAGCAGAATCGAATTGGGCTGGTTCTGCTTGGCATTCGGCCGTTCGGCGCGCGCACGCGTCATCGCGCGGGCGCGGTCGATGCGCACCCGTGCGGCGGCCTGAGCCGCGGCGTGCGCGGCGGCCGCGGCGCTCTCGCCGTCCGCCTCCGCGACGGGCTGCACGACATCGATCTGCTGCTCCACCGCAGCGACGACGGCCTGCTCAGCCTCGATCTGCGGCACCCGCACCCGACCAGGCGCCAGCAGCACGAGCGCACCGGTCGCCGCGGTCGCCACCGCGACCGACGCGAGCAGCAGGGTCGCACCGTGCCCGGCGACGAGCACGCCCGCCCCGAAGAGCACCCCGGCCAGCGCGAGCACTGCGGCGAGCGCCGACACGGCGCGCACCCGGCGCACCACCGGTCGCCGCAGCTTCGCCGCACGGGTGAGCGCCGCATGCTTGCGCTTCATCTGCTGGGCGCGGATCTCGGCACGCACCTGCGCCACCCGCGCCTCGGCCAGCTGAGCCTTGCGGTCGGCCTCCTGCTCGCGCCGGGCGGTGCGCAGCAGCTTCTCGCGCGCCAGCGCCTCGCGCGCGGTAGCCTCGACGCGCATCTCGGTCGGCACCTCGGCGGTTTCGGCGAGCACCCGCAGCGTGCGCTGCAGCCGCACCGCGTTCTGCTCGGCCGCACGGAACTCGCGTCGCCGCACCCAGCTCGGCACGAGCACCGCCGCCCACAGCAGTGCCGCCACCACGAAGATCACGCCTCCGCCGAATATGCCGCCCGTCATACCGCTCACTGTACGGTTCTGGACGGCGTCTAGCCCTGTGGCGCGCCGAGCCGCTCGAGCATGGCGCCCGGCACCTCCTCGCGCGTCACAGCGAAGCACTCGTGGTCCCGCCAGGCTCCGGCGATGTGGATGTAGCGTTCTCGCAGCCCCTCGCGGCGCATCCCGAGTTTACGCACCACGCTCAGCGAGGCCGCGTTCTCGGGCCTGATGCAGATCTCGACGCGGTGCAGGCGCAACGTGTCGAAGAGGTAGTCGATGGCGAGCGCGACAGCGGTGGGGGTGATGCTGCGCCCGGCGAGGTGGCGCGACACCCAGTAACCGATCTGCGCGGTGCGCATCGCCCCTCCGCTGATCTCGGCGACGCTGAGCTGACCGGCGATCGCCCCGTCGTAAGTGATCACGAAGGTGATGCCGCCGCCCGCCCGCATCTGCTTGTGCAGCAGACGGATGAAGGGCCGCATGGAGACGCTCCCGGGCACGGCTCCCCCGCCGCCGGGGTGCGTCGCCTCCCAGGGCTCGAGCCACTCCCGGTTCTCGGTGAGCAGGCGCTCCAGCGTTCGCGCGTCGCGGGTGCGGATCGCCCGCAGGCCGATCCGCCCAGCCCTCATGGGAGCGGGTGCTGCGATGGGGTGCGGTAGCGGGCTCACCGGGGCCGCCTCGGCCTCAGCCCTCGGAGCTGGCGGAGCCGCCGCCCGCGCCACCCGCCGCGCCTCGCTCGCGCAGCTGGTCGGCGAATTCGAGCACCCAGTCGGTGAGTTCGGCGCCGAGCTCGTCGTGGTCGACGCCCAGCAGCAGGTTGGCCTTGATCCAGCTGGCGCGGTCGCCGGTGTCGTAGCGGCGACCGCGGAACACGACGCCGTACACGGGGCGCTCACCGCGGCCGGCCGCGAGCGTGTTGAGCGCGTCGGTCAACTGGTACTCGCCGCCGCGGCCCGGTTCGAGCCGATCGATGACGTCGAAGATCTCGGGGCGCAGCACGTAGCGGCCGATGACGGCGAGGTTCGAGGGCGCCTCGGCAGGGTCGGGCTTCTCCACGAGAGCGGTGATCTTGACGACATCGGGGTCGTCGGTCGCGGAGACCGCGGCGCAGCCGTACAGGTGAATCTGGTCTGCCGGCACCTCCATCAGCGCGACGACAGTCGCCTCCTGCTGGTCGTGCACCTCGATCATCTTGGCGAGCAGAGGGTCGCGCTCGTCGATGAGGTCGTCGCCGAGCAGCACCGCGAACGATTCGTCGCCGACGTGCATCCGAGCGCGGCCGACGGCGTGGCCGAGGCCGAGGGGCTGCCCCTGGCGCAGGAAGTGCATCTCGCCGAGGTCCGACGCGGCGTGCACGCGCGCCAGGCGATCGCGATCGCCCTTGCGCTGCAGCGTGTATTCCAGCTCGGGCACGCTGTCGAAGTGGTTCGAGAGGTTGCCCTTGTTGCGCCCGGTGATGATGAGCACATCGTTCAGACCGGCCGCAGCCGCCTCCTCCACGACGTACTGGATCGCGGGCTTGTCTACGATCGGCAGCATCTCTTTCGGCATGGCTTTCGTCGCGGGCAGGAACCTCGTGCCGAGTCCTGCCGCCGGAACAACTGCCTTGGTGATCGACGACTGGGCTGCATTTGACGCATTGCTCATTGCTTTATCCTATCCCGCACGTAGACTCGCTTCCATGCCTATCGGTGCCAGCACAGCGAAGCAACCGGGCGCCGACGAAGCGAAGCGAATCATGCGCGCACGGGTGCGCAGCGAGCGCTCGGCACTGACCGAGGCGCAGCTTCGGCTGGCGGGCGAGTCGTTGACCTCGCAGCTCGCCGAAGCGGTGATCGCGCGCGGTGCGCGATCGGTTTCCTGCTACTTGCCGGTCGCGGGCGAACCCGACACGACGGGTTTCATCGCCTGGGCGCATGAGCAGGGCGTCGAAGTGCTGCTGCCCTCTTCCCGCCCCGACGGGCTGCTCGACTGGATCCGTGCGAACGGCGACGCCACCGTGCCGGGCGCCTTCGGCATTCCCGAGCCGGTAGGCGAAGCGCTTCCCCCGCATGCGGTGAGCGACGTCGATCTGATGTTCATTCCGGCGTGCGCGGTCGACCGCCGGGGCGTGCGCCTGGGGTGGGGCCGCGGTTTCTTCGACCGCGCTCTCGGCGCGATGCCGCTGCGACCGCCGGTGTTCGCGGTGGTGCACGATTCCGAGCTGCTCGACGAGCTCCCGCACGAGCCTCACGATGTGCCCGTCACGGGGGTCGTCACACCCGAGCGGGTGCTGCTGTTCGCAGCCGCGTCTCCTCGCGGCGAGGCGTAGGCGCGATCCGCATCTCGACCGGCGGCCAGGATCTCGCACTGCGGGTAGGATTGAGAGCCGTGCCTACCTATGCCTACCGTTGCAGCGAGTGCGACCACGCCTTCGACATCTACCAGTCGTTCTCCGACTCGGCGCTCACCGAGTGCCCCGAGTGCGGCGGCAAGCTGCGCAAGGTCTTCGGTTCTCTCGGCGTGACGTTCAACGGGTCCGGCTTCTACCGCACCGATTCGCGTTCCAGCGGTTCGACCTCCTCCTCCGCGAGTGGATCGCCCTCCTCCTCCGGCTCCTCGGCCGCGTCGGGCGGGTCCTCCTCTGGCTCCTCATCGTCTTCGTCGTCGTCCTCTTCGTCGTCGTCGTCGTCGTCCTCAGCTTCGTAATCTTCGGCTCCGCAATCCTGGGCACCGCAGCCCTCGGCACCGGCGGAACGGGGCGCTAAGGTGAATTCCGAAGCCCGGCTCTGCGGCACGGCGCGCTCACGCGACGGCCACGAAGGCGGAGCATACCCCGGGCCCACTCGAACAACACCAGTCCCCACCAGGAAGTAGAGCGAGATGTTCAAAGGTTTTCGTGAGTTCCTCCTGCGCGGCAACGTCGTCGACCTTGCGGTCGCGGTCGTTATCGGCGCGGCGTTCAACACTGTGGTCGACCGCGTCGTCGCTTCGCTGTTCAACCCGCTGATCAGCATGTTCTTCCGTGCCGACTCGCTCGACCGTGCGCTGATCGTCACCCTGCCGGGCGGCAGCGAGCTCGCGTTCGGTGCGGTGATCGGCGCGCTGCTGAACTTCGTGATCGTCGCGGCCGTCGTCTACTTCGTGTTCGTGGTGCCGATGAACAAGCTGCGCGCCTACCAGGAGCGCAACAAGTCCGCCGAAGACGCTCCCGCAACCGAGCAGGAGCTGCTCACCGAGATCCGCGATCTGCTGCGCGAGCAGTCGACGAACAAGTAGGGCTAAGCAGTTCAGCGCCCACTCCCTTCGTCGAGTGAACGCAGATGACCCATTCCGGTCGCTGGAGTTGTGCGCCTGCGTTCACTCGACGAAGAGGGAGCGGAACCTAGACCGGAGAGCGAGCGGCGCATGGGCAGCGCCCGTGCGAGCACCCCGCAACGAAGACGGTCAGCCCCAATGCGGCGGCTTGTCCTCACGCAGCCGGGCGTCGTTCTCCGACCCGGCTCGCGGGGCCAGCGGCGGGTCGAACGGCGCGGGGTCGCTGCCTGCGGGCGCGGGCAGCGTTGCGCGACGCCGCACCCGGCGCTTCGGCGCCGGCCTGTGGGCGGGATCGGAGCCGGGATCGCGCGTGGGAGTTGACTCGCTTTCAGCGGCCGACCTTCGTTCGGCGCCTGGCCCAGGCTCGACCCCCGCGCCGCGGGCGGCGTCAGGCTCGCGGGCGGGGTCGGGCGAGGGCGTCGCGGCGCCCGATCCACTGTCTGCGCCGTCGCCGAACGGAGGTCGACCTTCTGAATCCGGCATCAGTTCGCAGCGGCCGAAGCGGGCTCACCGGCGCCGGCCGCATCAGCACCCTCGCCGCTCTGAGCCGCGGCGTCGCCCTCGTACCCGACGATGCCGGCTACGCGCAGAGCCACCCGTTCGGGGTCGGCGAACAGATCGAAGCTGTGCACGCGGTGGTAATGCCAACCGAGTCGGCGCAGCACCGAGGGGCGCAGCCGCAGAGCGTCGCGCAAGCTGAGCTCCCCACCCGCGAAGTCGAGGTCGATCGCGATGGCGCGCTCGCCGAGCGAGGCGGCGAGCGGGATGACGCCGCGGTAGTCGAGTTCGACGGTGAGCCCGAGCTTCTCGAGCCGGTCGGCGAGCTCGCCGAGCATCGGGTCGCGCTCGGCGGGCAGCGACACGGGCTCGGGCTCGGGGTGCTCGAGCGCGAGCAGCTCCGACAGTTCGACGACGCCGTGCTTGATGCGCGCCGAGTCGAGGTCTGCGGGCCTGAAGCAGCTGACGATCGTCATCGCGCGGCGGGCGCGCGTCATCGCGACGGCGATGAGTCGCTCGCCGCCCGGCCGCCCGAGCGCGCCGAAGTTCGACAGCACCCGCCCGTGCGGGGTGCGGCCGTAGCCGATGGAGAAGATGACCCGGTCGCGGCTCTGCGCCATCGCCTGTTCGAGCGTGAGCACGGCGAAGGGCTCGGCCCGCTCGCCGAGCAGGAACTCGCGGTACTGCGGCAGTTTCGAGAAGGCGTGCAGTACTGCCTGGTACACGCGCACGGCGTGCCGGTCGCTCGCGGTGATCACCATGAGCGATTCGCGCGGGCGGGTGCTGGCGTGCTCGAGCACGAGCTGCACCACCCGCTCGACCTCGGCGTCGGTGCTCTCGACGGCGCCGGTGTGCTGGTCGGGCAGCCCCTGGCCCGCGGCGACGAAGTCGAGCGTGATACTCGAGTGCCCGAGGAAGGTACCTGCCCACGGCAGCGACTCGATCTCGCCGTCGTAGAAGCGGGTGTTGACGAGGCTCGTGAGGTCTTCGCCGCCGGCGCGGTAGCTGCGCGTGAGCGCGAGTTCGGGCAGCACCGCGCGCAGCTGCGCGAAAGCGGATTGCTGATGCAGGGTCTCGGGATCGACGGGGTGCGCGGCGATCGGCTCGTCGCCCGCGGTGCGCACGGCGATCTCGAAGGGCGACGGCGACTGGGTGACGGCGTCGCCGAACGCGACGACCTGGCCCGCTCGTCGGATCGCGCCGACGTTCTCGACGAGCGTCGTGGCGCCCGCGTCGACGAGCAGCGTCGTATCGAAGCGCAGTTCGGCAGGCAGCTGCGCCACCTCGTAGGGAGAGAGCACCCACACGGGAGCGAGGGCGCCCATCAGGGTGGGCGCCTGCTGCGCAAGCGAGTGGATCGAGGCATCGCCGCTGCGCAACTGCTCGCGCAGCGCCAGTGCTTCGCTCCGGGAGTCGAGCACCGCGATCCGCCACGCATCTGCGAGTTTGGCCGCCAGCTGCGGGCCGCTCGCGCTCGCGTGCGCGTCATCGACGAGACGGAAGTCGGCCTCGAGTCGCTCCACCACACCCGTGTTGGCGCTGAGCAGCGCCTCGTTGGTCTGCAGCATGCGCTCGAGCGCCGACTGCCACCACGCCTGCTCGAGCTCGGAGGCGACGTTCGTGGCGGGCACGTGCCGCGCTGAGAGGTCGTCGATCAGCGGCTCGAGCTGGGCTGCGCGCAGGCGCTCGACGATGGCGGTGCGCTCCTGAATGTTGTGCAGCACCTCGCTCTCGCGGGCCAGGTCGGTGGTGCGGCGGGCGAGAATCGCGAGCGGCAGGCTGCGGAGCTTGTCGCTCTCGTGCTCGTGCCCGAGCACCCGGTCGAGCTCCTCGAGATCCTGGTAGGCCGCCTGGTAGGCAGTGATGACGTCTGCGATGCCGACCGGCACCTGCGGCCGGGCGCCGACCACGGTGCTGTACCGCTGCCAGAGCACGCGCTGCTGCTGAATCTGCACGAGCTTCGCGTACATGTCGGTGATGTGCACGCCGGGGCGCACATACTCGCGGGCGAGTTTGCGCAGGCGGCGCTTGTTCGCCTTCGACATCTCCTCGCCGCGGGGGGCGTGCGCGGCGATGACCTCGGTGAGCGAGCGGTCGTACACTTCGGGGGTGAACTTATCGAGGGTCTCGCGAATGCCCATGAGCAGCCGCAGGTAGACCCCGAGCTCGGCAATGCTCTCGTAGGGCCGCAGGGTCGTCTGCTCGACGACCTCGTTCGACAGCGAGATCAGGCGGGGCAGCTCGGACTCGGCGAGGTCGACCGCCAGCGCGTACGCGGCGCGCGCGGCCTCGGTGGTCGTGAAGCTCACGCCGTACCAGGGCGAATCCTCGGGGCCGTACTGGAACTGGCCGAGTCGCGCCGCCTCGGTGACGTCCTCCGCGATCGACGAGCGGTCGAGGGTGAGGTGCCCGAGCGCCCGGTCGTCCAGCCGCACGGTCGTCGACGGCGGGGTCGGCAGCAGCGCCAGCCGGGTGAGCTCGCGCAGCGCGTCGAGCGGAGAGGCGCCGAAGCGCTCGTCGCGCCGGCTCAGCGCCGACTGGTAATCGAGCAGCACGCCGCGCAGCCGCACGAGCGCATCGTCGACATCGCGCAGCGATTCGCCGCGGGCGGCCTCGTTCCGGCTGATCGCCTCGACGAGGTTGCGACGCAAGAGACGCGGGGTCACGGCGAGGCCCGGCAGGCCGACCCGCGAGAGCCTGTGGCCGATGCCGTCGAGTGTGGATCGCCGCGGCGACACGACGAGCACCCGTTTACCGGCCCTCACGAGTTCGCCGATGGCGTTGACCACGGTCTGGGTGCCGCCGGTGCCCGGCAGGGTGCGCACGACGACCGAGTGGCCGGCGCCGATCTGCGCGAGCACGTCGTTCTGCTCGGCGTCGGCGTCGTAGAGGTGACGGTCGGTCTCCGGCGCACGATCGTTCGGCCACGTCGGGGAGACGGGGCGGTAGGCGTCGACGAGCTGCTGCTTCGCGACCTCGCTGCCGCACACGGCCTGCAGCACCGGCGATTCCAGCTGCTTCGCATCGGCGACCATCTGCCGCGAGACATCGGCGAAGGAGGAGGCGACGAGGCGCGGCTGCACGACGAAGCCCGGCACGCCGGTGACCATCTGGCGCAGGCGATCGATGACGGGCTGAGGTTTGAACACGCCCTCTGACTGCGAAAGCTCGAGCAGGGTGCGCGCGTTGACCGTGATGCCGAACTGGTCGCGCAGCGCCTCGAGCAGCTCACGGTTGACGGTGAGCTGCTTCTTCAGTTTGAGTTCGAAGTCCCGGCCGTAACGGCGAATGGCGAGGGGGCGCAGCAGCACCGGGGCGCAGTACTCCTCGCCCTCGAACTCCCATTTCGCGATACCGATGCCGAGGTGCACGGTCTCGAGGCCGCGCACGGCGCGCATCTCGGCCGCCTTGTCGGTGACGCGGCTCGCGGCCACGCGCGCGTAGCGCAGAGCGAGGTCGTCGCGTATCAGCGCGGAGAGCAGAATCTTCTGCCCGGTGATGAACTGGGGCATGCCGCCCGGGTGCGTGGTCGACAGCTCGATGCGGTTCGCCGGCTGGTCGTCGAAGTGCAGCAGCGGGCTCTTCCCGCCGATCCGCGCGAGCTCGTCGCGCCACGCGTCGTGCTCGGCCGCGAAGGCATCGACCGCGGCGACGGGGCCGGTGAGCAGCGGCTCGGTCAGGTGCTCGGCCTGCTGCACCGGGGCCGGTTCTGGCTTGGGCGCGAGGGCTCCTTCGGGCGCTGGAGTCTGAACGGGGGTATCTGCGGGCCCCGCCTCATTCACACTCGCGCCCTGACGCCGGCGCCGATCCACACTCCACACATCGCCACCCTAAGCGCGACACGCGTGTTTGCGCGGAAGTGACGCGGTGTTTTGCGTCACTTCCGCGCGCGCGGCTACTTCGCCGAGACCTCGGCCCCCGCCGCGGCTTCAGCCTCGGGCTCGATGGGGGTGGCCACCTGGTAGGTGCCGCGAGCCTTCGCGACCAGCGCCATCACGTGGTAGACCACGATCGCGGCGATGGTGCCGAGAGCGATGCCGTTGAACACGATGGAGCCGAACTGCACCTGGAAGTCGGCGATGCCGATGATGAGCGCGACCGCCGCCGGGAACTGGTTGATGGGCTTCGAGAAGTCGACCTTGTGGTCGATCCAGATCTTCACGCCGATCAGGCCGATGAGGCCGTAGAGCACGACCGTCACGCCGCCGAGCACGCCCGCCGGGATCGTGTTGATGAGCGCGCCGATCTTCGGCGAGAAGCTGAGCAGCACGGCGATGATGCCGGCGACCCAGTAGGCGGCGGTCGAGTAGACGCGGGTGGCGGCCATGACACCGATGTTCTCGCCATAGGTGGTGGTACCCGATCCGCCGCCGAAGCCTGCGAGCGCGGTCGAGATGCCGTCGGCGAGCAGGGCGCGGCCGGTCAGCGGGTCGAGGTCGCGGTTGATCATGAGCCCGACGCTCTTGATGTGGCCGACGTTCTCGGCGACCAGCACGAGCACGACGGGCAGGAACACCGGCAGCAGACCCCACAGGGCCGAGTCGGCGAAGGGGTTGGCCGGCAGGTGGAACTCGGGCAGCCCGATCCACGCCGCCTCGTCGACCGCGGCGAAGTCGACCTCGCCGAAGAGCACCGCGACGATGTAGCCGACGATCACGCCGAGCACGATCGAGAGACGGCCGATGAGCCCGCGGAAGAAGACGGTGATGATGAGGATCGCGGCGAGGGTGATGAGCGCGATCACCGACGAGTGCCATTCGACGCCCTGCACGCCCACGGCGGTCCAGTTGTTCTTCACCGCGGGGGCCAGGTTGAAGCCGATCAGGCCGACGATCGCGCCCATGACGACCGGGGGCATGAGCGCGTTGATCCACCCGGTGCCGACCTTGTGCACGAGCAGGCCGACGAGGGCCAGCAGGATGCCGATCGCGAGGATGCCGAACGAGGCGCGCGATAGGTCGCCGCCGGTGCCGACCGCCACGCCGATGGGGGCGATGAACGCGAACGACGAGCCCAGGTAGCTGGGCAGGCGATTGCGGGTGAGCAGCAGGAAGAGCACCGTGCCGAGGCCCGAGAAGAACAGGGTCGCGGTGGGGCTGAAGCCGGTGATGAGCGGCACCAGGAAGGTGGCGCCGAACATGGCGACGACGTGCTGGGCGCCGAAGCCGATCGTCTTCGGCCAGCTCAGCCGCTCTTCGGGCAGCACGATCGCGTCGGGCTTCACACCCGCGCCGTCGCCGTGCTGCTTCCACGAAAATGCCATCGGTACTCCTTGAGGTCGGGGCGCCGCACGTGTGCGTCGTCGGCCCGCCTCGTCTTCAAGGCGCGCCGTGCGCCACAGGGAAGCATAGCGCTCCCAGTGGATCGCCTGAGCGATTTCAGCGAATCGGTTCCGGGGGCCGGCAGCCGTACGGCACCGACTGCCCCGCGTTACTCGGCGGCGAGGTAGATCTTGCGGATGTGATCCTTCACGATCCACCGTGTGCGCGTGCCCGCGGTGAGCCGCATCACGTCGCCCGTCTTGACGTCGACGCTGCGGCCTTCGTCGAGCAACTTGATGGTGGCCCCGCCCGAGATCACGACGAAGAGCTCATCGACCTCGGTGTCGAGCACGGCGCCATCGCGCAGCTCCCAGATGCCGGCCTCGACCTGCCCCAGGTTGCCGAGCGGCACCGACCCCTGGCGGGGGGTGCCGTAATCAATCATCTCTGCGGGCACCGGCTCGAGCGGCACGATCGCACCGCGACCGTGCACCACACCGTTGAGGCCCTCAGGCAGCAGCTGGCTCATCTCGCGTCTCCTTCGTGGTGTGGTGAACCCTTATGAGTCGAAACCCAGTCCGAGGGCATCGAGTGTCTTCAAGAGTACATTCCGCTTGCCCCGATTGTGGTCCGCCCGGTCGAGCGACCAACGGGTGAGATTGATCCCGATCGATGCCGCCGGCTCGGGCGGGAACGGCAGCGGCACCTGCTTCACCATCGCGAGCTCCGTGCGCTCCGTGATGCGCCCCTCGAGCCGGTCCACGATCACGTCCGCCGCGAAGTGGGTGGCACCCACACCGAGGCCGGTGAACCCCGCCACGTACTGCACCCGCCCGCCGTACGCCTGCCCGTAGAAGGCGCAGAATCGAGTACTCGTATCGATCACGCCCGCCCAACGGTGCGTGAACTTCACCCCGGCCAGCTGCGGGAACGTGGTGAAGAAGTGACTGGCGAGCTTGCGATGGCTCTCCATGCGGTCCTCGTGCTCGGGCTTGATGCGGCCGCCGGCGAAGTACACGGCGTCGTACCCGCCC
The DNA here is from genome assembly GCA_040392345.1 of Leucobacter soli. Taxonomy (GTDB): domain Bacteria; phylum Actinomycetota; class Actinomycetes; order Actinomycetales; family Microbacteriaceae; genus Leucobacter; species Leucobacter soli_B. Next base: position 3,895 of record JBEBWI010000060.1, on the reverse strand, counting down.
CAGAGGATGCGGTTGTCCTTCGTGAGCCTCGTGTAGTGGAACTGGTTGGCCATGTCGGCCATGCCCTCGCGTCCCGACCACCCGATCGACGCGAGCTGCTCGTCGCTCAGCGGCTCCGTCATCAGCACGTAGTCGTACACGGGCACCGTGTGGAAGCGGTACCGCTTGAGGAGCGACGGGAACACGTTCGTGCACAATGCGACCCGTTCGGCGGTCACGACCCCGCGCGGGGTGTCGAGCTCGATCGCCGCGCCCGCGCCGCCGCTCAGGGCGGCGACCCGGCTGTTCTCGTAGATCTCGACACCGATGCTCGCGGCGTGCCTGGCGAGTTCTGCCGCGAGTTTCGCGGGGTGCACGTTCGCGTTCTCGCGCGGGTAGAACTCGCCGCCGAGGAACGTGGGCGAGTTGACCCGCTGCCGCACCTCCTCCTCGGTCAGCGTCACCGTGTCGGGGTCGGTGCTCTCGCCGAGCCAGTCGAGCTGATAGGGGGCGTTCGCGACCGTGAGCTGACCGGTGCGCTCGAACTCGGCGTCGAGCCCGTGCTCGGCGATGAATCCTTCGATCGCGTCGAGGTTCTCGTGCCCGAGGCGGCGCAGTGTGCCGACCTCCTCGGGCCAGCGCGCCTCGGCATTGGGCTCGCCGTGAGTGATGCTCGCCTCGCAGAACCCGCCGTTGCGGCCCGAGGCCGCCCAACCGACCTGCTTGGCCTCGAGCAGCACGACGCGACGCTCGGGGTGCTCGGTCTTCAGCTTGATCGCGGTCCAGAGCCCGGCGTACCCTCCGCCGACGACCGCGTCGTCGGCGCGCAGGTCTACGTCGAGTGCCGGGTATCGTGCTGCGGTCGACTCGATGTCTTCGATCCAGAACACGGCGTGCCTGGTGTCTGCGAGCGACTCGTCGACGATGCGTGCGGCCGGGCGATTGGTTTCGAAAACGGTGGGTTCCATGGTTCCTCTATGAACGTTCCGAGACGTGCGTTGCATGAATGGCTGGGTGTTGCGTCACGGGCGCGAGCGCACGCGTATGGTCGATACTAGTGGCGGACGGAATGACTAACTACGCGACTAATTTCAACGGCACGATCGGGTATCGCTACCGAACGGGCGGCTTCATGATGGCGCCCGTGGCGAGGCCCATCGCGAGCCCGGCGGGCAGCCACAGCCAGAACTGGGTGAGCAGGCTGAGCACCACGCCCACGACCGCGCCCATGACGAGGCCGATGATGATCTGCTTGCGGCGCGCCTCGGGGCTCGGTTGGTCGCCCTTCTTACCGCCTCCAGGCTTGCTCTGTTTGCTCATATTCCCAGCCTACGGGGCACCGGTGACATCGTTCACAGGTATCGGCGGGCGACCCATCGCTCGCTGCAGCTTCGAGGTGCCGCGCACGCGCGTGGCGCCCGCTGCGAGCAGCAACGGCTCGACGAGATCGAGCAGGTCGAGGGATGCATCGGGTGCGAGTTCGGCCTCCCATTCCCGCCACGCATCCTGCGCCCCGGTGAGTCCATTGGTCGACGCAACCCGGTCGTCCGCGAGTTCGACCATCCATGATCCACTCGCATCGAGCACGCGGGTGACCGTGCGCACCGTGCGCAGCCTCGCGATGAGCTGCACTCGGGAAAGCTCCGCCTCGCCGATGCGCTGCGCGATCTCGCCGCGCAAGCCCTCCGGCATTTCGGCGGCGTGCGGCCACAGCAGTTCGCGCGAGCCGTCGGCCCCCTTGAACTTCATATGCCAGCCCTCGTCCTTGCCGCCGAGACGATTGCGCACGGCGACGCGCTGCATCCCGAGTGCCGCCTCGGGCGTGTCGAAGTAGGCGGCCTCGAGCAGGGTGCGCTCGGGTGCGTCGAGGGTGAACCCGAGTTCCGCGAAGCGGCCTTCCGTGGGTAGCTCGGCGCCCTCCGTCACGGCGTACTTGCGCTCGATCTCGAAGGTCTCGACTGCTCCATTGGCTGACACCACACCAGTCTATTTGCGTCGGGGTTCAGCCGCTGCGCCTGCCCGCCAACCACACGATGCCGGCGCCGGCCGCGACCACCATGCTGATGCCGGCGAGCGCGGGCAGCGTGAGCGCCTGACCGAGCCACAGGGCCCCGAGCAGCGTGCCCATCATCGGGTCGAACGCGAAGAACACACCCACCACGCGCGCCGAGGTGAGCTTCGCGGCGATCGTATCGGCGGTGAATGCGAGCGCCATGCCCACGAGGGCCGAGACCGCGAGAATGCCCCAGTCGCCGAGGCTCGCGCGCGGGGCTGCCGGGATCGAGAAGGGCAGCATCAGCACGGCCGCGACCGCCACCGACAGGGCCACGCTCGGCAGCCCGCCCGAGCTCTTGCCCACCCGCGCGGCGAGCAGGGTGTAGAGCCCGAAGCACAGCGCAGCGATAGCGGCGAAGAGCATGCCGAGTGGATCGATCGGCCCGCCGAGCCCGGCGATCAGGGCGACGCCACCGAGCGCCACGAGAGCGAGCAGGCCTTCGCGCACGTGCCGGGAGGCCGCGAGCGCGACGAGGCAGGGGCCGAGAAACTCGATGGTGGTCGCGATGCCGAGAGGGATCCGCTCGATCGCGAGGTACAGGAACACGTTCATCGCGGCCATGGCGACGCCGTACAGCACGATGCCGAGCCACTCGTCGCGGCTGCGCCCGCGCAGGCTCGGCCTCAGGATGATCAGCAGGAACACCGCGGCGATGGCGAAGCGCATGCCGCTCACGCCGAGCACCCCGACCGAATCGAACACCCCGATCGCGAGCACCGCAGCGACCTGCATGCCGGCCGAACCCGCCAGCACGAGCAGTGCCGCCCGCAGCGTGGCGTTGCGGGTTGCGTGTTGCGCGGCGAGCTGCGGGGTTGTGGGCATCAGACCAGCTTACGCCCGCGCGCGAGCGAACCGGTCAGCTGGCCGCAGCCACCTCGTAGTGAGGGCACGGACCCCGAGCCGCTCACGTCGGCGCGGCATCGACCGCGGCTGCTGCGCCGCCCGACCCGCAGGGGCCGGGGTGCCGCGCAATACACTTGACGCATGACGGCAGGCGCGCATTCGGGGGCTTCTCATGGCCCGAGCGAGCACGACGCGGGCCCGAACGGGCACGGCGACGAGCCGGGTGCGCAGGCCGCGATTTCCCTAGTGGATCGCGCCGCGCTCGCAGGCCGCGGCGCCACCCGCCTGCTGCAGGCCGCGGGGGTCGCTCCCGAGGCGCTGGCCGAGTTCGTGCCCGCGGGGCGCCGCTTCCGGGTGCTGCCCCGGCCGGCCACGATGCGGCCGCTCGGCGAGGTGTGGCGCCTCGGCGTGCTGCTGCTCGACACCGAGGGGCGACTGTATCTCGCGGGTCGCGCAACGCGTGCCGCGGAGCGCGGGCGGGTCGGCTACCAGTCGGTCTCCCGGGAAGAGCGGCGCGACATCGCCGCAGCCGCGCTGCACGGGGGCTACCCCGAGGGCTCGCCTGTCAACTTCGACGCGGTGCCCCTGCCAGATGATGAGGCCGGGCTGCTGGCGCTCGGCCCGGACAGCCCGATCGGTGTGAGCGGTGAAGAACTGCGCGTGCGCTGGCGCACCGGTGCGCCGATCGAGGGTGCCGCGACACTCGAACGCTACCTCGGGGAGCGGGTCGGCCTGCTCGTCGACCCGCCCCTCGGCGCGTCTTAGGGCATGTCTCGCGCGCTGCGTGCCTCTATCTTGGCCCCTCTCTTGTTTCGCGCCTTCCCTCATCGCCGCGACGCTCTTTCCTCTTCGCCGGAGGGTCGCAAGTACTGCACCGCACGAGGTGCAGCATTGCTGCCCACTCGGCGGTCAGGAATGGGGTGCCGCCTTCCTGCCGCGAGGCGTGAGGGCAGAGGAGACGACTAGCGCGCTCCCGACGGCTGCGATGATGATCAGGCCGAGCGTCGAGGCGTTCCA
>JBEBWI010000059.1:0-16114 GCA_040392345.1 Leucobacter soli | reverse complement strand
GGGGTGCGCGAGCAGGGCGTTCGGGCGATCGAGGCGGGCGCTCAGGTCACCGCGGGCACGGGTCACGGGATCGCGACCAGGATCAGTACCGCAGCACGCGAGACCGGGCGCGCGGCGGTGCGCCGATGCGGCGCACCCGCCGCATCTCGCGCGCCGACATCGTCCGCGCGCTCGACGAGACCGGGCTCACTCCAGCGATCGTCTTCGTGTTCAGCCGCAACGGCTGCGACCAGGCCGTGCGGCAATGCCTCTATGAGGGAATCCGTCTCACCACACACGATGAGCGCGACGAGATCCGCCGGGTGATCGAGCGCGAGATCTCGGGGCTCGACGAGGAAGACCTCAGGGTGCTCGGTGCGAGCGAGTGGATCGCGGGCCTCGAACGAGGTCTCGCCGCCCACCACGCCGGGTTGCTGCCGCAGTTCAAGGCCGTCGTCGAACAGCTCTTCCAGCGGCGGCTGGTGAAGGTGGTCTTCGCCACGGAGACGCTCGCGCTCGGCATCAACATGCCTGCCAGATCGGTCGTCATCGAGAAGCTCGAGAAGTTCAACGGCGAGCAGCGCGTGCCGCTGACCTCGGGGGAGTACACCCAGCTGACGGGTCGGGCGGGTCGCCGCGGCATCGACCACGAGGGGCACGCCGTGGTCGTGTGGAGCGACGGCACCGACCTCGAGGCCGTGGCGCATCTCGCGTCGGCGAGGTCGTTCCCCGTACGGTCGAGCTTCCGACCCACTCCGAACATGGCAGTCAATCTGCTGCAGCGCATGGACATCGATCTGGCGCGTGAGACGCTCGAGCTGTCGTTCGCACAGTTCCAGGCGGATCGGGCCGTCGTCGACCAGGCGCGCGAGCTGCGCGCCGAGCAGCAGTCGCTCGCCGGGTACCAGGCGGCTGCGAATCGTGCCAAGGGGTCGGACAAGAAGCGTTGGGAGGATCGGGAGCGCAAACTGCGTCGACGCATCGAGCGAGGTCGCAGGCAGATCGCTGCCCGTACCGGAACGATCGCGCGCACCTTCGACCGGGTCGTCGATGCGCTGCTCGAGTTCGATTACCTGCGCGCCGCCCCTGAGGGGCAGCTCGAGGTGACGGAGTGGGGCGAGGTGCTCTGCCGCATCTACGGCGAACGGGATCTGCTGGTCGCAGAGTGCTTGCGACGCGACGCCTGGCGCGGCATCGATGCGCCCGGGCTCGCTGCGCTCTGCTGCGCATTGACCTACGAGCCGCGACGCGACGACGAGGCGGAGGGGAGGCTGCCCGGCGGTGCGTTTCGGCAGGCGTTCGAACGCACGCTCGACCTTTGGGTCGAGACCGACGACCTCGCCGAGCGGCAGCGCCTGCCGCAGACCGAGCCGCCCCATTCGGGCCTCGCCTCGGCCATGCACGGCTGGGCGAACGGGTGGTCGTTGGCGCGCACACTCGAGCAGGCGAACATCGGCGCGGGAGACTTCGTGCGCTGGGCGAAGCAGACCATCGACCTGCTCGACCAGATCGCGCAGGCCGCCGAGAACGGGGCCGTGCGGGAGGAAGGCCTGATCGCGCTCGGCAGGACCGCGCGCGATGCGAAGCGCAGGATTCGTCGCGGTATCGTCGAGGATTCGAGCGCATCGTGAGCGCTCCCCGCCGGCTCCGGTGGTGGGGAGCGCTGCCGGCCGCGCTCCTCGGCGGCTTCACGCTCGATCTCGCCACGCCCTGGGTCAACTGGTGGCCCGGTGCGCTCCTCGGCGTCGCGCTGATCATCGCCGCGGTATGGCAGCAGCGGGCATGGGTCGGGCTCGTGGCGGGCGTCGTGGCGGGCGCGGCCTTCTGGGGGCCGCACATCTCCTGGCTCACGCTGTACCTCGGCCCGATTCCCTGGCTCGGCCTGTGCGGTGTGATGGTCGCCTGGTTCGGGCTGTTCGGGCTGTTCGCGGCCTCCTCGACCCGAGGCATCGCGGCGCTGCGTCTACCGCGCGGGGTGCGACTCGCGGTGCAGGCACTGACCGTCGCGGCGCTATGGGTGGCTCGCGAGCAGCTGCAATCGACCTGGCCCTACGGCGGTTTCGCGTGGGGGCGGATCGCGCATACGCAGGCCGAGGGCCCGTATGCGGCGCTCGTCTCCTGGCTGGGCTTCGCAGGCCTCAGCGGCCTCATGGCGCTCTTCTGCGCCACGGTGGTCGCACTGGCCTTCGCCGCCGCCCGCCGAGAGCGGCACGCCCGACCGAACCGCGGGTTCGGCCTGCTGCCGGGGGTCGCGGTTCTGGTGCTCGCGACGTTCGCCCTGGCGTTCGTGCCCGTAGCGGGCGTCGAGCAGACCGGAACGCTCAGGGTCGCCGCAGTGCAGGGCAACTCGAAATCCGGCATCTTCGACGATCGCGAGTCGGGCGACGTGCTCCGCGACCATCTCGAAGCGACCGAGGCGCTGCTCGAAGCCCTCGAATCCACCGGGTCCGAAGTCGACGTCATCGTCTGGCCGGAGAACAGCGCCGAGTTCGACCTGCCGGGGAACCACTATGCGGCCCGTGCCGTCGAACGGCAGGCGGCCCGTGCCGATGCGCCCATCGTGATCGGCACGATTCTCCGGGATCCCGATGGCACCTTCACGAACAGCACGCTCGTGGTCGACGGCGACGGCATCACCGGGGCTCGGTACGACAAGCGTCGGCCTGTGCCGTTCGCCGAGTACATGCCCAATCGCGAGTTCTTCCACGCACTGGTGCCCGACCTCGTCGACCTCGTTCAGCTGGAGTACCAGGCGGGCACCCGATCGTCGGTGCTGACGATCGGCGAGCGCCCGGGGGAGTTCGAGGCCGGCATCGCGATCTGCTTCGACATCATCTTCGACGATCACGCGGAGGCGATGGTGGGCGACGGCGCAGAGGTGATCTTCGCCCAGACCAACAACGCCGACTTCGGGCGTACCGACGAGAGCGCGCAGCAGTTGCAGATCGCGAAGCTGCGCGCGATCGAGACCGGCCGTGCGCTCGTGAACATCTCGACCGTCGGCACGAGCGCCGTAGTGCTTCCCGACGGCAGCGAAGCGGATCGACTGCCGACGTTCACCGCGGGCGCGATGGTCGCCGAAGTGCCTCTGGCATCGGGGGAGACGCCGGCGCTGCGTTTCGGCGCGACGATCTCGACGGCCTGGCTGCTCATCGCGGCGGCGGGTACGGCCGCGGGCGTCTGGGGGCTGGGCAGGACTCGCGCCCGCGCGGACGCCGACCGCCGGAGCTGAGGCGCTGTCAGACCTCCCCGCCGGCGCGTCGCTTGCGCAAGATCTGCAGTCGTTCCTCGAGCAGTTCCTCGAGCTCCTCCCGGGTTCTGCGCTCGAGCAGCATGTCCCAGTGCGTTCGCTGCTGCTGACCCTTCTCCTCGAACTCCGCGCGGGCCGCGCGACCCGCTTCGTCGTCGAGGAACCCGACTTCTCCCGTGCGCTGGTCGAGCCATTCGGCGGGCGGTTCGGCGTCGGCATCGAACATGACGGTGAACCGGGTGCCCTTGTCCGTCAGATATTCGACGCGGCGGCGCGGTGAGAACTCGATGCCTTCCTCGCCCTGCAGGCTCGTCGACCCGATCCGTGCCCCTCGCAGTGTGCGCTCGGCCATGGCAACCTCCTCGCCTTGCGTGCTGGGCCGGGTGGTGCAACGTCGCGATCCACCCGTCTTTCCTTGTGTGCAGCGTAGCGCGACTGGGTGCCCGGCGTAACCCCTGGAGCGCGCCCGTTGCGGGAATGCTCCCACTCCGTTATACGCGGGCCGCTACGCTGGGGAGCACGTTTGTTTTTTCACGAGAATGGAGCCTCCGTGACCCAGCCGCTCGACGCCAACAGCCTGCAGGGACGCCGTGCCCTCGTCACCGGGTCCTCCCGTGGAATCGGTGCCGATACCGTCCGGTATCTCGCGCAGGCGGGTGCGGACGTCGTAGTGAACTTCCGGAACAAGGCGCCCCGTGCGGAGAAGCTCGCGACGGAGCTGCGAGAGCTCGGCGTTCGAGCACTCGTGCAGGGTGCCGACCTCACCGACGCCGCATCGCTCGAGCGCATGATGCAGGCTGTGGGCGAGGAGTTCGGCGGGCTCGACATCCTCGTGCTGAACGCCTCGGGAGGCATGGAGAGCGGTATGGCCGAGGACTACGCCCTCACGCTGAATCGCGACGCGCAGATAGCGGTACTCGATGCGGCGCTTCCGCTGCTCTCCAGCGGATCGCGTGTCGTATTCGTGACGAGCCATCAGGCGCACTTCATCCACACGACGCCGACGATGCCCGAGTACGAGCCCGTGGCGCTGTCGAAGCGCGCGGGCGAGGACGCGCTCCGCGCCCGTATCCCGGAGCTCGCCGAGCGCGGCATCGAATTCGTCGTCGTTTCGGGCGACATGATCGAGGGTACGGTGACTGCGACGCTGCTCGAGCGGGCGAACCCCGGGGCGATTCAGCAGCGCCGTGAATCCGCCGGACGTCTCTACAACGTTTCGGAGTTCGCGGCCGAGGTCGCGCAGGCCGCGGTCGAGCCGGTTCCCGCCGATCACACGCGCTTGATCGGAGACACCTCGGGTTTCAACGCGTAAACGCCTGTGTTACAGCTCTGTTTCGGGCGCTTTCGCTGTTCGGTAGAGCTGGAATATCGCCGAATAATCTGCGGCAACTTCGGGGATCGATGGGAAGCCTCGAATTTACGGTCTGTTTCGATTCGTTATACCGAAGAAAGCGGTGTTACCCTCGAATCTCCGATCCACCGTGCTTCGTCGTGACAAGGGCGTCACGGCGATACTTTCCGGCGCGGTGGTGATTCGATTGGGCCGCCGACGTCCCACAGAACGAAAGGACGTCGATGAGCACAGTGCGAGCGACCTCACACACCGTAGGCGGAGGATTCCCGGCGGCTGTCGGGCTGTACGACCCTGCTGAAGAACGGGATGCGTGCGGCCTCGCATCGGTGGTCTCGCTGACGGGCGAGCCCAGCCATGAGATCGTGGCACTCGCGCTCGAGGCGCTCGAGAACCTCGAGCACCGCGGCGCCGTGGGCTCCGATGCGGGCACCGGCGACGGAGCCGGCATCCTGTGCGCCATGCCGGACGGCTTTCTTCGTCGTGTCCTCGGCGAGACCTATCCCGAGGTTTCCCTGCCCCCGGCCGGTCGCTATGCGACCGGCCTTGCTTTTCTCCCCAGGGAGTCCGCGGAGCGACGCGCGGTGCGATACCGCATCGGCTCGATTGCAGCCGAGGAGGGACTGAGCGTTCTCGCGTGGCGCAAGGTCGCCGTGCGCCCCGAGGTGCTGGGCGACTCGGCGCGGGAGGCCGCGCCTTCGATCGAGCAGCCCTTCTTCGTCGCGAGCGAGGGGCGTGCGGCCGACAACCAGCAGCTGGAACGTCGCGCCTTCCGCACGCGCAAGCGCATCGAACGTGAGGTCGGGGTCTATCTGCCCTCGCTCTCCTCGCGCACGCTCGTGTACAAGGGCATGGTCACCACGCTGCAGCTCTCGGGTTTCTATCCTGAGCTCTCGGACGAGAGCTTCGAGGCCCGCTTCGCCATCGTGCACTCCCGCTACTCGACCAACACCTTCCCGTCGTGGCATCTGGCGCAGCCGCTGCGCATGGTCGCGCACAACGGCGAGATCAACACGGTACGCGGCAACCGCAACTGGATGAGCGCGCGTGAGGCCCAGCTCGAGAGCTCGGCGCTCGGCGACATCCGGCAGCTGACTCCGATCTGCTCGCCCGGGGGCAGCGACTCGGCCAGCTTCGACGAGGTGCTGGAACTGCTCGTGATGGCAGGGCGCAGCCTTCCGCACGCCCTTGCCATGATGGTGCCGGAGGCGTGGGAATCGGAGAACGGGCTCGACCCGCAACTGCGCGACTTCCTCGAGTACCATTCGCTGGTCATGGAGCCGTGGGACGGCCCGGCCGCGATGATCGCCTCCGACGGGAACGAGCTGGTCGCGCTGCTCGACCGCAACGGACTGCGTCCGGGGCGCTACCAGGTGACGAAGAGCGGCCTGCTCGTGATCGCAAGCGAGACGGGTGTGCTCGAGTTCGAACCCGACCAGGTCGTGCGTCGCGGTCGTCTCCAGCCCGGACGCATGCTCGCCGTCGATCTGACGACCGGTCGAATCCGCGAAGACGCCGAGGTGAAGCGCGAACTCGCCGCATCCGCGCCCTGGGGGCAGTGGCTGGACGAGGGGCGCATCCGCCTGAGCGACCTGCCCGAGCGCGAGCACCTCGTGCATCCGCCGGCGTCGATCGTGCGTCGCCAGCGCACATTCGGGTACACGGAGGAGGAGCTGCGCCTGCTGCTCGTGCCGATGGCCCGAGACGGAGCCGAACCGATCGCCGCAATGGGCACCGATACTCCGATCGCTGTGCTCTCCGACCGGCCGCGCCTGCTGTTCGACTACTTCGTGCAGCAGTTCGCGCAGGTCACGAACCCGCCGCTCGACGCGCTGCGCGAGGAACTGGTGACGAGCCTGCGCACCGGCATCGGCCCGCAGGCGAACCTGCTCTCCGCGTCGTCCGAGCACGCGCGGCAGGTCATCCTCGATTTCCCGGTGATCGACAACGCGGCGCTCGCTCGAATCCAGCATTTCGGCGACGATCTCGAGCGAGAGCGCACCGTCACGATCCGCGGACTCTACCCCGTCGATTACGATGCCAAGGGCCTCGCGGATCGGCTCGAGGCGATGTGCTGGGAGGCGAGTGCGGCCGTCGAGGCGGGCGCGGAGTTCGTGATCCTCAGTGATCGCGACACGAACAAGGATCTCGCCCCGGTGCCATCGCTGCTCGCCGTCTCGGCGGTGCATCACCACCTCATCCGAGAGGGCAAGCGCATGCGCGTGGCACTCATCGTCGAGGCCGGCGATGTGCGCGAGGTGCACCACGTAGCCGCGCTGATCGGCTACGGCGCCGCCGCGGTCAATCCGTATCTCGCGATGGAGACGGTCGAGGGTCTCGTGCGGTCGGGCGAGCTCGACGGCATCGAGCCGCAGGACGCGGTCGCGCACCTCATCAAGGCGCTCGGCAAGGGCATGCTCAAGGTGATGAGCAAGATGGGCATCTCCACGGTGGCCTCCTACTGCGGTGCGCAGACCTTCGAGGCGATCGGTCTGGCCGGCGACGTGGTGGCGCGCTACTTCACCGGCACGACCACGAAGCTCGGCGGCGTCGGCCTCGACGTGATCGCCGCTGAGGTGGCGTCGCGGCACCGGCGCGCATACCCCGACGACGCGGCAGGCCTCGCGCATCGCCGCCTGGAGACCGGCGGCGAGTACCGATGGCGTCGTGGGGAGGAGCCTCACCTCTTCGACCCCGAGACGATCTACAAGCTGCAGCACGCGACTCGCACCGGGCGCCGCGAGGTCTTCAGCGAGTACACCGCGCGCGTGAACGAGCAGCAGGAGCGGCTGATGACCCTGCGCGGGCTCATGCGCTTCGCCCCGTACCGTCTGCCGGTGCCGCTCGACGAGGTCGAGCCGATCGAGTCGATTCTCACCCGATTCGCGACCGGCGCGATGAGCTACGGCTCGATCTCGCCAGAGGCGCACCAGACGCTCGCGATCGCGATGAACCGTATCGGCGGCAGGTCGAACACCGGCGAGGGCGGCGAGAACGAGGAACGGCTGCTCGACCCCGAGCGCCGCAGCTCGATCAAGCAGGTCGCGTCGGGTCGGTTCGGCGTGACCAGCATGTACCTGACGAACGCCGACGAGATCCAGATCAAGCTGGCTCAGGGTGCGAAGCCGGGGGAGGGCGGCCAGCTGCCGCCTCAGAAGATGTACCCGTGGATCGCCCGGACACGGCACGCCACTCCCGGTGTCGGGCTCATCTCGCCCCCGCCTCACCACGACATCTACTCGATCGAAGATCTGAAGCAGCTGATCTTCGACCTGAAGCGCGCGAACCCCTCTGCGCGCATCAGTACCAAGCTCGTGAGCCAGAGCGGCATCGGGCCGGTGGCCGCCGGCGTCGCCAAGGCGCTGAGCGACGTGGTGCTCGTGTCGGGCCACGACGGCGGCACGGGTGCGAGCCCCATGAACTCGCTGAAGCACGCCGGTTCGCCGTGGGAACTCGGGCTCGCGGAGGCGCAGCAGACGCTCATGCTCAACGGGTTGCGCGACCGCGTGGTACTGCAGGTCGACGGCCAGCTGAAGACCGGGCGGGACGTCGTGATCGCGGCGCTGCTGGGCGCCGAGGAATTCGGGTTCGCGACCGCACCGCTCGTCGTGTCGGGCTGCATCATGATGCGCGTCTGCCACCTCGACACCTGCCCGGTTGGCGTGGCGACCCAGAATCCCGAGCTGCGGGAACGATTCACCGGCCAAGCCGAGCACGTGGTCAACTTCTTCCGGTTCATCGCCGAAGAGGTGCGCGAGCTGCTCGCCGAGCTCGGCTACCGTTCCCTCGACGAGGCCGTCGGAGACACGGTCGCTCTCGACGTCGATGAAGCGCTCCAGCACTGGAAGGCGGAGGGGCTCGATCTCACGCCCATTCTGCGCGGTCCCGACTTCGGTCCCGAGGTGCCGAGGAAGAACGCGCGTGCGCAGGAGCACGAGCTCGCCGATCATTTCGATCACCAATTGATCGCCTCGTGCGGCGACGCGTTCGAGCGCCGCGAGCCGGTAGTGATCAACCTGCCGATTCGCAACATCGATCGCGCGGTGGGCACGATGCTCGGGCACGAGGTCACGAAGGCCTTCGGCTCCGCGGGGCTCGCCCCCGAGACGATCGACGTGACGCTGACCGGTTCGGCTGGGCAGTCGCTCGGAGCGTTCCTGCCCTCGGGCGTCTCGCTGCGGCTGATCGGCGATGCGAACGACTACGTCGGCAAGGGGCTCTCCGGCGGCGAGATCACGGTGCGCCCGCACCCCGACTCCGGCCACACGGCCGCGGGCAACGTCATCGCGGGCAATGTGATCGGCTACGGCGCCACGAGCGGCGCACTGTGGATCGCCGGCGTCGTCGGCGAGCGCTTCCTGGTGCGCGGCTCGGGGGCCACTGCGGTGGTCGAGGGAACGGGCGACCACGCGCTCGAGTACTTCACGGGCGGTTTCGCACTCATCCTCGGGCCGACCGGGCGCAACATCGGCGCCGGCATGTCGGGCGGCGAGGCGGTGCTGCTCGATCTCGACCCGTTGAACGTGAACTCTGCGGAGTTGGCGTCCGGGTCGCTCATGCTGCAGCAACTCGACGAGCTCTCAGAGGAGGAGGGCGCGGCGCTCCGCGAGCAGATCACTGCGCTGCTCAAGCGTCATCTGGAGCAGACGGGGTCTGATCTCGCGGCCCAGTTGCTGCGGCAGATCGATGACGAGCCGAAGCAGGCCTTCGCGCGATTCACCCGATTGATCCCGAGGAATTACGCCCGCGTGCTGGAGATACGCGAGAAGGCGAAGGAAGACGGTATTGACCCTGACGGCGACCGCGCATGGTCGCAGATCTTGGAGGCGACCCGTGGCTGATCCCCGTGGCTTTCTGAAGGTGCGCGAGCGCGAGCTCGCGCCGAAGCGGCCCGTCGCGCTGCGGCTGATGGATTGGCGAGAGGTGGTCGATCCCGCGGATCCGAAGCTTGTCGCACGGCAGGCCTCCCGTTGCATGGATTGCGGCGTGGCGTTCTGCCATCAGGGCTGCCCGCTCGGCAACCTGATTCCCGAGTGGAACGACCTGGTGTGGCGCGGGCGCGAGCAGGAGGCGCTCGATCGTCTGCACGCGACGAACAACTTCCCCGAGTTCACCGGTCGGGCCTGCCCGGCACCGTGCGAGTCCGCATGCGTGCTCGGCATCAACCAGCCGGCGGTGACGATCAAGCAGGTCGAGAACAGCATCATCGATCAGGGCTTCGCGAACGGCTGGGTGCTTCCGCAGCCGCCGGAACGCCTCACCGGCAACACCGTCGCAGTCGTCGGCTCGGGCCCGGCGGGACTCGCCGCGGCGCAGCAGCTCACCAGGGCGGGCCATACCGTGGCGGTGTACGAGCGCGACGAGGAGCCGGGCGGGCTCCTGCGATTCGGCATCCCCGACTTCAAGCTTGAGAAGAGCCTCGTCGAGCGCCGTGTCGCGCAGCTCAAGGCCGAAGGCACCCGTTTTCGCACGGGTGTCGAGATCGGGCGCGACATGAGCTGGGCCGAGTTGGGGCGCAGATACGACGCCGTGGTGGTCGCCACGGGCTCCACGGTTCCCCGGGAGTTGTCGATTCCGGGTCGCGAGCTCGCGGGCATCATGCCGGCGATGGAGTACCTGACCGCATCGAATCGTTCGGTGACGGGAGCGATGCAGCCGACGGCGATCGACGCGATGGGAAAGCACGTGATCGTCATCGGCGGCGGTGACACCGGCGCGGACTGCGTCGGGACGGCGAACCGCCAGGGTGCGGCGTCCGTGACGAGCCTCGCGATCGGTCGCAAGCCCGGGGCCGCGCGCAGCGATGCGCAGCCGTGGCCGGTGCATCCCACACTGTTCGAGGTGTCGAGTTCCCACGAGGAGGGCGGCGAGCGTCGCTACCTCGCCTCGACGGTGGAGTTCATCGGAGACGATTCGGGGAACGTGCGCGGGTTGCGGGTCGCAGAAACGGGGTTCACGGAGAACGGGCGCGAGCCGATCCCCGGCACCGAGCGGGTGCTGGAGGCCGATCTCGTGCTCATCGCGATGGGGTTCAGCGGCCCCGAGCCGATCGATGATGCTCAGTTCGGGCTGTCGCGGGGCCGGAAGGGCGGGTTCGGACGCGGCAAGGATTACTCGACCGAACTCCCGGGTGTGTTCGTCGCGGGCGACGCCGGGCGCGGCCAGTCGCTCATCGTGTGGGCGATCGCCGAGGGGCGCGCCGTCGCAGCCGAGGTCGACCGCTACCTCACCGGCGCTACCGTGCTGCCGGCACCCGTTCGCGCGACGGACGTGGCGTTCGTCTGACGGCGGTCGCCGAAGTGCCGGAACGTCGCCCTTCGCCGGCTGAGGACGCTCCGGTACCGGCGGGCGATCAGGAATAGATTCGCCGCTTCGGCGTTGTTCACCTTCGAGAGCGAGAGAAGGGACACTGGCATGACGAAGGTAGCGGTATTCGGAGGAAGCGGCTTCGCCGGGAAGCACATCGTCGAGGCGGCATCGGTACGCGGGCTCGACGTGACGAGCGTCACGCGCGGTGAGGTCGCCGAGCAGTTCGCCGGAGTGACCTATCTGCGCGGTTCCCTGACGGACGCGGAGACGCGGGCGCGCGTGCTCTCCGACGCGGATGTGGTCATCGTGGCGGTCTCGCCCCGCGGCGACATGGCGGGCAACACCCGTGCCGCGGTCGCGGCGATCGCCGCGGAGGCGGCCACGGCGGGTGTGAGGCTCGGCGTCATCGGCGGCGCGGGTTCGCTGCTCGTCTCGGAAGGCGGCCCTCGGCTCGTCGACACCGACGCGTTCGCTCCCGAGTACAAGCCCGAAGCGCTCGAGATGGCCGACGTGCTCGACGATCTTCGGACCTCGGGCGAGGGCCTCGACTGGTTCCTGCTCAGCCCGGCAGGTACTTTCGGCGCGTTCGCACCGGGTACGTATCGCGGCGAGTACCGTGTGGGCGGAGACGTGCTGCTCACCGACGAGCACGGGGAATCGGCCGTAAGCGGTGCGGATTTCGGCGTGGCGGTCGTCGACGAGATCGAAGATCCGAAGCACCACCGGGCGCGCTTCACCGTCGCCTACTGAGCCCGGAACGACGGAGCCGAAGCCCGAGCTCTGATTCCTGGCTCTACGCTTGAGGGGTGAAAGAAGAACTGATCGATCGGCTGCGCGCCGATCTCATCGCGGCGGACTTCAACACGGCCACCGTGCGGGGGGTGCTCGGTGCTGCGGCCGAAGACGCCCGCCTGCGCGGCGTCTTCGCGCCCGCCCGCCGGGTGCTTCACGGGCTCGAACCCACGCGCACGGGCGCACTGATCAGTCTCTTCCTGCTCGGCGGTACCGTGCGGGAGGAGCAGATCGCACACGCACTGTCCGACACCGGCGTCGCAGGCGCACTCGAACTCGGCCTGATCGAGCGCGTCGAGCACGGATGTCGCGCGGCGCTGTCGCTGAATCCGGTGGAGATCGTCGATTCCCAGCTGGCGGAGCCCGCCCGGTGGTGGATCATCTCCGATCTCGACGATCAGCTGCGCACCGGCCCCGCGCGCGCCGATCACGTCATGGGGGTCGGCGGTGCCACGAGATCCCTCATCGCCCAGGCTCCGCTCGCCTCCGAGGTCGACTCGCTCGACCTCGGCACCGGGTGCGGGGTGGTCGCCTTGCATCTGGCCCTTCGCGGCTCGGTCGTCGCAACCGACATCTCCGAGCGAGCGCTCGGCTTCGCGCGGGCGAACGCGCGCCTGAACGACGTACGGGGCATCGAGTTTCTCTCGGGAAGCCTGTTCGAGCCGTTGCAGGCTCGACGTTTCGACCTGATCCTCTCCAATCCGCCATTCGTCGTGACCCCGCGCACCGGTGAGGCGATCTACGAGTATCGCGACGCCGGCATGGTCGGGGACGAGCTCGCGGCTACGGTCGTTCGCGGCTCCGCGCGGCACCTGAGGTCAGGCGGTACGCTGCTCTGCCTCGCCAACTGGGAATCGCCCTGGGGGCAAGACGGACTCGAGCGTGTGCGCGGGTGGATCGCCGAGGCCGAGGAGGGGCTGCAGCCCGGGGGGCTCGCGGCGTGGGTGGTCGAGCGTGACCGAGTCTCTCCGGCCAGGTATGCGGAGACGTGGGCGAGGGACGGCGGGGCCAGACCGGGCACCGAGGAATTCGAACAGCTGATGGAGCAGTGGCTCGCCGATTTCGCCGATCGACGTGTCGCAGCGCTCGGCCTCGGCTCGATAAGAATTCGACGGCTGCCCGACGAGGCTGCGCTGCCCGTGCCGCTGCACCACGTCGAACGCGCCGGAGGCGCGTTCTCGGAACGCCCCGGCGATCCGCTCGCTCGCGCGTTCGATACCGCGATCAACACGGTGCGCTGGAGCGATGCCGCCATGCTGGAGTGCAGGTGGGTGCTCGATCCCGGTGTCGCCGAGCTGCGCGAGCACCGTCCGGGCGAGGAAGCGCCTTACTCGATCGTGCTGACGGCCGAAGCCGGTATCGCGCGCAGGGTCACCGCCGATCCGCTGCTCGCCGCGGCGATGGGGGCCTGCGACGGCGAGCTCACGCTCGGTCAGATCGCCGGTGCGCTCGCGACGCTGCTCGAAGTCGATGAGTCGGCCGCCGCGGAGGCCCTGGTCGAAGGCGTGCGAGAGCTGATCTGGCTCGGCATGATCGAACCGGCTCCAGTCGGCGGGCGGGTAGACTGAAACACCTATGCTACGAACCATTGATCTTCGAGGTCAGGGCCTGACCCGTGCGGAACTGCTGAGGCTCGTGCCTCGCGCTGCGGTCGATACTACGGCGGCGGTGGATCGGGTGCGACCCATCGTCGAAGCGGTGCGGGATTCCGGCGAACGCGCGCTTCGCGAGCAAGCTCGCGATTTCGATGGCGTCGAGGGTCATGCGCTCCGCGTGCCCGCCCAGCGCATCGCGGCATCGCTCGAGACTTGTCCGGATGACGTGCGCGCCGCACTCGAGGAGCTGATCGGGCGGCTGCGCCTGGCTTCGGCTGCACAGGTGCCCGCGGAACGGGTGACCGTCTTCTCCGACGGCGCGAGGATCCGCCAGCGCTGGCAGCCTGTGAGCCGTGTCGGGCTGTATGCGCCCGGGGGGAAGGCCGCCTATCCGTCGTCGGTGATCATGAACGCGGTCGCCGCGCAAGCCGCCGGGGTGCCGAGCCTCGCGCTCGCCTCGCCGGCTCAGAAGGACAACGGGGGAGCGCCGCACGAGGCAGTGCTGTGGGCGGCCGCGCTCGCGGGGCTGACCGAGGTGTACGCCATCGGAGGCGCGGGTGCCATCGCAGCCTTCGCCTACGGCGTGCCCGAGATCGGGCTCGATCCTGTCGACGTCGTCACGGGGCCCGGCAACGTGTTCGTCGCGGCTGCGAAGCGGGCCGTCGCCGGCGTCGTGGGCATCGACTCCGAGGCGGGCACGACGGAGATCCTGATCATCGCCGATGACAGTGCGGACGCACGATTCGTTGCTGCGGATCTCGTCAGTCAGGCGGAGCACGACGAAGCCGCGGCATCGGTGCTCGTGACCGATTCGATCGATCTCGTCGCGCGGGTGACCGCGGAACTGGAGAGGCTCGTGCCGCTGACCCGGCACGCCGGCCGAGTGAGGCAGGCGCTCGACGGGCAGCAATCGGCGATCATCCTGGTCGACGACATCGCCGAGGCCGCCCGCGTCAGCAATGCATACGGGCCGGAACACCTCGAGATCCACACGCGAGACGACGAGGCCGCGCTTGCATGCATCGACAGCGCGGGGGCGGTCTTCCTCGGCCCGTTCACCCCGGTGAGTCTCGGCGACTATCTCGCCGGATCGAACCACGTGCTGCCGACCGGTGGCACCGCTCGATTCTCCTCCGGCCTGGGCGCCCATACCTTCCTGCGCCCGCAGCAGGTCATCAGCTACGATCGGGCCGCCCTCGCAGAGGTGCATGCGCCGCTGCTGGCGCTCGCCTCGGCGGAGGGGTTGCCCGCGCACGGCGAGGCCGTGACGGCGCGCTTCGACGGTTCCGACGGGGGTGGGCGCTGATGCACTGTCCGTTCTGCAGGCACCCGGATAGCCGCGTGATCGACTCGCGCACGAGCGACGACGGTCTGTCGATTCGTCGACGGCGCCAGTGCCCCGAGTGCGGCCGCCGGTTCTCCACCACGGAGACGGCGAGCCTCACCGTGATCAAGCGCTCGGGCGTGGTCGAACCCTTCAGCCGCGAGAAGGTCGTGAGCGGGGTGCGCAAGGCCTGCCAGGGGCGCCCGGTCACCGAGAGCGACCTGGCGCTGCTGGCGCAGCAGGTCGAGGAGTCGGTGCGGCAGACCGGGCAGGCGCAGCTCGATGCGAACGACATCGGCCTCGCGGTGCTTCCGCACCTGCGCAAGCTCGATCAGATCGCCTTCCTTCGCTTCGCGAGTGTGTATCAGGCGTTCGAGTCACTCGAGGATTTCGACGCGGCGATCGCGGAACTGCGGGCTCAGGGGGAGGCCCTGGCGGCCTTCGGAAGCTCGGAATCTACTGCTCACAGTGAGGACTAGTCGGAGAATGCGCTGCTACCCGCTGCTGTTCAACTCGGTGCTTCGGCACATGGACCCCGAAACGGCCCATGGGCTGGCCTTCCAGGTCATTCGGGCTGCGCGTTTCGGCGGTGCGCCGTTGCGCGGCCTCACCGCTCCGGATCCTTCGCTGCGCGTGCGCGCCCTCGGGCTCGAGTTCCCCAGTCCCTTCGGACTCGCCGCGGGCTTCGACAAGAACGCGACCGCGATACTCGGGCTCGGCGCGCTCGGCTTCGGCCATGTCGAGGTCGGCACCCTGACCCGGCACGCGCAGCCCGGTAATCCGAAGCCGCGCGAGTTCCGCCTGATCGAGGATCGTGCGCTGATCAATCGCATGGGGTTCAACAACGGCGGCGCCGCCACCGCGGTTCCCCGCGTCGAGCGGGCCCGCATGGCGAGGCACCGGCCCATCATCGGGATCAACATCGGCAAGAGCCGCGTGACCGCCGTCGAGGACGCTACCGCAGACTATGTATGGAGTGCCGCGAGACTCGCTCCGCTCGCCGACTACCTCGCGGTCAATGTCAGCTCGCCGAATACGCCGGGGCTCAGAGGCCTGCAGGAACTCTCGGCGCTCGAGCCGCTGCTCGCCGCGGTGAAGGAGACCGCGGGAGCCACACCGCTGCTCGTGAAGATCGCGCCGGACATGGACGACGAGCAGATCGATGGCATCTCCAGACTCGCAGTCGCTCTGGGACTCGACGGCATCATCGCGACGAATACGACCGTTTCGCGCAGCGGGCTGCGCACGCCGGCCGCTCAGGTCGAGGCCATGGGCGCCGGTGGGCTCTCCGGAGCCCCCCTCGCCGAACGCTCGCTCGAGGTGCTGCACCGGATTCGCCAGACGGTGCCGCAGGAATTCTGCGTGATCTCGGTCGGGGGAGTGGCGACCGCCGGCGATGTGCTGGCCCGGCTGGATGCCGGTGCGACGCTGGTGCAGGGCTTCACCGCGTTCATCTACGAAGGGCCGCTGTGGGCGCGCGAGATCAATCGGGGTCTCGCGGCCGTGGGCTGGCG
>JBEBWI010000058.1:0-16251 GCA_040392345.1 Leucobacter soli | reverse complement strand
TGAGGTGCTAGTGCCCGTATTAGGGCGTGGGGGTTCAAGTCCCCCTCCGCGCACGAACGAAGAAAGGCTCCCTGAGGGGAGCCTTTCTTGTTTTTCTGCGAAGGCGGACTCGAACCCGGGGGTTCAGCTCGGGTTGTCGCCCGCAGCTTGACAGTAGCCGCCCCAGAATCCCACGCCCAAGGGCAACTACTGCCAACTCGCGCGTGGCTGCTCGTCTACGGGCGATTCCTGCTCCGACGAACCCAGAGGGCCGGCAGCGCAGTGGCGCTGCCGCGATTGCTCGCGAAGAAACCGCGCTCTCCGCGCACGAAGAATGGCTCCCTGCGGGGACTTCTTCGGCCAGGCTGTGTCTGCTGAGTCGGTGCAGGCACCGGGCGGATCCACAGCTCTTCGCGCGCGATATGCGGTGCCGTGCGCCGGAACGTGCGGAGAGGAGCTTGACCCGCGCATCCTCGGGCTGCCGCGCAAGTCGGCAGTATCTGCCCCAAGGTTCGCGTCTGAGGGGCGACTGCCGCCGACGTGCGCTCGGCCCTGGTCGAGCGCACGAGTCTGCGAGTTGCGCGAGAACTCCATGTTTGGCACCATGGAGTTCTAATGTTCGATACCTCGAAGAATTCATTTTGGCGCTACGTTGTTCGATTGCGGTGGTCCGCTGCCGCGATCCACGCCACGGTGATGCGCGCTGCCGTCGCCGCAGCGTTTCTGGCGCTGCTGGTGCCTCTGGCGCGGTGCACTGCAACGGCGGCGAATGATGACGGGCGGCTGCGCATCTATGCCACCACGGGCTACCTGGCAGACGCGGTGCGCAACGTCGCGCCGGACGCGGCGGTCACCACGATGGTGGGGCCCGGAAGCGACCCGCACACCTACCAGCCCTCGACGCGCGACATCGAACGCATCCTCGATGCCGATCTCGTGCTCTGGAACGGGCTCAACCTCGAAGCGCAGATGGTCGACCAGCTCAGCAGCCTGGGAGACAGACAGCTCGCGGTCGGCGATCATCTGCCTCGGGAGCTGCTGCTCAGCTGGCCGCAGCTCGATCACGACGGCAACCCGCTCTTCGACCCGCACGTCTGGAACAGCCCCGAGGCGTGGACGCGCGTCGTCGAGATGGTGGCGGATCGGATCGGGGAACTCGACCCCGCGCAGGCCGACGTCTACGCTGCGAACGCGGCCCGGTACATCGGGGAGATCGATCAAGCCGCTGCCGAAGCCGCGGATGCACTCGCCGGGATTCCGGAGCCCCGGGTGCTCGTCACCGGGCACGACGCGTTCAACTACTTCGGGGCGAGCTTCGACCTCGAGGTGCGCGCCACGGACTTCATCTCCACCGAGGCGGCGCTCGACGCGGAGTCGCTCAGCGATCTCGCCCGCTTCATCGCTGAGGAGCGCGTGCCCACGGTGTTCCAAGACAACCAGGCCAACCCCCAGGCCATCACGAGCCTGCGGGAGGCCGTGCGGGCGCGGGGCTGGGAGGTGCGCATCTCGGATGCGGAGCTCTACGCCGACGCGCTCGGGGCCGATCCCGGGGTGGACACCTATCTCGGCGTCTTCTCGCACAACGTCGCCGCGATCGCGAATGCGCTGAAGGAGGACGCGAATGACTGAGAGACCCGGCGTTGCGAACGAGACGCTCGCCTGCAGTGCGCAGCACCTGAGCGTCGCCTACCGCGAGGATGCGGTGCTGGTGAACGTCGACCTCGACGTGCCCCAGGGCATCGTGATGGGGATAGTGGGCCCGAACGGTGCGGGCAAGTCGACTCTCATCAAGGCGATGCTCGGCATCGAGAAACCGCTCACGGGGAGCACGAGATTCTTCGGCCGCCCGTTGCGCCAGGCGAAGGGTCGGGTCGGCTACATGCCCCAGTCGACGAGTGTCGACTGGGATTTTCCGACCACGGTCTTCGACGTAGTGCTCATGGGCACCTATGGCGACCTGGGATGGATCCGCCGCCCGGGCAGGACCGAGCGCGCTCGGGCGCAGCAGGCGCTCGAGGAGACGGGGATCGCGCACCTGAGCCGCCGCCAGATCGGTGAGCTCTCGGGAGGGCAGCGACAGCGGGTGTTTCTCGCCCGCACGCTCGCGCAGCGGCCCGACCTCTACTTCATGGACGAGCCGTTCCAAGGGGTCGACGCCAAGAGCCAGCAAGCGATCGTGGCGGTGCTGCACGGTCTGCGCGCGAGCGGGAAGACGGTGGTGATGGTGCACCACGATCTCGCCACCGTGCGAGACTACTGCGATCAGGTGACACTGCTGAATCGCCGGGTGGTAGCGTCGGGGCCGGTCGATGAGGTGTTCACCCGCCACAACGTGCGGATCGCCTATGAGGCGGAGGGTGCGGGGGACCCGTTTCTCGCCTTCGACGCCGGAGTGGGCGCTCCGTGAACCCCGTGGACTTCTTCGCCGACCACACCTATCGCATGGTGTTCTTCGGCACGAGCGTGATCGGCCTGGTCGCCGGAGCGCTCGGCGTGTTCGCCTATCTGCGCAAGCAGTCGCTCATCAGCGACGTCATCTCGCACTCGGCGCTGCCGGGCACCCTGCTCGCCTTCCTCATCGCGGTGGTGGTGCTGGGCGTCGACGGGCGCAACATGCTGGGGCTCATCATCGGCGCAGTCGTGGTCGGCACCGTCGCGGCGCTCGGCGCGAATGCGATCGCCCGCTCGACGAAGCTGCGCATCGACACCGCGATGGCGGTGATGCTCTCGGTGTGCTTCGGGCTCGGCATGCTGCTGATGCGCGTGATCGCGAACGGCGTGTTCCCCGGTAAGGGCGGTATTCAGGATTACCTCTTCGGCAACGCTTCGGTGATCACGATCGTCGATTTCGTCACAAGTCTCGCAGTGGGGGGAGCCGCGATCGTGGTGATGATCGTGTGCTGGAAGGAGTTCGCGCTTCGCGTCTTCGACCCGCAGCATGCCATCGCCCTCGGCTTCTCGGCGCGCCTCATCGACGCTCTCATGTTCTCGATGATCGTCGTTGCGACCGTGATCGGTCTGAAAGCAGTCGGGCTGGTGCTCATGGTCGCCTTCGTCGTGACGCCGCCGGCGGCGGCTCGGCAATGGGCTCGCACGCTGCCGGGCATGGTGGTGCTCTCTGCCGTGTTCGGGGCGATCGGCAGCGGCGCAGGCGCCTATCTGTCGGTGTCGCTCGGCTCGGTCCCGACCGGGCCGCTGATCGTGCTGACGCTGTTCGCCATCTTCCTCGTGTCGCTGCTCTTTTCGCCGCGTCGCAGCCTGATCACGAGGTCGATCGGGCGGATCCGCGCGCGTCAACGGCTGCGCGCGCAATTGCTGGCGGCGTCCGGAGGCTGGGCATGAGCTTCGTCATCGGCACCACAATGCTCGCGGTCGTCACCGCGGTCGCGTGCGCGCTTCCGGGAGCGTTCGTCGTGCTGCGCCGCAACTCGATGCTCGTCGACGCGATCAGCCACGCGGTGCTTCCGGGTATCGTCGTCGGTTACGCGTTGACGCGCGATATCGACTCGCCGTGGCTCATACTGGGCGCGGCGATCGCCGGGCTGCTCGTGGTGCTCGGAAGCGAGTGGCTCGCTCGCACCGGGCTGCTCACCGGCGACGCGCCGCAGGCGCTCGTCTTCCCTGCGCTCTTCTCGGTCGGCGTGATCCTCGTCACCCTCGAGTTCGCGAACGTGCACCTCGACACGCACGCCGTACTGGTCGGCGATCTGAATCTCGCCGCCTTCGAGCAGTTCGAATGGGGAGGCGTGCCGATCGCCCCGAGGTACCTGCTCGTGATGCTCGGAGTGCTGGCGGTGAACGTCGCGTTCCTCGCCGCGTTCTATCCGAGGCTGAAGCTCAGCACCTTCGATCCCCAATACGCGCGTGTGCTGGGGATCCGGTCGGGCCTGCTCGACACCGCGTTCATGTTCCTCGTGTCGGTGACCGTGACGGCGGCGTTCAACGCCGCGGGAGCCATCCTGGTGATCGCGTTCATGATCGTCCCGCCCGCGACCGCGTTGCTGCTGAGCCGACGGTTGCCGGTCATGCTCGTTCTCACGGTAGTGATCGCCGTGGGCGGTGCCGTTGCGGGATTCTGGGCGGCCTACTGGCTCGATGCTGCGACAAGCGCGGGCATGGCGGTGTTCTACGGCGCGATCTTCGCCGCGGCGTTTGCGACGAGTCGTGTCGTCAGGAGGCGACACGCGCGGCCGCGGCCCGAGGGATCACGGCGCACGACTCCGCTGCTCGCGACCGGTTCCTGACGGTCCAGCCCGCGGCGACTCGCTCTGCGACCGCTCAGGTCGTGATCGAGACCCAGACGGCCGTGGTCGCCGAACGACCGAGCACGAGGGGCGCATCGTGCCCGTCGCGCACGATCTCGAGCGAGTCCGAGAAAGGGGCCCCGGCCCGAATCGTGCATCGGGCGCCCACCGCGAGCCCGTGCTCCGAGAAGAACTGCAGCAGCGTCGCATCGTCGTCCGAGATGCGCTCGATCACCACTTCCTCGCCCGGTTCGACCTGGCTGAGCAGGCGCGCATCCGGATAGCGGATCTCGCCCGATGGTGTGGGGATCGGGTCGCCGTGCGGGTCGCGGGTCGGGTGGCCGAGGACGGCATCGAGCCGATCGATCATGAAGTCGGAGACGGCGTGCTCGAGCGACTCGGCTTCGTCGTGCACCAGATCCCAGGTGTAGCCCAGGCTGTCGACGAGGAAGGTCTCGATGAGCCGGTGGCGCCGCACCATGCTGACCGCGAGCTCCCGACCGTAGTCGGTGAGGGTGATCGCGCCGTACGGCGCGTGGTCGAGCAGCCCTTTCTCGGCGAGCCGCCGCACCGCGTCGGAGACGGTGGAGAGCTTCATCCCGGTCTTCTCGGCGAGCAGGGTCGGGGTGACCTCGTCTCCGGTCCATTCCCCGATCGACCAGACGGCCTTCAGATAGTTCTGGCTGCTCACTGAGAGCTCGGAGAGAGTCATGCTCGAATTTTACCAAAGTTATGAATTCGTGGTGCCGAACTCAAGTGTCCGTTTGGCGGCGGGCGGAAGGCGATCCCGCGCACGTTCCGCCACCCGCGTGATCCACTGCTTCGTGACCTCGCGTGTCCCGGCGGCCCCGAAAGCGGCGGGTGATCGTTACCCTAGGTTGCATGAGCGATGAGCGCAGCGACCCGAAGGCGAACGATGGACTTCCCGAGACGAGCGGGCTTTCCGAAACGGCGGCCGTCGCCCGCGACCTGATCCGCTTCGACACCTCGAACCGCGGTGGGGGAGACGCGAACTCCGAGACCGAGGCCGCCGAGTACGTCGCCGCGTACCTCCGCGAGCTCGGCCTCGCGCCGCAGCTCATCGATTCCGTTCCCGGACGCACCAGCGTCGTGGCACGAGTCGCGGGGGCAGACCCCGCGCTGCCCGCGCTCGTGCTGCACGGCCACCTCGACGTCGTGCCTGCGGATCCGGCGAGTTGGACGGTCGATCCGTTCGCCGGGGTCGTGAAGGACGGCATGCTCTGGGGGCGCGGCGCCGTCGACATGAAGGACATGGACGCGATGATCCTCACCGCTGTGGCTGAGCTGCTGCGAAATGGAGAGCGCCCGAGACGCGACGTGATCCTGGCGTTCTTCGCCGATGAGGAGAACGGCGGCACCTACGGATCATTCCACCTGGTCAAGCACCACCCCGAGCTCTTCGCCGGGGCGGAGACGGCGATCAGCGAGGTCGGCGGCTACTCCGTGCAGATCGGGCAGCAGCGGGCCTACCTCATTCAGACCGCCGAGAAATCGATGGAGTGGATCAGGCTGCGCGCACGAGGTACCGCCGCCCACGGCTCCCGCGTCTGGCACGACAACGCCGTGACCCGGTTGGCGGAGGCCGTCGCAGCGCTCGGGCGCCACGAGTGGCCGGTGTCGCTGTGCGACACCACGCGCGAACTGGTCGACGAGATCGCGCGGATCTTGGGGCAGGAGCCGCAGCAGGTCGACCCCGAGCAGCTCATCCTCGGGCTCGGCGCGGCCGGAGGCTTCATCCACGCGAGTCTGCGCAACACCAGCAATCCGACAGTGCTGACCGCCGGATACAAGCACAACGTGATTCCCGAGACCGCCGAGGCGCTCGTCGACGTGCGGGCGCTTCCCGCGGATCAGCACGTGATCATGAGCGAGATCCGCGCCATCGTCGGCGACGACATCGAGATCGAGACGCTCACAAGGGCCAGCGCCCTCGAAGTGCCCTTCACGGGCGAGCTCGTCGACGCGATGATCGCGAGCCTGCGTCGACATGACCCCGATGCTCACGTGCTGCCCTACATGCTCTCGGGCGGCACCGACAACAAGGCGCTCGCGGGCCTGGGCATCACCGGTTACGGGTTCGCGCCGCTGAGACTGCCCGCAGACCTGGATTTTCCGGGGATGTTCCACGGAGTCGACGAGCGCGTACCGCTCGACGCGCTCGATTTCGGGCATCGCGTGCTCGTGGACCTGCTGCGCACCTACTGACGCCGGGCTCGCGCGAAGCGGAAGGCCGCTGCTCCGGTACGCAGCCCGGGGCGCGGCTCGCGGCACCGGAGGGGCCGGGCCGCGACACAGCGACAGCGTACTAGTCTGGACGCTGGCCCGCGCCACCGCCGGGCCCACGGAAGGGAAGCATGGGGATCTTCGAAGCCATCCTGCTTGGCATCATTCAGGGCTTGACCGAGTTCCTGCCGATCTCGTCGAGTGCGCACCTGCGCATCGCGAGCGAGCTCATGGGCATCGGCGATGCGGGCGCGGCGTTCACGGCGATCACGCAGTTGGGCACCGAGGCCGCCGTCGTGGTGTTCTTCTGGCGCGATATCGTGCGGATCATCGGCCGCTGGTTCCGTTCGCTCACGGGCAGTGTGCCGCGTCGCGATCCCGACGCGCTCATGGGCTGGTGGATCATCCTCGGCACGCTCCCGATCGTAGTGCTCGGTCTGCTCTTCGAGGATCTGATCGATACGACGCTGCGCTCGCTCTGGTTCGTCGCTATCGCGCTCATCGTCTTCGGCATCCTTCTCGGTTTCGCCGATCGCTACGCGAAGCAGCAGCGCGACCTGACGCAGCTCGGCTGGAAGCACGGCCTCATCTTCGGCTTCGCCCAGGCGCTCGCGCTGATCCCGGGCGTCTCCCGTTCGGGCGGCACCATCACCGCGGGCCTCCTGATGGGTTACAAGCGCGAGGCAGCCGCACGCTACTCCTTCCTCCTCGCGATCCCTGCGATCTTCGGTTCGGGCGGCTACAAGCTGCTGAAGTCGGTCGGCGACCCTGGGGCCACACCCATCGGGCTCACCCTCATCGCCACGGTCATCGGGTTCGTCGTCGCGCTCGTCGTCATCGGGGTGTTCATGCGCTACATCAGCCACGGCAGTTTCATGCCGTTCGTCGTGTACCGGGTGCTGCTCGGCATCGTCATCATCGTGCTGCTCTCGACCGGGGTGCTCACAGCCGAGAGCGAACCGACCGCTGTCGCGCTCAGCACGGCGTCCGCAAGCGCGGCGGGAGGCTGGCTATGAGGACCTGGACCCCGCCTTCTCTGCCGGAGCTCCCCGGCGCAGGAGTCGCGCCTCGACTCTTCAACACGGCGACCGGGCGTCTCGAGGCCCCGCCGCTCGAGGATGGCCGCGCGACGCTCTACGTCTGCGGCATCACGCCCTACGACGCGACCCACCTCGGGCACGCCGCGACCTATCTCGCGTTCGACACGATGCAGCGCGCATGGCGCGACGCGGGCGTCGAGGTCGAGTACGCGCAGAACATCACCGACATCGACGACCCGCTGCTCGAACGCGCGGCGGCGACGGGCGTGAACTGGCGCGCGCTCGCTGAGGAGCAGATCGGGCTGTTCCGCAGCGACATGTTCCGGCTCGGCATGCTGCCCCCTGAGCACTACGTCGCGGTGACGGAGCGCATCGACGCGATCGCCACATCGGTGCAGCGCCTGCTCGACGCAGGGCTCGCGTACCCGGTGCCGACCGAGGATTCGGACGGCGAAGATCTGTACTTCGACACGCGCGCGGCCGAGGCGACCACCCAGTGGCGCCTCGGCGACGTCTCGCCCTACGACCGCGAGTTCATGCTGATGCTGAGCGCTGAACGCGGCGGCGATCCGGAGCGACCGGGAAAGCGGGATCCACTCGACCCTCTGCTGTGGAGATCCGCTCGGGAGGGCGAACCGAGCTGGGATGCGGTCGTCGGGGAAGGCCGGCCCGGGTGGCACATCGAGTGCGCGGTCATCGCGGCGGAGGCGCTCGGCAACGCGTTCACCGTGCAGGGCGGCGGCGGCGACCTGGTGTTTCCGCATCACGAGTTCACGGCGGCGCACGCGACCGCGCTCTCGGGCACCCCGCTCGCGCACGCCTACTGCCACGTCGGGCTCATCTCGTACCAGGGTCACAAGATGTCGAAGTCGCGGGGCAACCTGGTGCTCGTCTCGAAGCTGCTCGCGGGCGGTGCGGACCCGTCTGCGATTCGCCTGGGCCTGCTCGCCCACCACTACCGAGAGGAGTGGGAGTGGTTCGACGCCGACCTGGAGGTGGCGACCCGCAGGCTCGAGGCATGGCGCTCGGGGCTCGACCGCGAGGTCGAGGAATCGGCGAGCAGCGTCGCCGTGCTGCAGAAGTTGCGTCAAGCCCTCGCCAACGACCTCGATACTCCGGTGATGCTCGCGACACTTGACGCCGCACTCGATCAGGGGGTCGACGACCCGGCGCTCATCGCCGACGCCGCACTCGCCCTGCTCGGCGTGCAGCTTCGAGACGAGAGCCGGGACGAGCACACGGGCCAGGGGTGAATCGGGCCCGGCGGCGGACCTTCGGCCGGTGGCGGGGGGAGACGGTCGGGCAAGGGCGGGCGCGGTCGACGGCCCGATCAGCTCTGATCGATCAGTTCTGATCGGGGTCTGAATCGTCGGGCTCGATGCTGAGAAACTTCTCGAATTCGTGCGCGATCGCCTCGCCCGTCGCCTCGGGCGCGTTGGTCGCGTCGCGGGCTTCCTCGAGCGATCGGATGTACCGCGCCATGTCTTCGTCGGCCGCGGCGATGCGGTCGATGTTCGCCTCCCACTCGTTCGCCTCGCCCAGGAGGTCGCCGCGGGGGATCACGACATCGAGCAGCTCTTCGAGCTTGTCGAGAATCGCGAGCGTCGCCTTCGGCGACGGGGCGCTGTGCACGTAGTGCGGCACCTGCGCCCAAAGGGAGAGCACCGGCACCTCGGCCTCGGTCAGTGCGATGTCGAGCACGGTGGTGATGCCGGTCGGGCCTTCGTAGTCGCTGCGCGCGGCTCCTGTGCTCGCTCGCAGCTCGGCGTTCTCGCTGGTCAGGGTCACCACGATGGGCCGGGAGTGCGGTGCGTCGGAGAACAGCGAACCGAGCAGGATGACGGTGTCGATGCCCCAGGTGTCGACGACGTCGATGACCTCTTCGGCGAACGTGGTCCAATCGCGAGCGGGCTCGACGCCTGCGAGCAGGAACAGGTCTTGCACTCGGGTGCCGTCGATGCGGTGCACGGTATCGGCGGGGCGCTTCGTCTCGGGTGTTTCGAGTGGCCCCGGCCGCTGCACGGTTCCGTAAAGGCGCGTCTCGGGCCAGTCGAGCACGCGGTTGCCCGCCGGGTCGAAGCTCACCTTCGGCCGGTGCACTTGGAAGTCCACGAAGCCGTCGGCGCCGATCGCGTGCAGCAACTCGGCATCGATCAGCTCGCCGAGGTGCTGAAGCACCGTGGTGGTCGCCGAACCGGCGTCGCTCCAGCCTTCGAACGCGGCGATCAGCACTCGGGGGTGGTGGGGCGAATCAGCGGGATGGGGCACTCACCCAGGATAGCCCGCGCGGGTCGGTAGACTCTTCGCGATGAGTGAGCAACAACTCGCAGCCGTGCTGTGGGACATGGACGGAACGCTGATCGACTCAGAACCGATGTGGTTGCGGGCCGAACTGGCGATGCTCGAGCGCTACGGCATCGAGATGAGCGAGGAGACCCATGACCGTTTGATCGGTTCGGGGCTCTGGGACGCCGCAGAGCTGTTCCGGGAGCTCGGGGTCGAGATGACGGCCGACGAGATCGTCGCCGAATGGGTGGCGAATGTGGGAGCGGATCTCGAGCAGGAGGGGGCCGACTGGCGCCCGGGCGCGGTCGAGCTGCTGGCCTCTCTCGCGGAAGCCGGCATCCCGTCGGCCCTTGTCACGATGTCGGTGCGTTCGCTCGCCGAGCAGGTGGTGCGGTTGCTGCCGCCCGGCACTTTCACGGCGATCGTCGCAGGCGACGACGTGGCGCGTGCGAAGCCGCATCCGGAGCCCTATCTGCGCGGCGCCGAGGTGCTCGGCGTTCCGATCGAGCGCTGCCTCGTACTCGAGGATTCGCCGACCGGGCTGAGATCTGCCGCGGCATCAGGCGCCGTCGCCATCGGCGTGCCCAATCTGCTGCCACTCGGGGGCGCGCCCGCCCACGCGCTGTGGGCCGGCCTCGACGGGGTCGACGCCGCTCTCGTGGGCCGGCAGTTCGACGTCCTGCGGGGAGACCTTCCGGAGTTCAACAACGAGACAATCGACGTGATCGGAGCACGCGCATGACCGAGCATGAACCCACGGCATCGGAACCGGAGGCCGTTGCGCCGCAGCCCGCGCTGAGCGGGCCGCTCGTCTACGGCGACCGCGTGCAGTTGACCGGGCCGAAGGGCCGTTTGAACACCGTGACGCTGATCGCCGGAGGCGAGTTCCACAGCCACCACGGCATGATCCGACATGCCGAACTCGTCGGATTGCCCGACGGCTCGGTGGTGACGAACAGCAGCGGCGAGGAATACCTGGTGCTGCGCCCGCTGCTCAGCGATTTCGTGATGTCGATGCCTCGCGGCGCCGCGATCGTCTACCCGAAGGACGCAGCTCAGATCGTCTCGCTCGCGGACATCTTCCCGGGCGCCCGAGTGGTGGAGGCGGGCGTCGGTTCCGGCGCGCTCTCGCTGCACCTGCTGCGCGCGATCGGTCCGACCGGCGAACTGCACTCGTTCGAACGCCGCGAGGAGTTCGCCGAGATCGCCCGCGCGAACGCGACCGCGTTCTCAGGGAGCCTGCCCGAGAACTGGTCGGTGACTGTCGGCGACCTGCAGGAGGAACTGCCGCGGCGATGCGAGTCGGCCACCGTCGATCGGGTCGTGCTCGACATGCTTGCCCCGTGGGAGTGCGTGGGCGTCGCCGCCGAGGCACTGCGGCCCGGCGGCGTCGTGATCTGCTACGTCGCCACGGTGACGCAGCTCTCGCGCGTCGCGGAGGAGCTGCGCCGGCACGGCGGATTCACGCACCCGCAGGCGAACGAGACGATGGTGCGGGGGTGGCATGTCGAGGGCCTCGCCGTGCGTCCCGATCATCGTATGGTGGCGCACACCGGTTTCCTGATCACGGCGCGACGCCTCGCCCCCGGCACGGTGATGCCGCAGCTCAAGCGCCGCGCGTCGAAGGGGGAATACACGGAGGAAGACGTCGCGGCCTGGACCCCCGACCTGGTCGATGCGGCGGCGGGAGAGTGGACCCCCGAATCGATCGGCCAGTGGAGCAAGAGCGACAAAGTGCTGAGGAAGAAGATGCGAGACGCCCAACAGTTCGCGCGCGAGCGCGGTGCGGGCGATCCGCCATCGCGAGACACGCTCTAATCCCGAACCCCCGCATTCCCACAGGCCCGGCTGCACTAGAATTGCCGGGTTGCCAAGATTCATCGAGAGGTACTCATGCGCCGTCGAATCGTTCCTGCTGCTGCCGTTGTCGCGGCACTCGTCGTTGCCGGTCTCACCGGCTGCACGGCCGCGAACTCGGCGGCCGAGTCGTGCATCGCGCCGCTCAGCCCGGGCGCGCTGAGCGAGAGCGTGACGGTGACGGGTCTCGGAAGCGGCACGCCGAAGGTGTCGATCGACGATGCGGCAGAGATCCTCAACTCTCAGCGCTCCCTCGTCGAACGCGCGGAGAATCGCGAAACGATCGCGACCGAGGGCACGATCATCGCGGCGAACATCGCCTACTACGACTCGATCTCGGGCGAGCTCATCGAGGCGAGCGAGAGCTTCGGAACAGGCGTCGCCGGTGAGCTCTTCCTCGCGACCGAAGAAGGCAGCCCGGTACTCCAGGGCGTGATGTGCTCGGCGGCAGGCGACCTCGTCGCGATCGCGCTGCCCGCCGACATCAGCGTGGGCACCGTTGCGACCGCGGGCGCCTCACTCGTGGTCATCGCCGAGATCGTCGACGTCTTCCCCGCCGCTGCGACCGGCGCGTCCCGCAACCTGCCCTCGGGCTTCCCCGCCGTCGTCACCGACGAGAACGGTCGCGTCGGAGTGGTGCTGCCCCCGCAGGAAGCCGCGACGGAAGTCCGGGCCGCCGCGCGCATCGAGGGCGACGGGGCCACCGTCGAAGCCGACAGTCTGGTGATCGGCAACGTGCTCACCGTGGCCTGGGACGGTTCGACGCTCAAGAACACGTGGGAATCGAGCCCTGAGAACTTCGGCACCGAAGAGCAGATCGCGCAGTCCGGTGCCACCTTCCGCGAGGCGCTCACCGGGTTCCCCGTGGGCTCGCAGGTCGTCGTGATTGAACCGGGCGACGGCTCGCCGAAGGTGAGCGTCGTCGATATCCTGGCGATCGCATAGCTCGAGACATGGCTCGCGGCGAGTCTCGAACGGTCCCGATCCCGGGGGAGCAGCGCGTGTTCAGTCTCGTGCTCGCGCTCGTGGCGAGCCCGTACGGTCTGACGAAGCGCGAGCTGCTCTCGAGCGTCTACGGGTACTCCGGACGGTTTCGTCACGGAGTCATCGACCCGACGCTCGAGCGGCAGTTCGAACGCGACAAGGAGCAGATCCGGTCACTCGGCATTCCGGTCGAGGCGATCGATGCGCCCGAGGAGCCCGGCAACAACCAGCTCACCCGCTATCGCATCCGCAAAGAACTCCTGCAGCAGCCCGAGAGCGTGAGGTTCTCGGCGCGGGAGCTCACGCTCTTGCGGCTCGCCTCGCTCGCGTGGGCGGAGGGCAGCCTGAGTGCCGAGTCCCGTCGGGCGACGATGAAGCTCGAATCCCTCGGGGTCGGTCTCGAGGTGCAGCATCTCGGCATCGCGCCGAGCATCAGCATCCCCGAACGCGCCGCCCCTCCGCTGCAGCGCGCGATCGATGAGAGCAGAACCGTGCGTTTCGAGTACCGGTTGCCTTCCCGCGATGCCCCGCTCGAGCGGTACGTTGCGCCGCTGCGCCTGCACCGCGCCGACGGTCGGTGGCATCTGATCGGGCACGACCTCGATCGCGAGGCGCGTCGCGTGTTCCTCCTGTCGCGCATCACCGGCGAGGTGCGGATGACCGCTGAACGGTTCGACGCGGCGCTCCGAGACGGGGTCGAGGCTGCGGTCGTGGAACTCGAGGAGTTGCGCGACACGCGCCGCGCAACGGTCGATGTCCGCGACGGGTCGGTGGCGCAGGCACGACTCGAGCAGCGGGCAAGGCCGGGCCGCTCGTCCGAGCACCGCGATCCACTGCGGCTCGATCTGGGCACCCTCGACTATGCCGAGCTCGCCGACGAGCTCGCCGGGTACGGCGCCGAGGCGGCGGCGGTCGCGCCGGGGGAGCTTCGCGCAGGCGTGATCGAGCGGTTGCGCCTCGTGAAGCGGCAGCACGGGCAAGCTAGCGACGCACCGGGGGAACGCGATGGCTAGACAGCTCACAACCCCCGATCGCGTGGTGCTGCTGCTCTCGCTCGTGCCCTATCTCACGGAGCACGGGCCGACCCCGGTGGGCGAGCTCGCCGAGGCGTTCGACGTCGATGCGCGGCTGCTGCGCCGGCTCATCTCGTTCCTCGGCACCGCGGGTGTGCCGGGCGAGACCCAGACCTACCAGGACGAAGATCTCTTCGACATCGACTGGGAGGCGTTCGAAGCGGAGGACGTGGTCAGCCTCACCCGGGTGGTCGCGGTCGACGACACCCCGCGGTTCTCTGCGTTCGAGTCTGCGGCGCTCATCGCCGGGTTGCACGCGCTGCAGCCGATGCTTCCCGAGGCCGACCGCGCACTCGCGGCCGAGACGGCCGAGAAGCTGCGCGCCGCGGGACCCGAGGCGGGAGGCGCCGAGCCGGTATCGGTGAGCGTCGAGGCCGAAGCGCCCGTGCTCGGGCTGATCGCTGGCGCGATCTCGGCCAGGAAGCGGCTCGAGTTCGGCTACGTCGATGCGCGCGGTGCCCGCACGGCGCGGCGGGTCGAGCCGCTCGTGCTCGGGCAGTCGGGCGGTGGCTGGTACCTGCGCGCGCACTGCCTCGATCGCGGCGAGACCCGTACGTTCGCGGTGGATCGCATGCGCGAGACGCGCATGCCGGGCGAGACGTTCGAGGCGAGGCCCGCGGGCGCTGCGGGCGCCGGCTGGGGGCGGGTATTCGGACACGAGGCGAGTCGCGACGGTGTGGTGGCGCGGCTGCGGATGCGCGGCAGCGCGCTCCCGCGCCTCGCGGGGTTCGCCCCTCGCGTGGTCGAGGAGGCGGAGCCCGGTTGGGTCGTGGCAGAGGTGGATCTCGCACACCCCGGGGTGGCGACGCGACTCGTGCAGTCGGCCCCTGGCGAGGTGATCGTCGAGGCACCCGAGGACGCCAGGAACGCAGTGCGCGTCTGGGTCGACCTGGCACTCGCCCAGTACGATGCTTGAGCTCGGTTCGCACGACTAAGCTTGCGGTGTGGCAGTGAAATCTCGGCGGCGCAAGAATCCTGACGGCAAGATGAGTTTGGGCGCCCACCTCATCGAGTTTCGCAATCGCCTGCTCATTTCGGCGGTCGCGATCGCCATCGCGCTGGTGGCCGGTTGGTTCCTCTCCGACTGGGTGTGGACGGTGCTGCGACAGCCCATCCTCGACCTCGAGATCGACGGCCGTATCGCGCAGATCACCTACTCCGACATCAGCAGCGGCTTCGACACCAAGGTTCAGATCTCGCTGTTCATCGCCGTGCTGCTCGCCTCGCCGGTATGGCTCTATCAGATCTGGGCGTTCCTCGTGCCGGGCCTCACGCGTCGGGAACGATGGTATGCGATCGGTTTCCTCGGGACCGCGGTTCCGCTGTTCCTCTTGGGCGTCTACGCGGGCTGGAGCGTGCTCCCGAACATCGTACGGCTCATGTCGACCTTCCAGCCCACCGAGGATGCGTTCCTCATCGACGCGCGCAAATATCTCGACTTCGCGATAAAGCTGCTGCTGGCCGTCGGCGTCGGTTTCGTCATGCCGGTCTTCCTCGTGCTGCTGAACTTCATCGGCGTGCTCCGCGGTGCGTCGATTCTGAAGAGCTGGCGCGTCGCGATCCTCTGCATCATCCTGTTCGCCGCCATCACGACTCCGGCGGCCGACCTCATGAGCATGTTCCTGCTCGCGGCCCCGATCGTGGTGCTCTATTTCGCGGCCGCAGGCATCGCGATACTGCACGACAAGCGCGTCGACAAGAAACGGGCGAAGGAGTTCGCCGAGTACGGTATCGACACCTCCGAGCCCGCGACCGGCACCGAGGAATCATGACCGATGCGGAACGCGCGGAGCGGTCGGAGGAATTCCCGGCGCTCGACGCGTTCGCCGCGCGCCTGAAGTTTCCGCTCGACGCCTTCCAGCGCACCGCGTGCGAGCGGCTGGAGTCGGGCAGGAGCGTGCTGGTGGCGGCGCCGACGGGTTCCGGCAAGACGACCGTCGCGGAGTTCGCGGTGGCGCTCGCACGTCGAGAGCGCGACGCCCGGATCTTCTATACGGCTCCGATCAAGGCGCTCTCGAATCAGAAGTTCCGCGAGCTCTGCGCGGAGTACGGTGATGCGGAGGTGGGGCTGCTCACCGGCGATGTCAATGTTCGCGGCGACGCCCCGATCGTGGTGATGACCACCGAGGTGCTGCGCAACATGATCTACGCAGAGAGCGACGCTCTGCACGATCTCGCGTTCGTGGTGCTCGACGAGGTGCACTACCTGGGCGACCGGTATCGCGGTGCGGTGTGGGAAGAGATCATTCTCCACCTTCCGCAGCAGGTGAGGCTCGTCTCCCTCTCGGCGACCGTGTCGAACGCCGAAGAGTTCGGCGACTGGATGCACGCGGTGCGCGGCGACACCGATGTGATTCTGAGCGAGCATCGACCGGTTCCGCTCTACCAGCACATTCTGACCTCGAAGGCGCTCATCCCGCTCTACGTGGATCGCGATGGCGAGTTGGCCGAGCGCGGAAAGCTCAATCCCGAGTTGCACGCGCTCGACCGGGGTGCGCGAGCAGGGCGTTCGGGCGATCGAGGCGGGCGCTCAGGTCACCGCGG
>JBEBWI010000057.1:0-16278 GCA_040392345.1 Leucobacter soli | reverse complement strand
CGTCGATCTCCTGCGTCGAGCACAGCGTCGAGAAGATCGACGAGTAGCTCTTCGCATGCACCGACTCCATGAACGCGATGTTCGTGTACACGGCCTCCTCGTGCGGGGTGATCGCATCGGGAATCAGCGAGACGGCGCCGACCGTGCCCTGAATGGTGTCGAGCAGGGTGAGCCCCGTGAACACGCGCATCGTGAGCAGCTGCTCGGCGGGCGTCAGCGTCGCCCACGACTGCACGTCGTTCGACAGCGGCACCTTCTCGGGCAGCCAGAAGTTGTTGACGAGGCGGTTCCAGACCTCGAGATCCTTCTCGTCCTCGATGCGGTTCCAGTTGATGGCCTGCACGTGATCGACGAGCTTCAACGGCTGTGCGTTCATCGGTTCTTCCTTCAGTCTTCCGTCGAGGAGGTCTAGAGCATGCAGCTGACGCACTGGTCGAGCTCGGTGCCCTCCAGCGCCATCTGCCGCAGACGGATGTAGTAGATGGTCTTGATGCCCTTGCGCCACGCGTAGATCTGCGCCTTGTTGATGTCGCGAGTCGTCGCCGTGTCTTTGAAGAACAGCGTCAGCGAGAGCCCCTGATCCACGTGCTGCGTGGCCGCCGCGTAGGTGTCGATGATCTTCTCGGGGCCGATCTCGTACGCGTCCTCGTAGTACTCGAGGTTGTCGTTCGTGAGGAACGGCGCCGGGTAGTAGACGCGGCCGAGCTTGCCTTCCTTGCGGATCTCGATCTTCGACGCGATCGGGTGGATCGAGCTGGTCGAGTTGTTGATGTAGGAGATCGAGCCGGTCGGCGGCACCGCCTGCAGGTTCTGGTTGTAGATGCCGTGCTGCTGCACGCTCGCCTTGAGCTCGAGCCAGTCGCTCTGGGTGGGGATCTCGACCCCCGAGGCGGCGAACAGCTCGCGCACCCGCTCGGTCTCGGGCTCCCACGCCCGCTCGGTGTACTTGTCGAAGAACTCGCCCGAGGCGTACTTCGAGTCGGCGAAGCCGTCGAAGGCGACGCCGCGCTCGACGGCGAGCCTGTTCGAGGCGCGGATCGCGTGGAAGAGCACCGTGTAGAAGTAGATGTTCGTGAAGTCGATGCCCTCTTCGCTGCCGTAGTGCACCCGCTCGCGGGCGAGGTAGCCGTGCAGGTTCATCTGGCCGAGGCCGATCGCGTGCGACTTGTCGTTGCCGTCTTCGATCGAGCGCACCGATGAGATGTGGCTCATGTCGCTGACCGCGGAGAGCGCGCGGATCGCGAGTTCGACGCTACCGCTGAAGTCGGTGCCGTCCATCATCATCGCGATGTTCATCGACCCGAGGTTGCAGGAGATGTCTTTGCCGATCTGGTCGTAGCTCAGATCTTCGTTGTAGGTCGTCGGGGTGTTGACCTGGAGGATCTCGGAGCACAGGTTCGACATGTTGATGCGGCCCTTGATCGGGTTCGCCCGGTTCACCGTGTCCTCGAACACGATGTAGGGGTAGCCCGATTCGAACTGCAGCTCGGCGATGGTCTGGAAGAAGTGACGCGCGTTGATCTTCGTCTTCTTGATGCGCGCATCGTCGACCATCTCGTGGTACTTCTCGGAGACGGAGATGTCGCCGAAGGGCACCCCGTAGACGCTCTCGACGTCGTACGGCGAGAACAGGTACATGTCCTCGCCCTTCTTCGCGAGTTCGAAGGTGATGTCGGGCACGACGACGCCGAGCGACAGGGTCTTGATGCGAATCTTCTCGTCGGCGTTCTCTCGCTTGGTGTCGAGGAAGCGCATGATGTCGGGGTGGTGCGCCGAGAGGTAGACGGCCCCGGCGCCCTGGCGCGCGCCGAGCTGGTTCGCATAGCTGAAGCTGTCTTCGAGGAGCTTCATGACCGGGATGATGCCCGATGACTGGTTCTCGATCTTCTTGATCGGCGCGCCGGCCTCGCGAATGTTGGAGAGCGAGAGCGCCACGCCACCACCGCGCTTCGAGAGCTGCAGCGACGAGTTGATCGCCCGCGAGATCGACTCCATGTTGTCTTCGATGCGGAGCAGGAAGCAGGAGACGAGCTCGCCGCGCTGCGCCTTGCCGAGGTTGAGGAAGGTCGGGGTCGCCGGCTGGAAACGGCCGGAGACGATCTCGCGCATGATGCCGCGGGCGAGCTCCTGGTCGCCCTGGGCGAGCCCGAGCGCGACCATCACGACCCGCTCCTCGAAGCGCTCGAGGTAGCGCTTGCCGTCGAACGTCTTCAGCGCGTACGAGGTGAAGAACTTGAAGGCGCCCAGGAACGTCGGGAAGCGGAACTTCATCGCGTACGCTTCATCGGTCAGCTTCTCGACGAACTCGATCGAGTACTGATCGACCAGTTCCTTCTCGTAGTAGTCGTTGTCGATGAGGAAGCGCATGCGCTCCTCGAAGTTGTGGAAGAACACCGTGTTCTGGTTGACGTGCTGCAGGAAGTACTGACGCGCGGCCTCGCGATCCTTGTCGAACTGGATCTTGCCGTCGGCGTCGTACAGGTTCAGCATCGCGTTCAGCGAGTGGTAGTCCATATCGCTGACCTTCGACGACGCGAGACCCGGTTCCATCACTGCTGTTTCCAAAACTGTTCCAATCCTTCTTGAACGGCGGTGACGTCGTCCGGTGTGCCAAAGAGTTCGAATCTGTACAGGTGGGGGACGTGGCATTTGCGCGCGATGATGTCCCCCGCGATGCCGTAGGCCTCGCCGAAGTTGGTGTTGCCCGCGGCGATCACGCCCCGCAGATGCTTCCGGTTGCGCTCGTCGTTGAGAAACCGGATCACCTGCTTGGGCACCGCCCGTGTCTCGGGCCCGCCGCCGTAGGTCGGCACGATGAGCACGAACGGCTCGTCGACCACCAGCGGCTCGTCGCGCGAGTGGAGGGGGATGCGTGCGGCCGGGCGCCCGAGCTTCTGAACGAACCGGTGCGTGTTGCCCGAGACGCTCGAGAAGTAGACCAGGCGCGTCATGCTCCTGACCGTTCTCCGGATCCCATTCCCGACCTCATTCCCACTCCCCTTTCCGCTTCGACGTGCGACGGCGATTGTGCGACATCGGCCCGGCGAGTGGATCACCGTGGCCGAGGCCGCGGGATCTCCCGTTCCGGGTCAGGCGAGGCGCGAAGCGAGCTGCGAGATCTTGTCGGGGCGGAAGCCCGACCAGTGCTCGTCTTCGGTCACCACGACGGGTGCCTGCAGGTAACCGAGTTCCTTCACCGTCTCGAGCGCCGTGGGGTCTTCCGAAAGGTCGACGACGTCGTACTCGATGCCCTGGCTGTCGAGCGCACGGTAGGTCGCGGTGCACTGCACACAAGACGGTTTGGTGTACACGGTAGTGGCCATGTCACGCCCTTCCTCAAAAACTCTGTCACCCCGGTCGAGGCACTACATATAGTGAACCATACGAACCTCAACCACAACATAGAGTAGTTACATCAATGTAGTTTCCCACTTCCTCTCCACCGTTTCAAGGGGGTGGTTGGGGAGAACGAATGGCGGTATTCCGCCACCGATCACGACTTATCCACAGCCCCGTCGCCGCAAAACAAAATCGCTCCACACCCCTTCCCCGGCGTGTCGCCCAAGGGTGCGATCTCACGATGCGATCGGCCGGCTCGAAGCGCTCATCTTCCGGCCGCCGCGTACTCGGTCGCCGCGGCCGCGACGGCATCCACGTAGCTCTCGAGGTGGTTGTAGCTGAAGACGGCGGCCCGCCACCCGGCAGCATCGCGCATCGACCCGCTCGCGCAGAGATACCGGGCGGCCGCGAGTGCCGCGTCATCGATGTTGTTCGGGTCGGCGACCCCGTCCCCGCTGCCGTCGGCGCCCCACCGGCTCCAGGTGTCGGGGATGAACTGCATTGGGCCGACGGCGCGATCCCACACCGCATCCGCATCCCACGCCCCGCCGTCGCTGTCGGGAATCGCGGCGAAACCGTTGCCGTCGAGCGCCGGCCCCAGAATTCTGGGCACCGCCTCCCCGCTGCCCTGCAGCACGGCACCTCGGTGGCTGCCGTGACCGGTCTCGATGCGGCCGATGCCCGCGAGCGTGTTCCATCCGACCCCGCAGCCGGGCTGCTCCGCCGCGAGCACGAGCTGCGCCCCCGCGTATGCGGTGAGCGCCCTGACCGGAACCCCGGTCTGCAGCGATGCCCGCGCGGCCCAATCGGGATCCACTCGCGAGCTCACCGACCCCGGCGAGCGCTGAGCCCCGCCCGAATCGACCGCCTCTTCGACACCAGCGTCCGCGCTCTCCCGCACGGAGACATCGACCGCGGCCCACACGCCCGCCTGCCCGCCGCCGGACTCGGCGCTGGCTCCGAGCACGCCGCTCGCGAGATACCAACCGCACGCCGCGAGTGCCGCCACGACGAGCACCCCGGCGAGACGCGGCGTGCGATCCGCCCTCGCCACCTACCCGAACCGGCCGTTGACGTAGTCGAAGGTGCGGCTGTCGATGGGCTGGCTGAACATCATCTCGGTGGATCCGTGCTCCACGATCACTCCCGGAGTGCCCTGAGCCGCGAGGAAGAACGCGCACTGCGAGGAGACGCGCTGCGCCTGCTGCATGTTGTGCGTCACGATCACGATGGTGACCTCGTGGGCGAGCTCGAGCATGGTCTCCTCGATGACCCGCGTCGAGGTCGGGTCGAGCGCCGAGCAGGGCTCGTCCATCAGCAGCACGCGCGGCGTCACCGCGAGCGAACGGGCGATGCACAGGCGCTGCTGCTGGCCGCCGGAGAGGCCGGCGCCCGGCGCGCGGAGGCGATCCTTCACCTCGTTCCAGAGCCCCGCCTTCGTGAGCGACGACTCGACCAGGTAATCCTTCTCGTCGCGCGTCGTCCGACGACCGGTGAGTTTCAGGCCGGCGACCACGTTGTCGTAGATGGACATCGCCGGGAACGGATTCGGCTTCTGGAAGACCATGCCGATGTGCTTGCGCGCGTCGACGAGCTTCTTGCCCGGGTCGTAGATGTCGTCGCCGTCGAGCAGCACCTCGCCCGCGAGGCTCGCCGACGGCACGAGCTCGTGCATGCGGTTCAGGATGCGCAGGAAGGTCGATTTGCCGCAGCCGGAGGGGCCGATCAGCGAGGTGATCACGCCGGCGGGCATCGTGAGCGACACCCGGTCGAGCACCTTGCGCTCGCCGAACCACGCGGTGATGTTGTTCGCGGTCAGCGACGCCAGGTGCGCGGCCGGCTCCTCGGCGAGGAGGAGCTGGTCGATGTCCGCGCCCACGGAGGGCAGCACCGCGGTGGCGTCGGGAAATGTTTCTTCAATCATTGCGAGATCCTCTACAGCAGGTTGGGGAGCAGCCTGACCACCTGGTCGGTGATGACCAGACTCAGGAAGAACATGACCGGCACGAACACGGTCCAGGTGTGTCGCGGGCCGATGCGGCGCAGCGACCAGACGAACGCGAGCTCGACGACGACCAGCACCTGCAGCCCGAAGACGAGCGCCCACACCGTCGACGTGTCGGTGGCGAGAGGGCGATGCGATTCGGGCAGCGTCAGACTGTTGGTGAGGCGCGCGCCCATCGCCTGCGGCTCGGTGACCAGCTCGGCATCGACCCAGACCACACCGCTCGGCGCGTAGGGCAGGCCGCGCGCGCTCTGCAGAATGAGCCGCCCCTCCCCCGACTTCACCGCGGGAGGCGCCGGGTCGCCCGCGTAGCGCACGCCGAGCACCTCGTACACGTGGTCGCCCTGGCCGGTGATCACGCGTATCTGCGCGCCCGGTTCGAGCTCTTGAAGGTTGCCGAACGGGCCGCCGTAGGCCGAGGCGCGGCCCATGACCACGCTGACGCCCTGCTGGCCGGGCAGCATCGTGTCCCGCCGGTGGCCGGGCCCCGACATGAGCACCGAGGCCGACGTGCCCTCGCCCACGACCTCCGAGACGCCGATCTGCGGAATCTCGATGATCGCCACCGGCTCGCCGTCGCGCAGCAGCACGTCGTCGAAGGTGCCCTCGGCGACCGGCGCCGTGCCCTCGGCGAGCTGCGCGCGAAACGTGTTGTGCTGAATCTGCTGCTGCGCGATGTGCTGCAGCGGGGAGAACAGGAACAGGTTCAGGGTGAAGGCGAGCAGCAGCACCGCGCACACCGCGATCGCGCCCCTGACGTGACGGTCGCGCGTCGACAGCTCGATCGGCGGAGCCGGCTCACGCGGGGGGCGGCTCGGCGGCCTCGGCGGGCGACTCGCACGCGATCCACGTGGCAACCGGGGTGCGCGACCGCGCCGCTCGCGTGCGCGACGCAGCGGCTCGGTCCCTTCGGCCCCCTCGACCGGCTCTGCAGGCTCTGCCGCCTCCGTGCCCGCCATCTGCTCTGCGCCGTGGAGGCTCATGCAGCCGCCACTGCCACGGGGGCCTCTGCGAACTGCAGCCGCTGCCCGAACAGGTACCAGCCGGCGACGAGCACGGCGGGAACGCCGACGATGAGCGTGGCGAACCAGGGGGTGAGCCAGACCGTCGTGTCGCGCGTGATCGGCTCCATCTGCGTGCCGCCGAGCGACTTCGGCGGGGTGATCGTCGCATGGCCGCCGAACACCGCCCACTGGCCGGGCCCGTGCATGGTGACATCGATGGTGCGGGTCTCGCCGGGCGCGAGACCCTTGATCGAGACCCCCGACACCTCGGCCACCGGCAGGCCGAAGGTGTTGTC
Organism: Leucobacter soli; assembly: GCA_040392345.1. Classification (GTDB taxonomy): domain Bacteria; phylum Actinomycetota; class Actinomycetes; order Actinomycetales; family Microbacteriaceae; genus Leucobacter; species Leucobacter soli_B. Next base: position 9,634 of record JBEBWI010000057.1, on the reverse strand, counting down.
GAGCCAGAACTTGCCGGTCGCGTCGAAGGTCTCGTTCGAGGCGTTCTTCACGGTGATCGAGAGCTGCACGTCACCGCCGCCCGGACCGACCGAGCTGCTCACGGCGCCGGTGAGCCCGCTCACGTAGAGCGAGCCGCCGAGTTCGAAGACGTCGGCGCCCAGCGCGGCGTCGGAATCGTTCGGGCTCACCGGCGTCTGCGTGATGGTCGCAGCGGTGCCCACGGCGATCGGGGTGCGCGGCACGGCCGGAGTCGCAGGGGTCGAGGTGCCGCCGCCCGAGCCGCCCGGCTTCGCACCGGCGAGCACGGGAACGGCGATCGTGATGCCCTCTTCGTCCGCCGCGGGAAGCGGCGCCGCATGGCCGGCCGTCGGGGCGACCGCGAGAAAGCCCGCCGCGGCGATGCCGAGCAGCACGCCCGCCCGCAGCACGGCCGAGCGGCGGCCTCGTCGAAATGCGTGGATCATCATCGTGCTCCTGATGGTTCGTGTTCGCGGGATGCGTGCGGGTCTGCGGCAGGGGCCTGTGCCGCTGCGGCACCGCCCGCCTTCTTCAGCGCCTCGGCCTCGATGTACTCGGCCCACTCCCTCGCCCGCACGTCGTTGACCCGCCTGCGCCAGCGAACGAACAACCAGACGCCGCCGACGAGGAGCAGCAGGGCGAGCAGTGCCCATGGCACCACGAAGACCACGGTGTCGCGCTCGGTGGAGGGGAGCACGCCGGGGTTTCTCGCATCGTCGTCGATGCTCGTGGCGAGGCTGACCGTCGGGTTCGCATACACCCACTGGCCCACTCCCTCGAGTGTGGCGGTCATGGTGCGCACCTCCCCGGGCAGCATCTCGGTGTGCTCGTCGCGCACGTTCTCCGAGAGCGGGATGCCGAGGATCCCCTTCACCCGGGCGACGGTCGTGGGGAGCAGCGAGACGTTTCCGGAATTCGTCACGGTGTAGGTGATCGTCATTGTTCCGCTGAACGGGTTCCAGCTCGGATCGTAGGAGGCCGCGAGGCTGGTGATCGACATCGCCGCCTGCAGGTCGCCGCTCACGCGCGCATACAGCCGGGCGGCGACGCGACGTTCGAGCGCGACCTGGTCGCCGGGAGTCGTGGCGCTCACCAGCATGCCGCCGACGTGATCGCCGGGCCGGGCGTCATCGGGAACCCGCATGGTGAAGGGCAGGCTCCGGCTCTCGCCCGGGGCGAGCGTGAGACTCAGCACGCGCGTGCCGTCTTCGAAGGTCACCCACGCCCCCACGCCCGATGGCTCTTCATCGGTGCTCAGCATCGAGAAGTTGCCCTCCGCGTCGTTGAAGGCGTCGGTGGGGAACACGGTGAGCGCCTGCTCGGTCGACCCGGTGTTCTCCACGTAGAAGAAATCCTGGATGGTCTGCCCGGGGTCGATCTGATAGGTGAAGCGGCTGCGCCCGGTGTCCCTGGCGCCGTCTTTTCCGGGCGCGCCGGAGATCGAGTCCATACCCTCGTCCGCGTGCGCCCCTGACGCGCTGAGCATGAGTGCCGACATGGTGGCGAGCAGGAGTGCTGCGAGCACCATCGTGATCAGCCGGGTTGCGGTTGAGAACCGGGTCATGGGGTCTGTTCCATTCGTCGAGCGGGGTGCTGCCGGGGCGGCGGGCCGAAGCCGCCACCCCGGCAGCAGGGTGATCAGTTGCCGACGAGCGTCAGCGTCATCTTCGAGTTGTAGGTGCCGGCGGGTGCGCCCTCCGGAGCCACGAAGGTGAGGTCGCCGCCCAGGGTGGTGACCCCGAGGCCCGTGTTCGCAGCCGCCGAGGCGAACACCGTCGAGTAGGCGGCGGAGCCGGCGGCCTGGTTCGCGCCCTTCACCGCACCGCTATCGCCCGACACCGACGGCACGAGGCCGAGTTGGGCGTTCGAGATCGTGGCGGTCGGGTTCGAGGCGTTGACGAACTGGTTCACGTTCGCCGTCAGCGTCCAGCCCGGGCGGGAGAGCACCCGCTCGTCGGTGACGGTGAACGACGGCAGCGTGCCGGTGGTGACCGACTGGTTCTGCCCGTTCAGCGCCGCGGCGGTGAACGTCGCCGATGCCCCGGCGGGAACGCTCAGGGTGAGGTCGCCGTCCTCGAGCGGAAGCGACTCCACCACCGGCGCGTTGAGGTCGATCTCACCGGTCTGCTCGCCGCCCTCCGAGCCCTCGCCGTTCGGCACGGCGTGCCAGTTGCCGGTGCCGGCCTCGACCACGATGGTGCGGTACCAGGCGTCGAGCACGTTCACCTCGTTGTCGTAGGTGCAGGCCACGCCGAGCGAGTAGGTGCCGCCGGCCGCCTTCACCGCGTGCCAACCGATGCCGCCGCCGAAGCGATCGAGCTGGAGGTTCGGCAGGTTGATGTGCTGCTGGATGAGCTGCGGTGTGATGTTGTACGCGGTCCAGCCGTTGCGACCCGCGCGCTCGCTGCCCGGCTCGGTGAGGAAGGCCAGTGCGCCCGTGGTGCCCGGTGAGCAGTCGAAGCGCACGTTGTAGTCGGTCGGGTGACCAGCCGCGATGATCGGTGAATCCTCTTCGTGGATGAACGTCGCATCCCCGTCGAGCACGTCGCCGTTGCCCGAGTTGAAGAAGTAGACCGGCCCGTCCGAACCGTTCGACTGGGGTGCGGCCTGCGACGAGGCGATACCTGCGCCTGCGACGAGCGCGGCGGCCACGGCGGCGATGGAAGCCACCTTGAGTGACTGATGCATGTGTATGTTTCCTAACTCAGCGGTGCGTATCAGTTGCGGAAATCGGCGCGGATGGGGGTGCTGCTCAGCGGGGCGAGGAAGCCGTACTTCTGCTTCACGGCGCCCGCGGTGGTCGCGAAGGAGCCGACGTTCGTCAGGCTCTGCGGGCGCGAGGCGTCGACGAGGTCGGCGAGGCCCCGGTCGTACTTCGCGTTGTTCTCATCGACGCGCGCGTACTCGACGATGAGGTAGGTGTCGCGACCCCAGGTGGTGTTGTCGTAGAACGCCTTGTTCGGAAGCATGCTCGCGCCCGCACCCGTCACGGGTGCGACACCGGTGGGGCTGCCGATCTGCACGCCGGCGCCGATGCGGCTCGAGCCGGCGCCCGTGTTCTGCGAAACCCACTGCGCGACCGAGATCGGGGTGACCGCGTTCGTCGGGAAGGCGCTGCCGTCGAAGAGCTTCGAGGTGTCGTGCTCCTGGCCGACCCGCACGCAGCTCGGCACCGCGGTGCTGTAGGTCGCGGTGAGGCCGAGCTTCTCCAGCCAGTCGTTGCGCGAACCCGATCCCGCCTGCGGGATCACGGGGGTCACCGTGACACCGCCGACGGTCGTGAGGGTGCAGTTGAAGATGTCGGTGAGCTGCGACTGGGTGAGGCTCGCGAGTGCCGCGTTGCCGCCCGAGTAGGCGTACGACAGGGCGTCGCGGCCGAAGGGGATGAAGACGACGGGGCCGTTGTTGTTCGCGCGCGAGCCCGGGCCCGACGAACTGCGGGCGATGTCGACCTGGCCGGCGATGCTGGTGGTGCCCTTGTACGCCGTGCCCTGGATCGAGGCGCTGAGCGCGACATGGCCGTCGCCCGAGCCGTTCGGGCGGGCGAAGGTGACACCGCCCGACTTCGCCTGGATCGTCGCCGAGCCGATGGCGTCGAAGGAGCCGATGGTGGTGGTTCCGGCCATGGAGCGCACGGGGGAACCGGTGACGCCCGTGCCGTTCGCGAGCCCGTTCATCACGTCCTGCAGCGTGTCGGAGCCGACGGCGACGTAGCTGTTGGATACCGGGTCGGCGGCGGCCGGGTTCACTGCCATGAACCCTGTGAGTACCACGCCGAGCGCTGCGGCTGCAGCGATAGACTTTTTCCTGATCACTTGTCTTCCCTTGCTGGTAGGTGGGTGGTTCTCAGGCCAGGTGTCCGCCACCTGCCTGCTTGGCGGCTCCGGGTCGATGTCCCGGGGCCGTCAAGTGTGTGCGGGCTCATCAGAACAACCTCCTGATGCGCCCGAAGAATGGGACGGCGAGTGCGGCCGCGAGGCCGGAGACCAGGCCGGCCGGCACCGCGGCGACGATCGGGCCGGTCTTGGGGTCCTCCGGCGTCGGGGCACCGGTGAGCGCGCCCGCGGCCGTTCCGGTCGCCGACGGGTCGGCACCGCTTCCCGGCGTCGCTCCGGAGTTCAGCGGGAAGCTCGTGCCGCCCCAGTTCGTATTCGGGGTGCCGGCCCCGGTGGTCGACCCGCCCGTCGTCTGCGGGCGGGCGTTCGGGTCGCGGCCCTGCTCGATGCCGGTGGCGGCGTCGAGCGCCTGCGCCTTCCAGGAATCCGGAATCGGCGCGTAGCCCGCGGGCAGTTGGCCGACCTCGGTTCCCGAGGTCTGCCCGTCGTTCACGGCATAGCGGATCAGGTTCGCATAGATCGCGCGCAGGCCCGCGTCCTCCTGCAGCGGGTTCAGAGCCGCGTAGACCGGCATGGTCAGGGGGTATGCGCTCGCCGCGCCCTTCGCCTTCTCGCTGGCGGGGTCGTAGTCGAGCACCTTCGGCTGGCCCGAGGTGGGGTTCATCGCGGCCGCGCCTGCGAGCAGGGACTCCGTCGACGGGGAGACGAACTGGCCGGCCGGGTTCAGCAGGGAGGCGTTGACGGTCTGGTAGCGGCTCGAGGCGGGGGCGGTGGAGACGGCGATCACGCCGCGTTCGCCGATCAGATCACGCCCGCCCTTCGCGAACTTCGCGGGCACGGCCAATCGGTCCCAGCCGCCGAGCAGCAGACCGTCACCCCGAAGCACATCGTGCGCGCCCGCCTCGAAATCGTGGGTGTAGGCCCGCCAGGTCACGAGGTTCACCTCGCCGGAGCCGTTGATCGGATCCTCCGCCGTCGTGTCGGGCTTGGTCACCGGGTCGGCCTTCGGGAAGTTGTCGGTCGGAAGCGTCAGCCCCACGCCGACGGGGTTCACCTCGGGATTCGTCGAGTACCAGGGGTTGACCGTCATGCCCCACGGATCGGGCTCGCCCGCGAGCCAGGCCGCCGCGCCGGGGTCTGCGAGCACGTATCGCCACAGCTGGGTGATCATGTCGGAGCGCCCCGAGGGGGTGAGCGCGTCGCCCAGAGAGATCTTCACGAGGTTCTGGTACCCCCACTCCGCGTCGTTGATCTCGAGGAAGTCGGGATCGCGGGTGATGGTGCGCGGGTTCGAGGCCGGGTCGTTGTAGTCGCCGGTGAAGCCGATGTGGCTGCGATCCGTGCCCGGGGGCAGCGCTTCCACGTACGAGGCGGTGAGCAGCTTCGCCACGAGTCTCGGGGTGAGCTTCACCGATTCGAACGGCAAGCGATCGAGATCCGCGTACTCCTGCGGCACCTCGGCCGAGGAGTTGATGCGGCGGTCGATGCCGAAGGTGATCACCGGGCCCGAGAGCGCGACCGGGGCGTACTCGATCGGATCCGCGCCCTCGGTGCTGTACGGGCGCGAGGTCATCGCGAGCGGGCTCGCCTCGGTGCCCGCCGCGTCGCGCAGGGCGTCGGATTCGGCGCGGATGCTGTGCACGAACGCGGCACCCGTCTCCCCCTCGCACAGCTTCGGCTGCCACGAGCCGAGGGCGATGGTGATGAGCTCGCTGCCCGCGATCTGGCGCTCGGCGCTGCCGATCTCGCAGCGCACGCCGACGGGCTTGAAATCGAGCTTGACCGCCAGGTGGTGCTCCCACGCATCCCAGAACAGGCCCGGTCTCACGATCGACTGCTGGCCGGAATCCCCGGTTCCACGGGGAATGATGACGAGCCAGCAGGACTGCCCGACCGTCGCCCCGTCCACCGCGATCGGCGCCCCGCAGCCCAGCGCGTTCGACTGCTGGCTCGTCTGCACCTCGAACGGCACCGAACCGCTGCCGTCGCTGCCCGAGCCGGCCCACCGCACCTCGTTCGTGTTCAGCGAGGTGAAGTACGGATTCGTGTTCATGTTGACCCCGTCGACGCGGGCGTTGCGGCCGAGCTCCTCGCTCCACGCCACCGCGCTCACCTCGGCACTGCCGTCGGCCGGGCGGAACGGGATCGCGGTGTACGCGTTCGAGAAGGTGCCGGTGCGCGGCACCGTGTACTGCGCGTCCGGGTGATCGGCCGCCGGAACGTCCTTGTCGTCGATGGAGCTGTCGCGCGTGGTGCCCTCGGCGTTGGAGCCGCCGTACACGCAGGTGGTGCGATCCGGGTGCCCCGGGTGCTCGGGGTCCTCGCCCCAGCACTGCGCGATCTGCAGAAAGTTCTCGCCGCCCATCGAGCCGCCGATGGGCCTCGTCGACTTCGCGGCCCCCGTCCAAGAGATCTGGATGCCCTGCGACACAAGGTCCCTCGTCTGCGACACCGTCACCTGCAGCTCGGGAAACGGCGACTCATCGGGGTTCAGCGCGTAGTCGCGATTCGAGACGGTGACGGCGCTCGAGGTCGCCTCGGTGGCCTCGGCCGCGCTCCCGGGCACGACGGCGCCCGCGATTCCGACGATCGAACCGACGGCGATGCCCACGATCAGGCCGGTCGCGCTCATCCGGGCGAGCAGGGAGCGACGGGGCGGCTCCACCATGTTCCGGTTCATCCCTGGGCCTTCCGCTTCTGGAAGTAGCTGCGCATCTGCTGACTCGCGACCGGCGGCACCAGAATGGCGGTGATCAGGAGCAGTACCGCGACGAGCATGATCGTCTGCGTGGTGCCCCACCCCGTATCGGGCAGCGCGAAGGGCGACGCCGCGGCGGTACCGGTCAGCCCGCCGCTGATGAGGTTGCCGTTCTCGTCGAAGACCGCCGCACCCCCCGTGTTCGCGGCCGACGACGACGTCGCCCCGGCCGCCAGCGCCGGGTCGCCCACCGCGCTGCCGCCCGTGCCCGAACCCGAGATCTCGGTCTCGACCCCGGCGGCGCCGGCGGTACCGGTGGTGCACTGATTCGGGCCCTGACGGTCGCACTCGGCCGGCATCGGCGCGGTGAGCGCGAGCTGGTTGTTCGATGGCGAGTCGCCCGGCTGGAACGTCGGGTTGTTGCAGCTGTTGATGTCGATGCCCACGGAGCCGGCCCCCGGGATCCGCTTGATCTGGTCGAAGCCCGCCATCACCAGGTTCATCGGCAGCGGGGAGTAGCCGAGTCTGCCGGCCTGCTGCTGCCCCTCGCACAGCATGTAGTTCGCGAACGTCGCGAGGGTCGGCCCCTTCGCCTCGGTGAACGTGCCGCCGACCTCGGTGGGGACGATGAGGTAGGAGTAGCTCGAGAGCTGGTAGCTGCGCGGGTCGCCGTTGCGATAGACCTGGTCGAGAATCTGGGTGAGGTAATCGCTCGAGTTCGAGTCGGTGTTGATCTGGGCGAACATGAGGGCCACGGCGACCGACGACGCGGTGGGCTCGACGTAGTAGCCGGCGTGGTTCAGCACCTTCGCCACCGGAAAGTTCGCGTTGAGGGCGTACGAGTACTCGACGTACGTGATGGCGCCCTCGCCGTAGCCCTGCGACACGTAGCCGGCGACCCCCGAGGATCCGTTCTGCAGCTTGGCGTTGCCGAAGCCCGGGTACTGCGAGGTCATGCCGCACGCCGCGCCCCGCCCGACCCGCTGGCAGAACTCGTTCCACAGGCCGCTGTGCTCGCGCGACATCCACTGCGTGAACTGCGCGGTGGAGCCGGAGCCGTCGGAGCGCAGCACGGGCACGATCTGCCGGTCGGGCATCGCGAGGCCGGGGTTGTCCGACTGAATCGCCGGGTCGTTCCAGTTCGTGATGACCCCGGTGAAGATCTTCGTGATGGTGTCGCCGTTCAGCCGCAGGTTCGTGACCTGCTTGCCGTTGATCTTCAGGTTGTACATGAACGCGGTGCCACCCGCGACCACCGGCATGTAGGCGTAGCCGCGAGGCGGAATCTCGGCCGCGGAACCGTCCTCCGGGTGCGCCTGGAACGGAATCTCGCTCACCGCGTAGTCGACCGTGCCCTGGATGTAGTCGCGACGGCCGGCAGACGAGCCGACACCCGAGTAGTCGACGGTGATGCCGTAGTTGTTCGCGACGTTGCGCCGCCACTGATCGAGCGCATTCTGCGACCAGGTGGATCCGGTGCCCGAGATGCGCACGTATCCGTTCGCCTCCGCGGTGTCGGAGGGAGGCAGGAGCGGCAGCACGCTCGTGGCGAGCACGATCGCCGCGAGCAGACGCAGCCCGAACCTGGAACGCTTCTTGGTCATCGCTTGTCCTCGGAATCGGTAGGGATGAGATCTGGGGTTTCCGACTCGCGCTGCTCCCGGTAGAAGGCCGCGGCCTCCATGCGCAGCGCATCCTGCTTGCTGCGCTCGTGCGCCCGGCGCTGGCCGCGGGAGGAGAGCTCCCCTGCGGCGCGGCCGCCGAACACGCGGGCGACGATGAACAGCACGAGCACCAGCAGCATGAGCGTCGCCGCGGCGCCGAACCCTCGCGCGATCAGGTTCGGCTCGGGCGAGCGCACGAAGTCGAACACCTGCAGCGGCAGCGAGATCATCGGCCCCTCGAACGGGTTGAAGTTCACCACCGAGGTGACGCCAGAGGTGAGCAGCACGGGCGATGTCTCGCCGATGCCCCGCGCGGTGCCGAGGATCACGGCCGTGACGAGACCCGAGCGCGCAGTCGGCAGCACGACGTGCCAGACGGTGCGCCAGCGGCTGGCGCCGAGTGCGTAGGCGGCCTCGCGGAGGTTGCCGGCGACCAGGCGGAGCACGACGTCAGCGGCGCGGATCACGATGGGCAGCATCATGACGGTGATCGCGAGCGCGGCGGCGAAGCCCGAGCGCTGACCGGTGATGAGGAGGATCACGGCGGCGTAGATGAAGAGGCCCGCCACGATGGAGGGCAGCGCGGTCATGGCATCGGCGATGGTGCGCACGAACCTCGCGAACTTGCCGCCGACCTCGTTGAGGTACAGGGCCGTAACGATGCCGAGCGGGACCGTGATCGCGAGCGCGATGCCGATCTGGATGATCGTTCCGATGATGGCGTGCAGGATGCCGCCGGTATCCAGCGGATCGAGCGGGCCCGCGAACTCCATCGTCTCCGTGAAGAAGTTGAAGTAGGAGAGCGCTTCCTGACCGCGGATCAGCGCGTAGGCGACGACGAAGATGAGCGCTCCGACGAGCGTGAGCCCGGCCGCGATGAAGAGGGAGGTGATCACACGATCCTTCACCTCCTGCCAGCCCGCCGACAGGCTCACCAGCACGCCGTAGAACAGCAGGAACAGCAGGAACACGACCACGACCCAGCTCACGGCTCCGGTGAGCGGGGCGATCCATCCGAAGAGCAGCGTGCCGGCGGCGATCGCGGCGGCCGCGGCGCCCAGCGTGTTGAAGACGTCTTCCGCGCGCAGACCGCGCAGACTGCGCCTCCGCGCCTCGACGACGTCGGTGACATCGGGAGTCACCGTGTGCTGCAGCTCGCCTCGACGGGGGGCCGGCTTCGGGCGGGACCCGGATTCGGTGGCTTCAGGCGCAGGCGACCGCACCGGATCCACGACCGGAAGCACTTCGGTCGGCTCGGCGACGGGCAGCACGGTGGTCGAATCCGCGATGGATGTCGTCTCGCTCATCATGCCTCGCTCTCAGCGCCCGAGCGCGATCGTGCGACGATCGACGACGCGGTGAAGTTGATGACGAGGGTGATGATGAACAGCGCGAGCCCGGCCGCCATCAGCGCCGA
>JBEBWI010000056.1:0-16321 GCA_040392345.1 Leucobacter soli | reverse complement strand
GGGCTATGCCCTTGCGGGCGCCTAGCGCGCGGAGCGCCTTGAAGCACAAAGCTGGCGCTTCACCACGAAGGATGAAGCGCCAGCTTCTCGTGTTACGGTGCTCGTCGCGACTGCGGCGAGCAATCCGCGGCTCAGGAGTTAGAGCGGGCGGATGTTGGTCGCCTGCAGACCCTTCTGGCCCTGCTCGGTGTCGAATTCGACGCGCTGCTCTTCGAAGAGGTCGCGGCGACCGTTGCCCTGGATCGCGCTGAAGTGCGCGAAAACGTCGGCTGAGCCGTCATCGGGAGCGATGAAGCCGAAGCCCTTTTCGGAGTTGAACCATTTCACAGTGCCAGTGGCCATGCTGTATTTCCTTATTCATTGTGGGTCGATTTTCTTGACCCGGGTGCCACGGCGACGGCGCCGACGTGGAGAATCGGCGTGATTTCACGATACGTGCCAACTCTATCCCATGCGACACGTGATGTCATCGCCTGATTTCCTGTGAAGCTGCCTGGCCTCGATTTGACACGCCCGCGTCGGGGCGTATTCTGGCTTATAGTCAAACTGACCATAAGTGATCCACTCGCTTGATATCCCGGTCGGCCGCTGTAGCGCAGGCGGTTGCGGTGCGACAGCGGGACGCAAGCGACGACGAAGCTGTCGTGCTGGTCGTGACACGGCAGACGGAACAAGACGGAACGAAGGGAGCAGCGATGGACTTCTCGCAGACGAGCGCGAGCGAGCGCCGGTTCATGCCGCCCGCCGTTGCCGTCTCCACCGTGGCATTCGCGCTGCAGCCTCCGGTCGACGCCAGGCGTGAGGCCGCGGGGGGAATGCACAACGCCGCGAACGCTGACGGTCTCGGCGAGGCGATCACGCTGTGGGTACCGCTCGTGCGTCGCACCAGGCCGCCGTTCGAGGGGGTCTGGGCGCTGCCCGGCGGCCCGATCCCTTGGGACGAGACGCTTGTCGACACCGCCAGGCGCACCCTGCATACCGCAGTGCATCGGGCGCCCGGGTACCTCGAGCAGCTGTACTCCTTCGGCGCGGTCGAGAGATCTGCCGACGCGCAGCGGCTCGTCACGATCGCCTACTGGGCGCTGTACGGCGAGCGAGAGCTCGCCGAGCCGCCGACCCTGCCGCAGCGTGTCGCGGGGGAGTCGCGGCACGAATCGGCTCGCAGATGGGACGACCCGCCCGGGCCGGCGACCGCGGGGCACGAGTCCTCCGCGCTGACCCGACCGGCCGCCGACCCGAATGTCGCCTGGTTCTCAGCCGACCGGTTGCCGGCGCTCGCCTTCGATCACGCCGAGATCGTCGCGACCGCGCTGTGGCGGTTGCGCGGCAAGACCGAGTACTCGGCCGTCGCCCACCGCTTCCTCGGGCACACTTTCACGCTCGCGCAGCTGCGCGGGGTGCACGAGGCGGTACTCGGGCAGTCGGTCGATCCGGCGAACTTCCGCCGGCAGATGCTCGCCCAGGGCAACCTCGTCGAAACGGGCGAGACCACCACCGGCACGGGGCACCGGCCCGCGCGCCTCTATCGTTTCCGCGCCGATCTCGAACCGGTGCTGAACCCCGCATGACCCGCGCCCCGTCGCGCACTCACCCGAAGGAAGCATCATGACCAGCGTCGCCGAACTCATCCGCACGGCCGTGGAAGCCGAAGCCGCTCCCGCCGCGACGGCCGCGATCGCACTGTCGACCCCCGCGAAATCGGCGGCCGCGGTTGCTCTCGAAGAGACGGCTTCGGCCGTGCCGATCGGTCATCGTCGTCCCATCGCGCTCGCCGCGACCGGGCTGTCGACCTGCGGCACCGAGCTGGTCGTCGACCCGTGGGCGATCGACCGCGACCCCGGTTACGGGCCGGGCGCCTCGACCGCAGACGCGATTCCGTCGGACGCGCCGCGACAGGGCCCGCTCCCGGCCCGGTACACGCATGCGAGCGACGAGGAACTCGACCGCTGGATCGTCGAGGCGAAGGCGAAACTGGGCCACCGAGTGCAGATTCTCGGCCACTTCTACCAGCGCGACGAGATCGTCAAATACGCCGACTTCGTGGGCGACTCGTTCATGCTCGCGCAGGCGGCCAAGCAGCATCCCGAGGCCGAGACGTTCGTGTTCTGCGGCGTGCACTTCATGGCCGAAACGGCCGACATCCTCTCGACGGCGGATCAGGCCGTGGTGCTGCCGAATCTCGCCGCCGGCTGCTCGATGGCCGACATGGCGACGATCGAGCAGGTCGAGAACAGCTGGCGCGAGCTCACCGCGCTGCTCGGCTCCGAGCCGAACGAACAGGGGCTCGCGCCGCTCATTCCCGTCACCTACATGAACTCGTCTGCCGCGATCAAGGCATTCTGCGGTCGCAACGGCGGCATCGTCTGCACCTCGTCGAACGCGCGCACCGTGCTCGAGTGGGCGTTCGAGCGGGGGCAGCGCGTCGTGTTCTTCCCTGACCAGCACCTCGGCCGCAACACGGCGAAGGCCATGGGCATTTCCGAGGAGCAGATGCCGCTGTGGCGACCGCATCTGCCGCTCGGCGGGAACGATGAAGAGCAGCTGCGCGACTCGCGCGTGATTCTGTGGAACGGCTTCTGCTCGGTGCACAAGCGGTTCACGGTCGCGCAGATCGAGCAGGCCCGTGCCGACTTTCCGGGCGTGCGCGTGATCGTGCACCCCGAGTGCCCGGCTGCGGTCGTCGAGGCAGCAGACGGAAACGGCTCGACCGAGTACATCCGTCGCGAGATCGAAGCCGCCGAACCGGGCAGCGTTCTCGCGGTGGGCACCGAGATCAACCTCGTCAACCGACTGCAGCAACAGCACCCGGAACTCACGATCTTCTGCCTCGATCCCGTGGTCTGCCCGTGCTCGACCATGTACCGCATTCACCCGGCATACCTCGCCTGGACGCTCGAGTCGCTCGTCGCCGGCGTCACGCCGAACCGCATCAGCGTCGACGGTGCGGTCGCAGAGGATTCGCGGGTGGCGCTCGAGCGAATGCTTGCGGCGCGCCCATGATGCTGATCATCGGAAGCGGCGTCGCGGGCCTCAGCTGCGCTCTTGCCGCGGTCGAAGCCGGTGCGGAGGCGGAACTCGTCACCTCGGGTGCGCTCGCCGCCATCGGCGACGCCGGTGGTCCCGCGAGCGCCGCTCAGCGCGCGCTGGCCGGTGGCAACACGGCGCTGGCGCAGGGCGGTATCGCCGCGGCCATCGGGCCGGGCGACGCCCCCGCCGATCACCTGGCCGACACGCTCGCAGCGGGCGTCGGTCTCACCGACGAGGCGGCCACGCGGATGCTCACCGAGCAGGGCGCGGTCGCGGTGCGCGACATCATCACCCGAGGCTTCGCAGTGGATCGGGCCGCCGACGGCGGCCCCGCACTCGGCCTCGAGGCGGCGCACGGCCGCCCGCGCATCGTGCATGCGGGAGGCGACCGCACCGGTGCGGTGCTGCACGCGTATCTCGTCGGCCGGGTGCTCGACCTGGCGCGCCAGGAGCGGATCCGTCTGCTCGAAGGCATGCACGCGGTCTCATTGCTGAGCAGCGCCGGGGCGGTGACGGGTGCGGTGCTGCGCGATGCCGTCGGCGACCTCACGACCGTGCGGGCCGATGCCGTGGTGCTCGCGACCGGCGGCTACGCGGCCCTCTACCCTCGTACGAGCAACCACAGCGGAGCTCGCGGCGAGGGAATCGTGCTCGCGGCCCGTGCCGGTGCGATGGTGGCCGACCTGGAATTCGTGCAGTTCCACCCGACAGTGCTCGCCGGCACCGGGTTTCTCATCTCTGAAGCCGTGCGGGGTGCGGGCGCGGTGCTGCGCGACGGCTCCGGTGCGCGCTTCATGGAGCAGGCGCACCCCGCAGCCGAGCTCGCACCGCGAGATGTGGTCTCACGCACGATCCACCGCACGCTGCGGCAGCGCGGTGACGACGCGGTCTGGCTCGATGCCACCGGGATCGAGCGCGAGGGCGGCCGAGGCACTCTGGCACGGCATTTCCCGACGATCTCCGCGGCCGTTGACGCGCACGGGTTCGATTGGTCGCGCGAGCCTATTCCCGTCGCCCCGGCCGCCCATTACACGATGGGCGGCGTCGCGACCGACCTGGATGGCCGCAGCAGCGTTCCCGGTCTCTTCGCCGCGGGTGAGACCGCGTCGACCGGGGTGCACGGTGCGAACCGGCTCGCCTCCAACTCCCTGCTCGAGGGGCTCGTCTTCGGTGACCGCGCAGGCCGTGCTGCCGCCGCGTACGTCCATGCGCAGCGCACCGGCCTCGCCCGTTGGGAACTCAACGGAGCAGCGTTGCCCGTACTCGCAGCCGAGGCCCGGGAGCTGCCCGGGACGAGGAGCCCGAGCCTCGATCTCGCCGCCGCGGTCGTCGCCGCAGACACCCGTGCGGCCGCCGAGACTGTCGGGACCGTGGTCGCGTCGGGTCTCGGCATCGTGCGCGATGCGGAGGGTCTGCGTGAGGTCTCGAACACCTGCGCCGCGATCTCAGGCTGGTCGGCAGACCTCGCCTGCATGATCGCGACCGCCGCAGAGGCGCGCACCGAATCCCGCGGGGCGCATCAGCGCGCCGAACACCCGGTGAGCGACCCGGCGCAGGCGCAGCGCCGGGCATGGGTCGCCCGATCCACTCGCACCCTTGAACCGGCAGCGCTCGCCGCCGCCGTCGCCGCACAACCGAGGAGCTTCGCCGCATGCTGACCCCGCAGATCGTCACCGACGCAGTCCGTCTGGCGCTTGCCGAAGACGCCCCGTGGGGCGACGCGACCGCCGAGTATGCGCTGCCGGCGGATGCCCGCATCGAGACCGTGCTCTCCGCGCGTGAGCCCGGCGTGTTCGCCGGCGGCCCCGTGGTCGTCGAGACCTTTCGCCAGGTCGACCCTCGCATCGAGGTCACCGAGCTGGTACCCGAAGGCCATCGCTTCGTGCAGGGCGACGCGTTGGCCCGCATCGTCGGCCCCGCCCGCGGGGTGCTCACCGCCGAGCGCGTGGCGCTCAACTTCAGCCAGCGGATGAGCGGCATCGCCACGTTGACCGCGCGATACGTCGCCGAGGTCGACGGCACCAGGGCGAAGGTGGCGGACACGCGCAAGACCACGCCGGGGCTGCGGGTATTCGAGAAGCACGCGGTACGCGCGGGCGGCGGCTCGAACCACCGCTTCGGCCTGTCGGACGCCATGATGGTGAAGGACAACCATCTCGCCGCGCTCGGTGCGGCCGACGATGCGTCCCTGACGCGCGTGCTTCGTGAGCTGCGGGAACGCGCCGGGCACACGATGACCATCGTCGTAGAAGTGGATCGCCTGGACCAGATCTCGCCGGTACTCGAAGCCGGCATCCGCAACCTTCTGCTCGACAACTTCTCGCTCGACGACCTCGAGGCCGGTGTGCAGCTGATCGATGGGCGCGCTGTGGTCGAGGCGAGCGGTGGGGTCTCGCTCGAGACGGTTGGCGCGATCGCCCGCACCGGCGTCGATGTGGTGTCGGTCGGGCGCCTCACCCACGGTGCGACCGCGCTCGACCTCGGGCTCGATTCGGTCGAGGAGTGACGGCCCCCATGCCGAGCGGGTATCTCGACGCGGCGGCCACCGCGCCGCTGCGCCCTGAGGCCCGCGCGGCCATGATCGAGGCCCTCGACGCGGGGCAGGCGAATCCGTCGAGCGTGCATCAGGCCGGACATGCCGCGAGAGCCCGGGTCGACCGGGCGCGCGAGCAGATCGCGGCCGTGTTCGCCGCGCGCCCCGCCGACGTCGTCTTCGCCTCGGGCGGCACCGAGGCGAACAACCTCGCGGTCATCGGCCTGTCTCTCGCCAGGCCGCGCGGGCGGCATATCGTGACCACGGCCGTCGAGCACCCTTCGATTCTTGAGAGCTGCCGCTTCCTCGAACGGGTGCACGGTTTCGAGGTGACCGAGTTGCCGGTGGATCGCCACGGTCTCGTGAGCACCTCCTCGCTCGCGGCCGTGGTGCGTGCCGATACGACGCTCGTGACGATCGGGCTTGCGAACGGAGAGATCGGCACCGTGCAGCCCATCGCCGAACTGGCTGCTGCGGCGCGCACCTGCGGTGCTCTCGTGCACACCGACGCGGTGCAGGCCGCGGCGACGCTGCCGGTGTCGTTCGGCCCCGGCGGCTGGCCGGGCGAGGCGGTGGACGCCTTGACGATCGCCGCGCACAAGTTCGGCGGGCCGCAGGGAGCGGGGGCGTTGCTCGTGCGGCAGCACCTCGCGATCGAGCCGCTGCTGCACGGCGGCGGTCAGGAGCGGGGCGCCCGCTCCGGAACGGAGAACGTCGCGGCGATCGCGGGGTTCGCCGCGGCTGTGGCGGCTACCGCGCAGGGCATCGGCGGGCGCGCAGCGCGTCTCGTGCAGAGCCGGGAGTCGCTGATCGAGCGAGTACTCGCGGAGGTGCCGGGTGCCGCACTGACCGGGCACCCCGAGGAACGGCTGCCCGGTCACGCCTCCTTCGTGGTCGCCGGGGTGAGCGGGGAATCCCTGCTCGTCGCTCTCGACGCCGCCGGAGTCGCGGCCTCCTCGGGCTCGGCCTGCGCCGCCGGCAAAGACGAGCCCTCGCCGGTGCTTCTGGCTCTGGGAGTCGACCCGGCCCTCGCACAGACGGCGATACGCTTCACGCTTCCCTCGCCCCTCGACGGCGCGGAGGGGCAGGCACTGCTCGATCGCGTGCTGCGGGTGTTGACCGGCGAAGTGCGGGTGGCGGCAGGCAAGCGGGGGCGCTGACCCTTTATTGGAACACGACGCGATACCGCGCGCACTCATGCGGCCGCTCGATCGCGCAGATACCAGGCTGGAATCGAATCGGTCAGCCGATCCACCATCAGTGTCAGCTCGTGCTTCGGGTCGATCTCGAGTGCGTGCTCGATGTGGCGGGCCGAGACCGACTGCAGGCCGACCATCCACCAGGCCCACCCGAGCAGCGACAGCAGGCCGGGCTGATACTCGCGCGGGCAGTGCGCGACGGCCTGCGTCAGCGCGGCGATCGCGCGCTCGAGCTTCCTGCGCTCAGGCGCTTCGTGCGCGAGGGAGTAGAGCAGACCTCGAATCGAACCGGTGCCGCGGCGAGAGCCGCGCCGATCCGCTTCGGATTCGGCCTTGAGGCCATCGAACATCGCGGCGTCGCCCTCGTTCGCGAGACCCGCGACGAACTCCGCCCGGGTCAGCGCGGTGAGGGCGAGCACGAGCCAGCCGCTCTCGTGCTGCGCGTCGTGGGCGAGGCGGGCGCAGACCTCGGCCGATTCCGTCGCCGCACGTCGAGCGTAGGCGACGCCCGCGTTCGCGGCCGCGAGTCGCACATGCTCCGCGGTTCCGGTTCCGGTTCCGGTTCCGGTTCCGGTGCCGGTGCAAGTGCCGGCGTCGGTCTCGGAGTTCGCCGGGCTGGCAGGGTCTGCATCGTCCGCTGCGGCTGCCGCGGTGTCGCCCTGAGACCGCATACGCCAGAGCGCGTCGCACACCTGCTGGGCGAGTGCGGCGTTCGGCTTCGGGATGCGGCCGACCGCCTCGAGATTCATCGGCTCGCTCTCGCGAAGTTCTGCGGCCTCGCGGGCGATCGGGCTCGAGGAGATCTCGCTGAGAGGCCGTCCCGACCTGGGGGAGGCGGGGTCGAGGTAGCTCACCCACCCGTCGGGGGCGACGCAGGCGAACTCCCGTGGGCGGTGACCCGCGCGCGCGAGGCGTCGCTCGATGCGCTTGGCCAGTCGGCGCCACGGCGTGCCGTCGGCTTCAGCGAAGCTCACGGCGCTCGAGATGACAAGCGCCGGGCCGCCGTGTCCGCCGACGGCATCGAGCATCTGAATCAGGGCGTCGAGGAACGAGCCGCAGGTCTCGGGGGATTCTCCCTCGGGCAGATCGATGCGCAGCGCGCGGTTCGAGCGTCGCCCGTCGAACAGCACGACGAACAGGCTGTTCTCGGCGGTGAAGCCGGTGAGCGCGGGCAGCGCTGCGAGAAAGTCGGCGGTGTCGCTGCAGCGCAGCACTGTCGTCTCCTCGCCGGTGCCGGTGCCGGTGTCGGTGCGTGCGCAGGTGTCAGCGCAATCGGCGTCGACAGCGGTGTCGGCATCGGCGGCGCGTGCGTCGGTGAGCGACGCAGGGGAGAGAGCGTCGATCTGCTCGTCGAAGAACTCCTGGAGAGTGCGGGGTCGGGTGGTCTTGATGCTCGGTATGAAGGTCATGCACCGATGGTGCAGCCGCACGGACATGGTCGGCCGGTTATCCACAGAATTCGTGAAATTTCAGCCGTCTCACACGTTCGCGGGCAGGTGTGAGCGGCGATCCACTCGCGATCTGAAACCGGCAGAAGCCGAGGAGGAGCCTCGCGAAATGCCCTATGGGAGACCCGTCGCTCTGCCCGGCCAGGGGCTACTTCGCAGCCGTTGCGGCCTCGATCTGGCGCAGATCGGCCTCGAGCGCGACCCAGCCGAGCATCGCGCACTTCACGCGCATCACGAACTTCGAGACGCCCTGGAACGCGATGGCATCGCCCAGCAGATCTTCGT
Organism: Leucobacter soli; assembly: GCA_040392345.1. Lineage (GTDB taxonomy): Bacteria > Actinomycetota > Actinomycetes > Actinomycetales > Microbacteriaceae > Leucobacter > Leucobacter soli_B. The sequence goes on along the minus strand of JBEBWI010000056.1, from coordinate 7,829 downwards.
CGGGCTCGATCTCGCCGCGCGACTGGATCATTTCGCGGAATGCGTCGATCCGCTTCTGCGCCTCAGGCATCGTGAGCTTCTCGTCGCGCACGAGCTGGGCGAGCACCGACGCGGAAGCCATCGAGATGCTGCAGCCCTGGCCTTCCCAGGCGAGCGCGTCGATCTTGCCGCTCGCCGGGTCGACCGAGAGGTGCAGGGTCAGCTCGTCGCCGCAGCTCGGGTTGAACTCGTGGTGCGACGCGGTGAGGCTGCCGGGCGACGCCTGCAGTTCTCCCTTGCCGATCGGCCGCTTCGAATGGTCGAGAATGAGTTCCTGGTACAGCCCGTCGAGCGCGCTCACGCCGACACCTCCAGCCCGAAGTACCGCTGGGCGCCGCGGATCGCGTCGAGGAAGCGGTCGATCTCTTCCTCGGTGGTGGTCAGATGCACGCTCGCTCGCGTGCTGGAGGCGAGGCCGAGCGCCCGGTGCAGCGGTTGCGCGCAGTGGTGCCCCACGCGTACCAGCACGCCCTGCTCGTCGAGGAACTGCCCGACATCGTGCGCGTGCAGGCCCTCCACCGACACGGCCGCCAACGCGGCGCGATGCGCGGTGCCCTGCGGGCCCAGCAGGCGAACGCCCGGCATCTCGAGAATGCCCTGCACGAGCCGCTCGACGAGTTCGTGCTCGCGCACGGCGGCGCGCGCCATACCGACGCCCCGCAGGAATTCGACTGCGGCACCCAGCCCCACGACCTGCGACACCGGCTGCGTGCCGGCCTCGAAGCGCAGCGGCGGGGGCATGAACTCCGCGGTCTCCATCGTGACGCGGGTGATGATCGACCCGCCCGTGCGCGCCGGCGGCAGCGCCGCGAGCATCTCGGGCCTGCCGTAGAGCACACCGATGCCGTTCGGGCCGAGCATCTTGTGCCCCGAGAAAGCGGCGAAGTCGACCCCGAGCGCATCGAGGTCGACGGGCAGATGCGGCACCGACTGGCACGCGTCGAGCACGGTCACCGCGCCGACCGCGCGCGCGAGCTCGACGAGCTCCGCGACGGGGGCGATGTACCCGGTCACGTTCGAGACGTGGCTGAACGCGAAAATGCGGGTGCGGGAGGTGATCGCCTCGCGGGCCGCGTCGAGCGACCAGACCCCGTACTCGTCGACCGGAATGTAGCGGAGAGCCGCCCCGGTCTTCACCGCGAGTCGCTGCCAGGGAATCAGGTTCGCGTGATGCTCCGCTTCGGTGACGAGGATCTCGTCGCCCGGCCCGAGCACGAAACGCTCCGAACCTTCGACGCCGAGCCCGGCATTGGCCTCCCCGATGCCGAGCGCCACGATGTTGAGCGCGTCGGTGGCGTTCTCGGCCCAGACGATCTGTTCCGCGGTGCGCGCCCCGACGAATGCGGCCACGCCGGCGCGCGCCGACTCGAAGAGCTCGGTGGCGGTGCCCACCGCTTGGTAGGTGCCCCGGTGCACGGGGGCGTTCGCCGTCTCGAGGAAGCGACGTTCGGCGTCGAGCACCACGGTCGGGCGCTGCGAGGTCGCACCCGCGTCGAGGTAGGCGACCGCCTGCTCGCCCACCTGCGGCGGGTTGGCGAAGTAGGGGAAGGCCGAACGCAGCTGGTTGACTTCGGGGAGTGTCAGAGAAGGCTGCATATCACCCATTCTCCCACCATGGGGCTCCGGCAGCCCGCTCGTGCGTTGCGCCATGAGCGAAGCGCCGGGGCAACGCAGCGGGGTGGTGATTGCGGTGAAGACAGCGGATCACGGGAGCGGGATGCGCTCGGATCGCAGGCTCGGGCTGCGGCCGGGAGGCGTCAGTCGGAAGTTGACGAGCCCGGCCAGCAAGGCGAGTACCGCGGCCGTGAGCGGCAGCGCGAGCGCCAGTTGTGTGCCGAGCTGCTCGGCGACGATGCCGGTGATGGCCGCCGCGAGAGACTGCCCGACGATGATGCCCGAACCGAGCATCGTCATCACCGTGGCCTCTCGGCCCTCGGGTGTGCGTGCCGCGCCGAAGCCGTAGAGGGTCACGAGCAGCGGCCCGATCCCGAGACCCATGATGGCGAGGCTCAGGAGCATGCCGGGCACGTCGTCCACCGTCTGCAGCACCGCCCCGCCCCCGACCATGACGGCTGCGAAGCAGAGCCAGCGGTATCGCGGTGCGAACCTCGGCGAGAACCAGGCCGCACCGATCGCGAGCAGCGCGGAACCGACCCCCATCACGCCGTAGAGCAGACCCGCCCGTTCGGGGTCGCCGCGATCCTGCATGAAGGAGGTGAGCGAGGTGAGCATCGCGCCGAAGAACAGGCCGACCGCGAAGATGCCGAACACGGTGACGAGCAGCGCCGGTCGTCGGAGCTGTGCCGCCGGTGCGACCGTGAGCGCGCGCTCGGCCGCCGATTTCGCAGGCACGCTCGTGCGGTGCAGCGCGAAACCGGTGACGAAGACGACGGTGAGCACCGCGGCGCCGGCGATCGGCGCCCAACCGCCGAACGCGGTCGCCAGCAGTCCCACGATGACGGGCCCGAATACGAAGACCGTCTCGTCGGCCGCGGATTCGTAGGCGAGCACCGAGTCCATGGCGCGGGGTCGCTTCTCCGTGGAAATCTCCGACTGGATGATGGTGACGAGTCTCGCGCGCGACATGGGCGAGGTCTGCGGGGCCGTGGCGCCGACGGCGAATGAGCCGAGCAGCATCACCCAGTCGGGCAGGGCGGTGAACGCGACCCATGCCAGCATGCCGAGGGCCACGCTGTTGAGCGCGGCGACCGCGAGCAGTACTGGGCGCTGCCCGAAGCGATCCGCGGCGGCGCCCAGGAGCGGCCCGAAGCAGGCCACGCCGAGACCGACCATCGCCGAGGTGATGCCGCCGAGCTCGACCGAGCCGCGCGCCGCGACGGCAAGAGTGAGCACCCCCACCGTCATCATCGCGAAGGGGACGCGCGAGACGAAGGCGAGGGGGAAGTACCCGAAGCCGGTGCGGGAGACGACGGAGTCGGCGGAGTTCAGCGCGATCAGTGCCCTGCGATCTGCAGCATGAATTCCCGGAACATCGCATTGTCGCTCGGGTCGCCCTCGTAGGGAATGCCGTTCACGACGACGAACGGCGTGCCGGTGACCGCGAGGGTCGGATCCACCGCGTTCGGAATGGGCGACTGGAACACCCACGCGTTCAGCGCCTGGGCGAACGGGACGAAGCGCTCGGTGCCGATGCAGTCGCGCACCGCAGGGGTCAGGCCGCCCGTGGAGTCGTCGAGCACCCCGATCAGCTGGTCGTCGCTGAGGTCCGAGCTGCCCTCGCCGGGCTGCACCGCGGAGGAGAGCAGGGCGGTGTGGGCGGCCCACGCCGCCGACGGCTGGCTGTCGACGATGCACTGCACGGCCGCGGCCGCGCGGGAGGAGTAGTAGGTGCCGTTGGAAACCCGGTCGAGGAAGGTGAGGGGAACGAGCTCGAGCGTCGCGGAACCATCGGTGACGAGCGCCGCGAGGTCGTCGCCGTTCGTCTCCTCGAAGATCATGCAGTAGGGGCAGCGATAGTCGACGTAGAGGCGGATGTCGAGTACACCGCTCTCGCGGTCCACCTCGGCCGTGACGGGCGCCTCGCCAGCTGCGAGCGGGTCGGAGAGCACCGGCTCGAGCCCCGGGCCGAAGAATATGCTGCCTGTCGCCATGTTCGCCGGCCACTCGAGCAGTACCTCCTGCTCGTACTCCTCGGACGGTTCGGCGGTGCCGCTGCTGCCGCCGTTGCTGCCGGGGGCGCCGAGCTGTGCAGCGTTGATCGCGAGCGCGCCGAGGCTCAGCGCTCCTACCACCAATGCGACGACGATCGCGAGCGCACCCGAGGCCAGCCCGGTGACCCCCGGGGCGACCGGCCGCTGACGCTTCACGAGCGCAATGATGCCGAGCACCACGGCGGCGGTGCCGAGCAGTGCGCCGAGCGCGACGACGGGGTTGAAGTAGAAGGCGGAGACCAGGGTGGTGAGCAGGGCCACGAGGCCGATGGCCATCGCCGCAATGCCGAGGCCCTTGCCGGGGCGGGTAACTGCCGCCTGCGCGTGGGGATGCTGGGGAACCGGGATCCACTGCGGCTCTGCCTGCGTCGGCGCCGCTTGTGTCGGCACCGCGGGGGCCGGTTGTGCCTGCTGCTGCGGTTGGAACGGAGATTCGGGCTGGGCCGCCTGCTCCGTCTGAAGCGGCTGTTCCGACTCCTCCGGCTGTTCGGGCGAATCGGGAACCGGGGGCTGCTGGTCGCTCATGCCTCCATTCTGGCAGCTTCGCGCCGGGCGTAGACTGGGCGCATGCTCTGGCTCGCCGCGACCCCCATCGGAAACCTGGGGGACGCGTCGCAGCGTCTGCGCGAAGCGCTCGCGTCGGCCGACGTCATCGCAGCCGAAGACACGCGGCACACGGCCCAGCTGCTGCGCCTGCTCGGCATCGATGCGCGCCCCGAGCTCGTCGCCCTGCACGACCACAACGAGCGCGAACGCGCCGAGGGGCTGGTGGATCGCGCGGCGACCGAGGAGGTGCTGCTCGTGAGCGATGCAGGCATGCCCACCGTCTCGGACCCGGGATTTCGCGTGGTGCAGCTCGCCGCAGAGCGCGGGGTGCAGGTGAGCGCGATTCCGGGACCGAGCGCGGTCATCACCGCACTCGCGGTGTCGGGCCTGCCGACCGACCGCTTCGCGTTCGAGGGGTTCCTGCCGCGCAAGAGCGGCGAGCGAGCGCGCGCGCTCACGGCTCTCGCGGGGGAGCGGCGCACGCTCGTGTTCTTCGAAGCCCCGAGCCGCATCGCCGAGACCTTGACGGCCGCCTCGGAGGCATTCGGAGCAGAGCGCGCGGCCGCGGTCTGCCGCGAGCTCACGAAGCTGCACGAGGAAGTGCGCCGCGGCGGCCTCGCGGAGCTCGCGGAGTGGGCCGCGGACGGCGTGCGCGGCGAGATCGTGCTCGTCGTCGCAGGCGCCCCCGAGACCGCTGTCTCGCCCGAGAACGCGCTCGCGGAGGTGCAGCGACTCGTCGAGAGCGGCGAACGGCTGAAGGATGCAACCCGGGCCGTGGCCGAGGCCACCGGGCTGTCGTCGCGCGAACTCTATGCGGCAGCGCTTGCCGCGAGATCGGCTCAGGCTTCCAGCTGAGCTGCGGCAGGGCTCCGCAAGAAGGCGGCGCGGATTCCGAGAACTTGATCACCCGACCATTCGCAGAGAGGATCACGTCATGGAGACGAAGCTGAGGCTCGAGATGTGGCGGCACGCGCTGCCCGTGCTGTGGATCGGCATGGTCGCCGCGATCTCGTTCATCGAAGCGCCACTCAAGTTCCAGGCGCCCGACATCACGATTCCGCTGGGCCTCGGCATCGGCCGCCTCGTCTTCGGCGCCCTCAACATCGTCGAAGCGGTGCTGCTCCTCGCCCTTACCGTCGTCACCTTCTGGCCGCGCGTCGCGCGCGTCAGCCGCGAACGAGTCTGGTGGTGGGCCGCGCTCGCCGTCGTCTTCCTGGTCAAGGTGCTCGTCGTGCGACCGCCGCTCAACGTCCGTACCGACCTCGTGCTCGCCGGGGCCGACCCGGGGCAGTCGCTGTGGCACTACGTCTACATCGTCTGCGACCTGGCGACGCTCGTGCTGCTGCTCGTGATCGCGCTGCAGGCGGGCCGGGCGGTGCGGCGCATCGCCCGAGACGCGGTCGCCGAGGCGGTTGCCTCGGCCCCGAACGGCTAGAAGATCTCGCCGGTCAGGCCCCGCGACCGCCCTCCGCGTAGCCGTCAGCGCGCTCCTGCCCCGTGAGCGAGTGGATCGCGGCCATCATCCGCTCGGTGGCCTCGCGCCGCGCCGCGCCGCCGGGCATCCCGGCCAGGTCGTCGAAGGCCACAGGCGGCCCGAAGCGCACCTCCACGCGCGCCGGCTTCCCGGTGCGCGGATCCACCTGTTTGCGATTCGTGCCGATCAGCCCGACCGGCACGACCGTCGCACCCGTTTCGAGCGCCATGAACGCGGCCCCGCTGCGCCCCCGATAGAGACGCCCGTCGCGAGAACGGCTGCCCTCGGGGAAGACGGCGAACACCTGGCCTGCCGCCAGCACCTCGCGCCCGGCGTCGAGTGCGGCCTGCGCCGCCGAACCGGCCTCGCGATGCACCGGGATCGCCCCGATCTGGCGGAAGAACCAGCCCTTCAGCCGCCCCTCGAAGAGCGACGCCTTCGCGAGGAACTGCACCTTGCGCGGGGAGAACGAGGGGATGATGATCGTGTCGACACCCGCGAGGTGATTGCTCGCGAGGAGCACCGGGCCAGACGCGGGAATGTGCTCGGTGCCCGAGATGAGCGGTCGGTAGCGCAGGCGCAGCCAGGGACGCAGCACCGCGCGCCCGATGGTGAAGACTGCGCCGGGGCGCGCCAGAGACCCTGACGGTGCCGACGGGCGCGGCTCTTGGGGGCGCTCGGATGCTGGTGTCGCGGTCATGTGACGAGACTACTCGCGCGCGCATGCGCGACCGCGCGCTCAGGTGCTCGGACTTCCCGCAGGTTGGCAGGCGTCGCCCCAAACTGGCGCGCGGGCGCTGGGGCGACGACTGCCGGGAGCGCTCTCTCCTTCAATGCGGCGCAAAGTCCCGTTATTCACGGGCTGAAGGGGGCATTTGCGACGCATTGTTCCGGGGGATAGAGGGGAGGCAGGGCAGAGGGTGAGGAAGAGAGTGGCTCGCGAGTGGATCGCGCCTGGTCGCGTGACTCAGGAGATCCATAGGCTGCGGGGTGCAGAATTGTAGGCGACATCGCCCGCGGGCTGTGCGCTGAGCCCGTTCCGAGGCTCGGCCAGGCCCCGAAACGAAGAGGACTCCGTGAAGCGCACCCGTGCCCTGCTCACCGCCGCCCTGCCGCTGGCCCTGCTCACCGTCTCTCTGACGGCCTGCTCGTCGAGTGGTGCCGAGATCACCGCCGATGCGAGTGGGGCAAGCTGCCTCGCCGCAGGCGACGCCAGCGCATCTGTCGAGGTGTCGGGCGAGTTCGGCGGCACCCTCGAGCTGACTTCCTCGACTCCGGTGAACACCGACACCATTGAGCGCTCGGTGCTCATCAACGGCGACGGGGAGCCGTTCGCCGAGGGGCAGAACACGACTGTCAGCTACACCATCTTCAACGGCGCCACGGGTGCGCTGTTCAACGAGCAGCTCGATGTTGATCTGCCGAACGACGCCGAGCAGCTGACCGGCGCCGATTGGGCCTATGAGGCCGTGCGGTGCGCCACCGTGGGTCAGCGCACCGCGATCGTGGTGCCGGTGGTCGATGCGCTCGACGGCACCGACCCCGCCGACGCCGGCATCGAAGACCTCACCGCCGACGATTCCTTCGTCATCGTGTTCGACTTCACGGGCGCCGACGAGGTCTGCGAGGCCCTGACCCCGCGCGACGAGAACTACCCCGAGGTCGAGCTGGGCGACGGCGCCGAGGAGCCCGTCATCACGATCCCGACCTGCATGGAGCCCCCGACGGAGCTCGAGATCGACGTGCTCGTCGAGGGCGACGGCGCGGTCGTGACCGACGGCCAGGCGATCATGACGAACTACGTGGGCGTCGACTGGAACGGCGCCGAGCGCTTCGACGGCAGCTGGACCGAGACCGGCGTCGAGTTCAGCACCGAGGAGGGCGCCCTCATCGACGGCTTCCGCCAGGCCATGATCGGGCAGAAGATCGGCTCGGTCGTGCTGGTCACCCTGCCGCCCGAGCTCGGCTACAACGACGGCATGACCCGCACCTTCGTGCTCGAGCTCGTGAGCGCGGTCGAGTAGACGAAGGCGAGTGGATCAGGGGGGGGGGGGGGGAGGCCCCCCCCCCCCCCCCCCCGGGGGGGCCCCACGGTGCCC
>JBEBWI010000055.1:0-16637 GCA_040392345.1 Leucobacter soli | reverse complement strand
GAATCGTGGGCCTGGGGTGAGGACTTGGCGTGGCGCGGATCCGCTAGCGGTACTCGATCCTGGCGGTGATGGCGGTCGCGCCGCCCGGGGCGATCACGGCGAGATGCTCTGCTCCCGGGCCGTCGGCCCTTCCCACGACATGCAGCTGCTCGTTCGCGAAGATCGGGGAGCGGGCCTGGAACTCGAAGGCGGTGAGCTGTGCGCCCTCGTGGCGGTGCAGGAAGTCGTCGACCACGAGCGTGGCCAGGAGCGGGCCGTGCACGACGAGGCCCGGGTAGCCCTCGACGCCCGTGACGTAGGGCAGGTCGTAGTGAATGCGGTGGGAGTTGAAGGTCAGCGCCGAGTAGCGAAAGAGCGCGATCTCGTCGGGCCGGTGCGCGAACGACCAGTCCCAGCCCTCGGGGGCCGGGCTGTCGTCGCGCGGCGGGCGCTGCGGCGATGGGGCCGCCGGGTCGACCGGCGAGGCCTCGCGGTAGACGATCGTGTGACGCTCGGTGAGGGCGGCCGAGCCCGCGGCGCTCACGTCGTGACGCAGCACGACGAAGCACAGGCGCCCGCTCGAGCCGGTCTTCGGGGTGATCGACTCGATCGTGGTGACGCGGTCGAGTCGATCACCGACCGTGATCGGCCGGTGGAACACGATCCGGCTGCCCGCCCACATGCGCCGGGGGAGCGGGAGCGGCGGCATGAACCCGCCGAGCCGCGGGTGCCCGTCGGCGCCGAGCTCGCTCTGCGCGGCGGTGGGGGTGAACTGCAACCAGTGGCCGAGGGGGAACAGCTGCTCGGGCTCGGCCGCCGCATCGTCGGCGGGCCGGTCGAGCGGCCGGTCGAGCAGCGCGGCGAGCTGCACCGCGGCTGAGCGCGAGGCGACATCGGAGCGGCTCTCGGTGCGCGTCACCCACGCGCTGAAGTCTTCGGGCTCTGCGGCTCGAGCTTCTGCTGCCTGATCGTCTGCCTGATCGTCGGTGCTCACGTTCTCCTCGTTCCGCGGTGGGTGCTCCTATGGCTACCCTGACTATCTCAAATCGATTGAAACGCGTCAAATACCTAATTAAACGCTATTCATGCATTCTGGTTATATATAGTGGATCGGCTCTCGCGCGGCTCGAGCCCCCTCCGGGGTATGCATAATGGAAGGCGCGGGCCACCCGGTCGGCGACTCATCGAATGATTCATCGAGTGAAGGAAGTCGGCTTGCTCTCAGCATCGATCTCGTACCTGTTCGTCCCCGCTTCGCGGCCCGAGCGCTTCTCCAAGGCCGTGTCGGCCGGGGCCGATCGGGTGATCATCGACCTCGAGGACGCGGTCGCGCTGGAGGACAAGGCCAGCTCGCTCGAGCATCTCGTCGCCGCGCTCGAGGTCGGCCTCGAGGCCTCCGTGCACGTGCGGGTGAACGCTGCCGACTCGCCCTGGTTCGAACGCGATCTCGCCGCGCTCGCCGGGCTCTCCGAGGGCGCCCGGCAGGGGCTCTCCGGGGTGCTGCTGCCGAAGGCCGAGGATGCGGCCTCGCTCGAGCGGGTGCGCGAGCTGCTCGGCGACGAGATCGAGGTCGTCGCGCTCGTCGAAAGCGCACTGGGCCTCAGCCGCGCGCGAGAGCTCGCCCAGTCGCCCGCGATCTCCCGCTTCGCCGTCGGCGCGGTCGACCTGAGCTTCGACCTCGACGTCGAGATCGACTCGGCGACGATCGACTTCGCGTATGCGACGCTCGTGCTCGAGTCGCGCCTCGCCGGTCTCGTCGCGCCGATCGCCTCGCCGCCGCTCTCGCTGCACGACGCCGAGGGCAACGAGGCCGATGCCCGGCGTCTGCGCGGCATGGGGCTCACCGCGCAGTTGTGCATTCACCCGGCGCAGTTGGCGTCGATCCACTCGGGATATCTGCCGACCGTCGAGCAGGTCGAGTGGGCCACCCGCATCGTCGCCGCGGAGGATGGCGCCTCGCAGGTCGACGGGCAGATGGTCGACAAGCCGGTGCAGGATCGCGCCCGCCGCATTCTCGCGCAGGGCAGGCGAGAGAGCGCAGCGGGCGCGTAGTCGCGGGGCTCAGGCGACCGCGACGAGCTGCTGCACGAGCGGCACGAGCGTCGCGGCCCACTCCTGCGCCGCCGAATCGACGAAGTCGGCGCTCGACGCGTCGTGCATGCCGTGCTCGCCGACGCGGGTCGCCCCCAGTTCCTGCAGCAGGTTCGAAAGGTTGATGCTCGCGAAATTGTAGGTCTCGTAGGTGGTGTCGCCCAGCCCGAACACGGCGTAGCTCAGGCCCGAGAGATCGGGGCGCTCGGCGTTCAGCGCTTCGGCGAACACGTCGGCGCCGTCCGAGTACTCGCCGTCGCCGTAGGTCGAGCAGCAGACGACGAGCAGCGTGTCGTCGGTGAGCCGGTCGAGTTCGAACTCGGTGAGCGACACGAACTCGCTGTCGAGGAACGGGCTGAGCGCTGCTTCCACCTCGACTGCTGCGAGCTCGGCGTTGCCGGTCTCGGTGCCGTAGGCGATGATGGCGCGGGTGGGGGTCGTCATGGTGGCGGATTCTCCTTTGAATGCGTGGGTGGCGGGTGCGATGTCTTTGCGCGGCTGTGCTGCCGCGATCATCCTTCTTCGGCGTGGTGCAGTATCTCGGCGTGGTCGCGGATCTTGCCGCGTGCCCGGTCGGCGCCGCCGCGGGCGATCTCCGCGTCGTTGATGCGCAGCCAGCCGGCGAAGTCGACGACGGTGTCTGCGATCCGCTCGGAGACGCCCGCGTACCCCGGCTTGCCGAGCGCGAGCGCGCCCGATTGCACGTCTTCGACCACGCTGCCGGCGACCAGCTGCGCGTCTTTGCGGTTCTCGGGGATCGTGCCGCGCGGGCCGCGTCGGAGCCAGCCCACGCAGTAGAGGCCCGGGGCGATGCGGCCGGTGTCGATGTCGTGGCCGTCGTGCGAGCGGGGGTCGAATTCGGTGCCCGGCAGCTCGTGCTCGAAACCGATCGCGGTGATGACCGTACCGGTGTCGATGCGTACGGTTCGATCTGAGTCGGACGCTGCGAGCGTGAACTCGATGCCGGTGACGCGCTCGTCGCCGAGCACGGCCGCCGGGTGGAGGCCGAAGTGGAAGTGCACGGTCGAGGTCGCCTCGGGGCGTTCGGCGCTCGCGAGATCGCGCAGCACCTCGATGCGGCGGATCGCATCCTTCGGCAGGGGCTCGCCCGCTTCTGCCGCCGTGTCGATCCTGCGCTGGGCCGCCTCGAGTAGAGCGGGGTCGATCTCGAAGCGCAGCTGCGGCTGGTCCGCCAGCTCCTTCACCATGACCGGGTCGAACTTCGCGTCGAGCGGCAAGGAGCGGCCAACGAGGTGCACCTCGGCGAGGGGAGTGGGGCGTACCTCGCTCAGGAACTCCTCTTCGAGGTCGGAACCGTGGTACTGGTCGCCCGTCTTCGTGAGGAAGCGGACGAGGTCGATCGCGACGTTGCCCTGGCCGACGATCACGGCGCGCTCGCCGAAGCGCAGGCCCTCGTGCTGCTCGCCCGGATGCCCGTTGATGAGTCGGGTGAGACGGCCCGAGCCGTGCACGCCGTCGAGCCGCTTCGCCGCGTCGTCGCCCGGCACACCCAGCCGGCGATCCTGCCAGAGCCCCGTGGCGAGCACGACGGCGTCGAACGCGCTGCGCAGTTGTTCGAGCGTGAGTCGGTCGCCGATCCCGACGTTGCCGGCGAAGGCGAGCTGGTCGCCCTGGAAGAGGCGGTCGAACTGGCGGGTGACCGCTTTCGTTCCCTGGTGATCGGGGGCGACGCCGTAGCGCACGAGGCCGAACGGGGTGGCCAGGCGGTCGAACACCGTGATGGTGGCGCCGGGCAGCTGGCGCAGGATGAACTGGGCCGTGTAGCACCCGGAAGGCCCGCTTCCGACGACCGCGATGTGGGGGTGGGGTGGTGTCACCGGCATCAGTCATCCGCCTTCGGTTGTCTCAGCGTTCCGCATCGAACCAAACGATGCATATTATGAACATGTTTCATAGTACATGATCCGGTTCTCCTGAGAAAGCAGTCGGCGGATCGGGTCCGCGCCACCGGCGAGGCGACCGCGGGCGGAGAGATTCCGGGCCGGAGCAGCGCGCATGGCGCTGCGGTCTCATTCGCCGTGCACCCACCTGCCCGCAACCATCGTCGCCCGCACCGGATTGCTCGGCAGCTGCGCGAGTGCTTCATCGAGGCGCGTGCGCAGCAGTACGAGGTCGGCGTCCGCGCCGGGAACCACGCGTCGCGCCGCCGCGCCGGGCGCGTCGAGCGGCGAGAGCAGCCGGGCGAGCGCGCGGTCGGGTGCGATGCGCTCGTCGAAGCGAGGCCGGGCCCCCGGCGCGCTCACTCCGATCGCGTCGCCCGACGGGGCGATCCTGCGAGACGCGGCATCGATCACCTCCCATGGGGAGAGCGGGCCGTAGGGCGCGTCGCTCGACAGTGCAAGCGGTACCCCGGCGTCGAGCAGGGAGGAGACCCGGTACAGATCGGCGATCCCGGTCGTGCCGAGGTCGGCGCCGAGCTCGTCGCCCCGGTGGGCGATGAAGCCCGGCTGCGTCACCACGGTCAGGCCGAGGCGGACGAGCTCGGCGACGAGCGCTTCGGGCACGACCGCGGCGTGCTCGACGCGGTCGCCCGGCGGAGCGCCGGTCGTGGCGGGGCCTCCGGCTGCGCCTGCGGTGGCGGACGGGGCGGCGCCGTCGAGTGCGGCGAGCAGCAGCGCGAGCGAGTCGAGCGTCACCGAGTGCACCGCGACCGCGCGGCCCGTGCGCCGTGCGCCGCGAATGCTGGCGACGAGCTCATCGAAGTCGGGCAGCGAATGGTCTCCGAGCACGATCTTCAGCGGGCCGAGGGAGCAGGCCGTGCCGGCGGCGAGGTCGACGTCGATGCTGACGTCGGAGGTGTGAGTCGCGTCGGCCGCGTGTTCGCGAGCGGATCGCGCGTCGTGCAGAAGCTGCACCCGCTGAGGCAGGTCGCCGTTCAGCCGGGCCTCGGCGAGCGCATCGAGCGCGACGCCGTCGAGGTGGGGCGTGGCATCGGTGATGCCCGTGATTCCCAGGGCCGCGAGCTCGCGGCCGACCAAGGCGAGGCTCGGCGTGCTCGAGGGCAGGAGCGTGCGCAACCAGCCGTCGCCGCGCCACACCCGGCCGGTCGGAAGGCCGGCGTCTTCATGATCGCCCGTGATGCCGAGTTCGAGTTCGAGCGATGGATGGGGCGCGGTAGCGGGCGTGTACCGGTGCAGCAGCCCGAGCGTGCGCAGCGCCGCGCTGTTCAGCACCCACAGCGCGCCGCTGCGATGCTGCACTCGCACCGGCAGGTCGCCCGTCAGACGGTCGAGCGCATACCGGTCGAGGTCGCCGGCGAGCGACTCGGCATACCCGATCGCACGCACCATCGCGGGGGTGCCCGCTCGGTCGGAGCTCACGGCCGCCGCGAACAGCGCAGCGAGTTGCGCCGGGGTTCGCGCCAGCGAGCAGTCGACCGAGGCCCGGGCCGCTGCGAGCGCGAAGAGGTGCAGATGGTGGTCGTGCAGCCCGGGCAGCAGCGCCGCGCCCGCCGCATCGGTGACGGATTCGCCGGGTCGCGGCTCGATGCGCGCCGCGACCTCGATCACCCGCCCGTCCTCGACCCGTACGTCTCTGAGCCCGGATGCGCGACCCGATTGGCCGAACGGCAGTTCGGCGCTCGTGATCAGCCGCGAAGGCGCCGTCGGGTGCGATGCGAGCTCATCCATGGCGCTCAGCCGAGTCCGGCTCCGGTACGGGCAGTCCTAGGAGTTCGGGATTGTCGGCGCCGAGCTCCGGCGGCCCCGACGGCTCGGGCGTCCCGTGCGGCAGGCCGGCTTCATCGCCGGGTCGCCGCCGGGGCTGCACCGCCGACGGCAGGGGCGTGCCCGGCAGCGGCCGGCCCTCGGCGGTGAGAACCTCGTCGAACGCGAAGGTGAATCGCACGATGTCGCGCATCGAGAGATCCCAGAGCTCACCGGTGCGGCTTCCGGCGCTCACAGTCTCGGTCATGCAGATCGCAGCCGCCAGCAACCCCGTGAGCGGGTCGGCGATCGCGTCGCCGACGAACCAGGGGGCGGCGTCGGGGCGCTCGGCATGCGGGTGGGCGACGAGGCCCGCGCTCGCCGCGACGTCGTCGCCGAAACCGATCCGCTCGCTCGCGCGACCCGCCGCGGTGATCGAGACCCAGGTCGCGCCCCCGGCGACGTGGCGCGTCGCATCGATGCCGAGCCGCGCGAGCGCACGCGGCCGCGAAGCCTCGATCACGATGTCGGCGGTTGCCACCAGCGAGTCGATCGCCGCGAGCGATGCCGGATCTCGAGGGTCGAACGACACCGCACGGTGACCCGCGTGCAGCATGCGGTAGAAGTCGCGCTCGCCGCGGCGCGCCCCGTCGGGTCGCAGCACCGACTCCACCTTGATCACCTCCGCGCCCGCGAGACCCAGCAGGTTCGCGCACAGCGGCCCGGCCCACAGCGAGCTGAAATCGACCACCCGCGCGCCCGAGAGGTCGCGGGGCCGGTGCTCACCTGCGACGGGCTCGGCGAACGCTTCGGCGAACTTCTCGCCGCGCGCGGCCGAGGCCCTCTGCGGCGGCGCTTCGACCGGCCAGCAGGGCAGCGATAGCTCGAGCGCGACTCGGCGCAGGGTCGGAGCATCGACCCCTGCGACGGCCCGGGCGAGCTCGGGCCACGGGTCGTCGGCCGCGATCTCGATGCCGAACGCCGCCCCGTAGAGCAGCGGGTCGTCGACCCGGGCGCACGAGACCGCGGCGAACGCCTCGCCGGCGTCGCCGCTCGGCCCGGCGCCCAGCGGCAGCAGTCTGCCCGCCCCGCCCAGCGTGACAGCGCCCCGCCGCTGCCAACCCGTGTAAGCCGCGCGTTCGCTGAGCAGTGCGGCGCCGTCGAGTGCGGCAAGATGCGACGAGGGGGAACAGATGGCGATCCACTCGGCGAGCGCGCGAGCCACGCTCGCCGCGCGACCCGGCGGCAGCAGCGGCGGGCTGCCCGGCACACCCGTCAACCAGGCGCCGCCCACCGCCCACGCCTCAGCCCCGTCGATCTGCGGCACGCGGGCGCGGAGATGCGCGAGCAGGCCCGCGGGCAGGAGCAGGCGCGGCGCCGACGCGGGTTCGGCTGCCGCGGCGGGCGCTGCTGCGGAGGTGCTCATACCGCACCATCATTCCAGGTGCCGCGCAGACGGTGGCGGTCGGCATACTGGATCTGTGGCTCATCACTCAGACACCGAACACGCCAGGCTCGCCCTCACGGTCGCCGAACTGCGAGACGGGATGCTGCCCGTGCCGCTGCTCGGCCCAGACGGCGCGCCCGAGCACGCGTTGCTCATCGTCGATCTCGACTCGGCTGCCCTGCTCCCCGCCGAAGACCTGGCCGCCGCCTCCGCTGCGT
Source organism: Leucobacter soli (assembly GCA_040392345.1). Classification (GTDB taxonomy): domain Bacteria; phylum Actinomycetota; class Actinomycetes; order Actinomycetales; family Microbacteriaceae; genus Leucobacter; species Leucobacter soli_B. The sequence goes on along the minus strand of JBEBWI010000055.1, from coordinate 9,237 downwards.
GCCGAAGCTTCGAATCGGTCGTGCGGGTGGGGGTGTCGCGAGAGGTGGGCCCCGTTGAGCATTCGACCGAGCCGCTCGCCGAGCTGCTCGACGCGCTCGACCTGAACCTCGCCCCCGAGGGTTCCGCGCTCGCCCAAGCGCGTCAGGTCGTGCCCACCCGCAACCCCGACGCGGCGCTCGAAGAGGTCGCCGCGGTCGTGCGGGCCAACCCGCTCGCCGCCACGGTGCTCGCACAGGTGCTGCGGGCCGCCGAGCGGGCGAGCGTGATCGAAGCGGTGAACATCGAGTCGTTCGCGTTCTCCGCGCTCCTGCGCTCACGCGAGTTCGCTCACTGGCTGGGCGAGGTGCGCGAGCCCGGGATGCGGCAGCCCGATCCGGTGCCCGAGCCGGTGCTGATCGAACGGATCACGGGAGAGGCCGGCGCTGACGGCGTCGGCATGGATGAGCTTCACGTCACGCTGAACCGGCCCGAGCGGCGCAACGCCTATGGGCGGCAGCTGCGCGATGCGCTGGCCGATGCGCTGCGAGCGGCACTCCTCGATCCGAGCATCACGCGGGTGCGGCTCGACGGTGCGGGGCGCATGTTCAGCTCGGGCGGGGAGCTCTCGGAGTTCGGGCTCAGCCCCGATACCGGGCTCGCGCATTTCATCCGCACGCGGGCCGGAGCGGGCCACCTGATCCACCGACTCGGCGACCGCATCACGGTCGAGGTCCATGGCGCCTGCATCGGTGCCGGCATCGAGATCGCGGCCTTCGCGGGGCGAGTCGTGGCGCGGGGCAGTACCGTGTTCCGGCTGCCCGAGGTGACCATGGGATTGATCCCCGGGGCGGGCGGAACGGCGAGCATTTCGCGGCGGATCGGGCGACATCGCACGGCATGGCTCGCCCTCAGCGCGCGCACCATCGGCGCCGAGCGCGCCCTCGACTGGGGGCTCATCGACGCCGCGCTTCCGCGCCAGGACTGAGATCTGGACGATTTCCCGGGGCATCGAAGCGTGCGAAATCAGGTAACGATTCGGGAGGCGGAAATGAACGACTTGCGATGCGCGGCGAAATAGGCTCATAATTATCACGAAAGGCCAAGCCAAGTCTTTTCACCCCGAGCTTTCAACGGCGAACTCGGGCCCCAAGCACAACGCCGTGAATATTGGAGGAGCCAATGGTTCTGAAAAGCCGCACCTCTCGCACCCTTTCGTTGGTGGCGGGAATCGGAGCACTCGCTCTTGCTCTGAGCGCATGCTCATCGGGCACCCCGGCAGAGACCGACAGCGGAAGCAGCTCGAGCGAGGAAGGCGTCGCGTTCGGCGCCACGAAGGAGGAATGGCAGGCTGCGTTCGCCGACATCGATCCCGTCGAGTTGCGCGCACAGTCGTCGGCGGCCAAGGGCGCTGCGAGCGGCAAGGACTTCGAGGACTTCATCGCGGAGCTCGAGGAATGGTCGGACGGGAAGATCAGCTTCGATCTCGGTTTCTCGAGCGCCTACGCCTCACCGCTCGAGGCGATCGATGCGCTCAACGACGGGCGCCTCGACATCTCGCACGTGATTCCGCAGTACTTCCCCGAGGAACTTCCCGTCGCGGCCTCGCTCGTCAACATGAACGTCATCTCGAACGCGAGCCCGATCTTCGGCGCGATCTCTTCGAACGTGTGGCCGCTGCAGGCGGGCTTCGAGAGCGATGCGCTCATCGAGGAATCCGCAGATCTCGGCATGGTGCCGATCGCACCGTATTGGAACACCGGTGCGGGCGCGCTCATCTGCGCCACCGAGCACACCACTCCCGCTCAGCTGGGCGGGGCGGTGGTCGCGGCTTCGGGTGCACTGCAGCAGGAGCAGGTGAAGGCCATCGGCGCCTCGCCCACGTCGATGCCGTTCACCGAGTTCTACGAGGCGCTGCAGCGCGGTGCTGTGAACTGCGTGCAGACCACCGGAACCTCCGCTCTGGTCGTGGGTCTGCCCGAGGTCGCCCCGAACATCGTGATCGATCCCGAGGCGAGCTTCATCGCCGGTGCATCGATGCTGAACTTCAGCAAGGCGACCTGGGATTCGCTGCCGCTCGTCGCGCAGCAGCTCATCTGGGACCGCGCATCGACGTTCGTCGCGGGCAACATCGCCAAGGTCATCGGCAACTACCAGTTGCTCAACGATTCGGTCGTCGAGCACGGCGGCAGCATCGAGCAGTTCGACTCCGCAACGGTGAAGGCGATGGCCGACGCGAAGCCAGCGATTCTCGACATCGTCGCCGACACCGCCGGTGCCGACTTCGTGAGCAACGCCGAGGCGCTGCAGGACTCGTGGGCGCAGCAGGTCGCGGCCGCGGGCTTCGAGGTGGATGTCGAATACGCCGACATCCAGGCCTGGCTCGATGAGAACACCGATGCGCTCTACGAGTTCATCCAGGGCGAGGTCGCCGAGACCGTCTACAAGCCCTACCGCCCGTAAAGCCGGACTGAAGAGGCGCAACGCAGAGAATCCCGTCACGGGGAGGACGCCCCGTGACGGGATTCTCGATCCCGTCGGCCCCTAGGCTGACAGTTCGGCAATCATTCACCATCCATTCGATCCGATTGGGCACACGGAACGTGACTACACAACCAGAGACACAGACCCGAAAGACGCTGAGAGATCGCCTGCTCACGGGTATCGAGGTATTCGCGGTGTTCGTGCTCATCATCATGATGCTGCACGTCGTCATCAACGCGCTCTCCCGTTCCTTCTTCAGAATGCCGATCTACGGCACGCTCGAGCTGACGCAGTTCTGGTACCTTCCCTCGCTGGCACTGCTCGGTCTCGTCGCCGCGCAGGCCCGCAACGAGCACATCATCGCCGATCTGCTCTTCGACTCCTTTCCCGCGGTGATGCGCAAATGGACGACCGTCGTCGTCAACGTGATCACCGCGATCGTGGCTGCGCTGATCTCCTGGTTCGGGCTCGGCGAGGCGCTGCACTCCCTCGACAAGGGGATCTCCGCAGGCGCCACCGACTTTCCGCTGTGGCCGATCGAGATGCTCCTGACACTCGCCTATGCGGTCTTCACGATCCAACTGCTCTACGCGGCGATCAAAGTCGCCCGCTTCGGCGAGCACGCGCTCGGCGCAGACCCCGACGGGATTCCGAACGATGACGGGGTCGGCCTGGGCGACGATCCGATCCAGCGCGAGGACGACCTCCGCGCGCGCGGCTTGCTGGATGCCGCCGATGCCGACACCGCTGATACCGCTGATACCGACTCGAAGGGAGACGCACGATGAGCGCCGTCACCACACTGCTCAGCACCTCCATTGAGAAGGAGCCGCGCGAGCCCGGAGTGCTCAAGGGCTGGATATCGTTCTCCGTGAACGCGGCCGTCGTGCTCGGCGCGCTCGTCTACATGTTCCTGCCGGGCAGCGACAAGGTCAGCATCGGCATCGCCGGCGTCGTGATGATGGTCGGCATGCTGTTCATGAAGTTCACGGCGACCATGGCGATGATCCTGCCGTCGCTGCTCGCGATGTACGCGATGCGCGGCTGGGCCATCATCCAGACGTCGCTCGAGAACGTGCCCATCGACGCCATCTCGAGCTGGAGCCTCTCAGTGCTCCCCATGTTCATCGTCATGGGCCTGCTGATGTGGCGCTCCGGTATGACCGAGGGCGTCTACAAGGCGGCCCGTCAGTGGTTCGCCTGGATGCCCGGTGGGCTCGCCGTGGGCACCAACCTCGCAGGCACGGGGCTCGCGACGGTGAGCGGCTCGACCGCCGGCGTCGTCTACGCGCTCAGCCGCATCGGCATTCCCGAGATGCTGAAGGCCGGCTACGACAAGCGTCTCGCGGTCGGTTCGGTCATCGTCGCCAGCCTTCCCGGCCAGCTGATTCCGCCGAGCATCCTGTTGGTGCTGTACGCGGGCATCGCCGAGGTGCCGGTCGGCCAGCAGCTGCTCTCGGGCATCCTCCCCGGCATCGTCGTCGCCATCATGTTCACGATCATGCTCGTGATCATGGCCTCCTTCTTCAAGATGGGCGGCCAGAAGGCCGTGAACAAGGAGCAGGTCGCCACGTCGTGGCCCGAACGGTGGAAGACGCTCGCGCGCACCTGGCCGCTGCCGATCCTCGCCGTGATCATCGTCGTCGGCATGTTCTCCGGTCTCTTCACCGCGACCGAGGCGGGCGCATTCGCGGCGCTCTGCGCACTGGTGCTCACCTTCGTGTGGCGGCCCGCCGGCAAGCCGGTGATCAGCCCGGTCACGGCCGTTCGCAAGGCATCGCTCGGCGCCGTGGCGAACGTCGGCGGCATCTTCTTCATGCTCGTCGGCGTCGAGATGCTCTCGCGCATGATGACGCTCACCGGTATCAGCAACGGCATGGCCGATCTCGTCGCCGCGTGGGATCTCAATCGCGTCGAGTTCCTCATCGTGATGACGGTCGTCTACATCGTGCTCGGCTCGTTCATGGAGTCGCTGCCGATGATGGTGCTCACCGTTCCTCTGCTGATCCCGACGCTCGAGTCGCTCGACATCTCGCTGCTGTGGTTCGGCGTGTTCGTGGTGTTCATGGGCGAGCTCGCGGTGCTCTCGCCGCCGGTCGGCATCATCGCGATGATCATCCACAGCATCGTGAAGGATCCTGAGGTCAATCAGGGCCAGAGCATCAGGCTCAGCGATATCTTCTGGACGATGCTGTGGTTCCTGCCAATGGCGATCCTCGTGGTGGTGGTGCTCATCGCCTGGCCCGAACTCGCGACGATCATCCCCGATCTGTCGAACGCCGGATAACCGACCATTCTCTTCGAAGGAGGCTCACACATGACCCGTCGTCTGGAAGGCAAGCTCGCCCTCGTCACCGGTGCCGGCGCAGGCATCGGCAAGGCGATCGCCACGAAGTTCGTCGAGGAGGGCGCCCGCGTCATCGTCACCGATATCAGCGGGGCCGAGGCCGACACCGCCGCCGAACTGGGTGCCCAGCACCGTCGCGTCGACGTGAGCGACGAGCACAGTGTGCGCGAACTCGAGGAGTGGATCCGCGCAGAGCACGGCGGGCTCGACATCCTCGCGAACAACGCCGGTATTCCCGGCGGGCAGGCCCGCATTCACGAGTACCCGATCTCGGAGTGGGACAGGGTGTTCGCGGTCAACAGTCGGGGTGTGTTCCTCGTGCTCGCCGCGGGCCTGCGCCTCATGCTCGAGAGCGGCGGCGGGGCGGTCGTGAACACGGCCTCTCTCGCGGGCCTGCGCGCTACCCCCCTCACCTCCGGTTACGTCGCGTCAAAGGGATCGGTGGTGCAGTTGACGAAGGCCGCCGCGCTCGAGTACGCGAAGGACAATATCCGTGTGAACGCCATCGCCCCGGGCGTCGTGAACACCGCCATCCTGCAGGCGTGGGACGAGGAGAATCTCCGCAAGATCCTCGAGAGCGTGCCGATGGGGCGCGGTGCCGAGCCGTCGGAGCTCGCGAACGTCGTCGCGTTCCTCGCGAGCGACGAGGCGTCGTTCGTCAGCGGTCAGATCTGGGCCGCTGACGGCGGCCGCACCGCCCGCTGAGGGGCGCCTCCCGCGATCCACTGTCGCCTGCGCCGAGTGAGCTCGGAAGCGCTACCCGAACGATCGGAATGGTGCCTCCGGGTTCACTCGACGCGAGTAGGAGGGCTCGGCGAGGACTACCTCAGGCCGAGCAGGCGCTCGGGCACGCTCGCCGTCATCGTGCGCAGCTCCTCGTTCGAGACGCCCTCGTTCCAGAACCGGTTGACGAAGCCTTGGAAGCCCTCGGCGGGGTGCGGGGCATTGGTGGTCCACCCGTAGTCGGTCGACAGCGCCACGCGCTCCGCGCCGATGCGCCCGACCGCTTTCGCGACCTGCTCGAAGATCGCGGGCTTGCCGTGGCACGAGTGCGCTGCGAACTCGATCACCGCGCCGAGATCGGCGAGCTCGACGCACTCCTGGGCGGTGAGGCCGGGGCCCGCGACCTCCTGCATGGCGTGCGTCACGATGAGCCGGTCGCGCTCCTGAAAGGCGCGCGCGACGGCGAAGTGCTCCTCGCGCGAGATGTGGCCCGTCGCGAGCACGGCGTCATGCTCGCGCACGAGATCCATGATCTGGCGCACCTCCTCGATGATCTCGCCCTCGTCATCGATCACGCGCAGGCCGCGGGTCACGTGGAACGCCTTCTCGAGCAGCACGGGCGGATCCTGGTGGGCCGAGAGCGTGGGCAGCCAGACGATCTTCGCACCGTTGATGAGCGCGTTCTCGGCGGCCTGCGGATTGAGGCCGCCCACCGGGTGATCCATGCAGATGCTGCTGAAGACCTGCACGCCCGGCACCGCCTTCTGGGCGAGATAGGCCGACATGACCGAGGGGAACTCGTGCGCCTTCAGCACGATACCCCGCATGCCGGCGTCCGCAGCCTCCTGCGCGGCCTCGACCGGGTCGACGGCGTGCGCGGCCTTGGTGACCTGGGCGACCAGTTCCTCGGGGCCGAAGTGGCAGTGCAGGTCGATGGCCCCGTCGATCGTGATGGGGGCGGATCCCGCGTTTCGCTCAGACATTCCGATGTCTCCTTTCGAGGTTCCGGGCCTTCGAAGCCGCTGCTATTCCGCGGTCACGCCGCCGTCGACCAGTAGCGACTGGCCGGTGATGTACGACGCGTCGTCCGACGCGAGGAACGCGGCGGCGGCGGCGATCTCCGACGCCTCGCCGTAGCGGCCCATCGGCACCGAGAGGCGGTTGCCGCCGGCGGGCGGGGGAGTCTGTTCGGGCTCGTCCGTCGGTACGAGGGCGGCCGTGTTCTTCTTCAGGCCGGTGACGACTGCGCCGGGGCACACGCAGTTCACGCGGATGCCCTGCGAGGCGTACTCCATCGCGAGCGTCTGCGTGAGCATCTTCACACCGCCCTTCGACGCGCGGTAGGGAGCCATGCCCCCGCCGAGCGTCGCGACGAACGACGAGGTCGAACCGCAGGTGACGATGGAGCCGCCGCCCCGGCGCAGCATCGAAGGGAGGGCCGCGCGAATGGTGAAGTAGGTGCCGGTGAGGTTGATGTCGAGCACCCCGAACCAGGCGTCGTCGGGCAGCTCGTGGCTCGGAATCTTCGAGCCGGCGACCCCCGCTGCGGTGAAGACGACGGAGATCTCGCCGAATCGCGCGACCACGTCGGCGACGACTGTCTCGAGCGAATCGGCCGAGCGCACATCGGCCGAGTGGGCGCTCGCGCGCCCGCCGGCCTCAACGATCGAGTCGGCGACGCGCTCCGCCGCCTCCTGGTTCACGTCGACGATGGCCACCGCGGCGCCCTCGGCCGCGAGACGGCGTGCGGTCGCCTCGCCGATGCCCGAACCCGCCCCGGTGACAAGCGCCACGTCGCCGGTGAAACGTTGCGCGAATGCTGCAGCTGACATGTCTGGAAACTCCTTTGTGACCGTGATCCGCGCCCCTGAGAATTGATGAGACCCGAGAATCTCGCTCGCTCGACAGAAACTATGACTATGATAATCAGACTAGCGCGTTTGTGTCGAACAAACCAGCAAGCGCTGAATGAACCGGCAAGCACAGAGTAGTGGAGGCGAACAGCATGGGCCGTGTAGAGGGAAAGGTCGCGCTGGTCACCGGCGGCGGCCAAGGGCTCGGCGAGGCGATCGCCAAGACGCTGATCGACGAGGGTGCGAAGGTCGTCATCACCGGGCGCAGCCAGGAGAAGCTCGACGCCGCAGTCGCGCGACTCGGCGAGAACGCCCGCAGCGCGGTGCTCGAGGTCGCGAACGTCGAGCAGTGGGCTGCTGCGGTCGACCATGCGCTGCAGGAGTTCGGTCGCATCGATGTGCTCGTCAACAATGCCGGCATCGCGAACTTCGGAAACCTCTTCGACTACACCCACGAGCAGTGGCGCGAGATCATGGACACCAACCTGAACGGCCCGTTCTACGGCATCAAAGCGGTGATTCCGCACATGCGCGATGCGGGCGGCGGCGTCATCATCAACGTGGCCTCGATCGCGAGCCTGCGCGCCGTGCCGAGCCTCGCCGGCTACGTCTCCTCGAAGTTCGGTCTGCGCGGCCTCACGAAGCAGGCGGCGCTCGACCTCGCCGACGCGAACATCCGCGTGAACTCGATCAACCCGGGCGCCTTCGTGACCCCGCTCACCGAGGGCCTCGACCAGACCCAGAAGTGGGTGCCGCAGAAGCGCATGGGCCAGCCGTGGGAGATGGCGAACCTCGTGCTGTTCCTCGCGAGCGACGAGGCGCCGTACATCACGGGCTCCGAGTTCACGATCGACGGCGGCGAGACCGCCGGCCGCATCAAGTACTGAGGAGGCGCAATGCTCGCGTGGCAGTTCGAAGAGGTGGGCCGACCGCTCGTGCTTCGAGACGTGGAGGTGCCGAAGCCCGCGGCCGACGAGGTGCTCATCGAGATCAAGGCGGCGGGGCTCTGCCACACCGACGCCGGCATTCTGCACGAGCCTCACTGGTCGGAGCGCATCGGCCCGTTCCCGCTGACGCTCGGGCACGAGCTCGCCGGTGTGATCGTCGACGTCGGCCCTGAAGTCAGTGGCTTCGCGGTGGGGGACCGGGTCGGGGTGTTTCCGGCCGGGCGCACCCGCCCGGGTCTCGGCCGCGGCGGCGGGTACTCCGCGTACTGCACCGCCCTGCCCGAGGATCTCGTGCGCGTGCCCGAGAACGTCTCGTTCGCGTTCGCCGCGATGGGCACCGACGCCGGCCGTGCCGCCTACCGCGGCCTGGCCGTCGGCGGCGGGCCGAGGCCGGGGCAGCGCATCGGCGTGATCGGCTACGGCGGGCTCGGCCAGATCGCGGCGCAGATCGCCGTGATCGAGGGCGCCGAGGTGTACGTCGCCGAGCCCAAGGAGGCGCTCTGGGATGAGATCCGTGCGCTGGGGGCCGCCGGCGTCGCCGCCGACATCCGCGACTTCGCAGACGCCGGCCTCGAGCTCATCGCCGACTACGCGGGCTTCGGCACGACGACGGCCGGCGCCATCGAGGTGATCGCCGAGCACGGCACGATCGTGCAGGTCGGCATGGGCCGCGAGACTGCGGAGATCTCGACCGCGAAGCTCGTCTTCAAGCTCGCGCGCCTCATCGGTTCGCGCGGCGGTACCGTCGAAGACATCGCGCACGTGTACCGGCTGATGGGGGAGTCGGGGCTGAACCCGACTATCACCCCGATCGCCTTCGACGAGATCCCCGAGTCGCTCGAGCTGCTGCATCAGGGCAAGACCACGGGCCGCCTCGTCGCCGTCTACGAGTAGGTCTCGGTCTTC